>JAFXVU010000022.1 GCA_017534705.1 Bacteroidaceae bacterium
GCCTAAAATGCTCACGCTCGGCATAGTTCGAACAAGTTCGGCTCTGCGCTCGCTTAATCGCATTTTTGATTGTTGAAATCATTTCTTTCTGTCAAAAATAAGACTTGATATGCCTTCTTAATGGCGATAAATGTTTATTTTTGCGTGGAAAACAAAAATCAAGATATGATGAGGAGATTATCCGTACATTATCTGATGGCGATATTTATGCTGTTGTTCGCCTTGCCGCTCTCCGCACAGGAGTTGACGGTGAAGAGTTTTGTGCTGGTGCCTGACGATGCCACGGCACGAGACGAGAAGTACCAGCGGGTGGATGGCAACGGCACTCTTGCCGGATTGGTGAAGGTTCAGATAGCCTTGAGCGATGTGAAGCTGGATGGAAGCATGGTTCTCGACCAGAAGAAATGGAGCGCGAGCGAGTACTGGGTTTGGATGGCCGACCGTGCGACGAAACTCACAGTGGTGGCTCCCGGTTTTCTGCCTTTGGAGGTGAACTTCCGCAACTACGACTTCCAGATGCTGCACAGTAAGAACACTTACAAGTTGGTGATAACCGTGCCGACAGCTGGGGTGTAGCAGGACGACGGTAAGGGATTCCTGGCGTTCACAGTCGACCCCAAGAGTGCCACTCTGACTATTGACGGGCAAGATGTGGCTTTAGTCGATGGTGAATACAGCAGACTTGTCGATAGGGGTACCTACAACTATGAGGTGTCAGCCCAAGGCTATGCTCGTCAGAGTGGTTCTGTAGAAGTGGGCGACAACACCCCGACGAAAGTGATAAAGCTGGAGTCCATACTTTCAACCTTACAGGTGAGCTGCGCCACACAGGGAGCGCAGATATACATAGACGGAAAGCAGAGAGGAACAGCTCCTCAGACCTTGACGCTATCGACTGAACCCCACCGCATAGAGGCTAAGCTTGATGGTTACCGAACCTACAAGGAAGACATCACATTGGGTGAGAGGGAGAACCGCCGTTTGGACATCCCCGCCTTGGAACGCCTGACGGGTAGTCTGCGCGTGAATTACAAGCCCCTCGGCAGTGATGTGTATGTGGACGGTGTTAAAGTGGGAAGCAATCCTGGTACCTTCCGCAACATCGGTGTGGGCAGTCATAAGGTAGAAATCCGCAAGGATGGGTATGTGACAGCGAGCGTGAATGCTACGGTGAATGAGAACCAGGCGGCAGAGCTGTCGGGCACCTTGGCGCAGTCGGCAGTTCCTGTGCAGAACAACAATAACAATGCGGTTGTGTCGCAACCCTCGTCTTCTTGGGGAGATTTGCAGACATTTGAAGTCAAAGGTGTGAAGTTCAAGATGGTACGTGTGCAGGGTGGCACGTTCCAGATGGGCGCGACCCCAGAGCAGGGTGGTGATGCTAAGGATGATGAGAAGCCAGCACACAGCGTGACGCTGGACACATATCTGATAGGCGAGACCGAGGTGACCCAGGAGTTGTGGGAGGCTGTAATGAGCACTAACCCATCGTCTTTTAAAGGCGCTAAGAACCCTGTTGAACAAGTGAGTTGGGATGACTGCAAGGTGTTCATCAACAAACTTAATGATTTGACTGGTCAGCATTTCCGCTTGCCCACTGAGGCTGAGTGGGAGTTCGCCGCGCGAGGTGGCAACAAGAGCGGAAAGACAAAGTACTCGGGCAGCAACACGATTGATGATGTGGCTTGGTACTGGCAGAACAGCGGCGACAAGTACTTAAGCGGTACTGATTCGGATTGGAGTCTGGATAAAGTAAATGCTATCAACTGCAAGACCCATCCCGTGCGAACAAAGAAAGCGAACGAGTTGGGCATCTACGATATGAGCGGCAATGTATGGGAGTGGTGCGAGGACAGGTATGGCAAGGAATACTATGGCAGTTCACCGCAGAATAATCCTAAAGGTGCAGCAACGGGCTCTGACCGCGTGCTTCGTGGGGGCAGTTGGTACAGCCGCGCCAGGAGCTGCCGCGTGTCGAATCGCAACTACTCCGTGCCGTTCGACCGCAGCTACTACCTCGGTTTCCGCCTTGCTCTTTAGTTCTTTTCCAAAACGAGAGGATAAAACGCGAATTTGACGTAAATATCATATTTGTAATTTTGATGGAGTGTTGTTGGTTAAACATGAATTGCCATTAATTTTCCATTAATTTTCCATGAATTTTCATGTATGGCAAAGCCTTTTGTAATTATCATCAATTCATCGAACTGACGGTAAAAACTAAGCCCTATTTATCTGCCGGGGTTAAGATCCCGCCCCGCCTTTCAGGCACCCCGCCCCTTGAAGGGGTGGGGAGTGGTGGTTCGTCAGCAAATCTACTCTTTTCGTCAAAAAAGAGACTGAGTTTGTCCTCTTAATGCTGATAAAAGATTACTTTTGCGTCGAAAACATGAATCAAGATGTTATGAGGAGATTATCCATTAAATCACTGTTTGTGGCATTCTTGCTGTTATTCAGTCTGCCGCTTTCCGCTCAAAAGCTGACGGTGGAGAGTTTTGTGCTGCTGCCTGACGATGCCACGGCGAAGGACGAGAAGTACCAGCGGACGGATGACAACGGAAACTTCGCTGGATTGGTGAAGGTCATTATACCACGAGAAGGTGTGGAACTGGATGGTGGCATGGTGCTTGACCAACGTAAATGGGCTATGGGCGAGTACTGGGTGTGGATGGCCGACGGCGCGACCAAGTTGACGGTTCGGGCTCCCGGTTTCCAGGCCTTAGAGGTGAACTTCCGCAACTATGACTTCCAGATGCTGCACAGCAAGAACACTTACAAGTTGGTGATAACTGTACCAGCAACTGCTTCTCAGTCCAAGAACAACATTCAGACTTTTACAGTCAAAGGCGTGTCTTTCAATATGGTTCAAGTGGATGGAGGTACTTTCGAAATGGGATGTACGGCCAATGAAGATTCTTTAGATAGGAATGATAGAATATTACAACTACTAGTAAAAGATGCAAAACCTGTTCATGCTGTGACTTTGAGCACATACATGATTGGTGAAACGGAGGTGACTCAAGAACTGTGGGAGGCAGTGATGGGCAACAATCCATCACACTTCAAAGGCGCTAAGAACCCTGTGGAAAATGTCAGTTGGGATGATTGCAAGTCTTTCATTGAGAAACTCAATTTATTGACAGGGAAGTCTTTTCGTTTACCGACGGAAGCTGAATGGGAGTTTGCTGCTCGTGGTGGTAACAAAAGTAAAGATTTCGTCTACTCTGGTAGTGATACTTTGAATGATGTTGCCTGGTTCTGGAGAAATAGCGGTGATAAATACTTGAACGATGATGATAATCGTCCGATTTGGAAGAGAACAAAAGAAAACCAAGCGAGAACTCATCCTGTGGGTTCGAAGAAACCAAATATTTTGGGATGTTATGATATGAGCGGCAACGTGGAAGAGTGGTGCAATGACTGGTATGGCAATTATAAGAGTTCTAAACAAAACAATCCTAAAGGTCCGAATCGAGGCATACATCGTGTGATCAGAGGTGGTGATTGTTATAGCGAGGAAAGGTGGTGCGATGTATCCATCCGCTCCCATTATTTACCGTACAAACCCCATGGCTACACTGGTTTCCGCCTTGCTCTTTAGTAAACCATTGAACATTGACCATTGAACATTGACCATTAACCATTAGATAAAATGCTCACGCTCGGCATAGTTCGAACACGTTCGGCTCTGCGCTCGCTTAATCGCATTTTTGATGATTGAACATTGGCTTCGCCTAAAATGCTCACGCTCGGCATAGAGAAAACGGGGGTGCACTATACTCCTCTATTCGTCTGCAGGGGGTAAGACCCCGCCCCGCCTTTCAGGCACCCCGCCCCTTGGAGGGATTGATGATTGAACATTGAACATTGACCATTGGCTTCGCCTAAAATGCTCACGCTCGGCATAGTTCGAACAAGTTCGGCTCTGCGCTCACTTAATCGCATTTTTGATTGTTGAAATCATTTCTTTCTGTCAAAAACAGGACTTGATATGCCTTCTTAATGGCGATAAATGTTTATTTTTGCGTCGAAAAACATGAATCAAGATGTTATGAGGAGATTTACCATACAATCATTGTTGGTAGCATTCTTGCTGTTGTTCGCCTTGCCGCTCTCCGCTCAGAAGCTGACGGTAGAGAGCATGAGGTTGCTGCCTGATGATGCCACGGCGAGAGACGAGAAGTACCAGCGGGTGGATGACAACGGCAACCTTGCCGGTTTGGTGAAGGTTCAGATTGCATTGAACGATGTGAAGCTGGATGGGAGCATGGTGCTCGACCAGAAGAAATGGAGCGCGAGCGAGTACTGGGTTTGGATGGCCGACCGTGCGACGAAACTCACAGTCGTGACTCCCGGTTTTCTGCCTTTGGAGGTGAATTTCCGCGACTACGATTTCCAGATGCTCCACAGCAAGAATACATACAAACTGGTGATAAGCGTGCCGACGGCTGCATCTCAGTACCAGAGCAACATTCAGACTTTTACTGTCAATGGTGCTTCTTTCAACATGGTACGTGTCGAAGGTGGCACCTTCCAAATGGGTGGGACGAGCGAGCAGGGAGACGATGCTCACAATTGGGAAAAGCCTGTGCACAGTGTGACGCTGAGCACTTATATGATAGGAGAGACGGAGGTAACTCAAGAGGTTTGGGAGGCAGTGATGGGCAGCAACCCATCGACTTTTAAAGGCGCTAAGAACCCTGTTGAACAAGTGAGTTGGGATGACTGCAAGGTGTTCATCAACAAACTTAATGATTTGACTGGCCAGAGCTTCCGTTTGCCCACCGAGGCGGAGTGGGAGTACGCCGCTCGTGGCGGCAACAAGAGGCAACATTATAAGTTCTCTGGAAGTAATAATATTGGAGATGTGGCCTGGTATGATGGAAACAGTAGTGGTAACACTCATCCTGTTAGCACAAAGAAAGCTAACAAATTGGGGTTGTATGATATGAGCGGCAACGTTTATGAATGGTGTGAGGACGGGTATAATGATTACAATGGTTCGGCACAGTTAGACCCTAAAGGCGAATCGTCGAGTTCTTTCCGCGTATACCGTGGTGGCGGTTGGTTTAACAACGCAGGGCATTGCCGCGTGTCCTACCGCAGCAGTTACACACCTGAGTACAGAGACGACGGCCTTGGTTTCCGTCTTGCCCTTTAATTGATTCTAATTAATCCTTCTATATTATGACAGCAAATACATCTAATCAGGAGAAGAGCGTGGTGTGCAAAATGAAATTGACCCGTACGCAAATTGTCATCGTTTCCATTTTTGGAGGCATGTTGTTGCTCTTCATCGCGGCTTTCATCTATGGGTTTTACACCAATCATATCGTATGGGTTATGCTGATGCCTATTGCCTTACTGCTGTATATCGTTCTCAGCATACTCTGCAGATCTGGATATGTCTTCACCCAAAAGGACATCAGGAAACGGCGCCCTGTCCTCGGTGAGGAATTCATCTGCAAGTATAGCGACATCGACCGCTATTACCTTGTTTATTGCGATTCTTCCCATGTGATACCTATAGGGGAGACCGGATATCTGGACCATGTCGAAGCTGCCGACTATTGGTTCATGAAAGACGACAAGGTGGTGTTCTCTCTCAGCGCCAAACACCA
>JAFXVU010000218.1 GCA_017534705.1 Bacteroidaceae bacterium
CCCGGGGTGCCGTGAATGGTAATGTAGGCATAGTCGGGTTTCACGTTCTTGCCATGGTCCTCAAAGCTGAAATCATGACGATTGACTGGAGACTTGCTGCCATCGGAAAGATGGGCCTCCCAAGTCAGTCCTTTAATCTCTATTGTATATACATCGTACTTTTCCTTGTCAATCCATGAATTAATGCCCTCAGCACTACGGAGCGACACATCGTGCTCCGAAGAGTCACCACCTGCTATGATTGCTATTGTCTTCTTCATTGTTTTAATGATAATAATATTGTATGTTTACTCGTTTTTCAATGTCAATGGTTAATGTCCCATGATTGTTGTTTGATAATAATTGCGCCATCTCTCTATCAAAGCCGACATGTCGGCGGGAAGTTCAGAATCAAACATCATTTGCTCTCCTGTGCGGGGATGCACAAAACCCAACGTCTTGGCATGCAAGGCCTGGCGGGGGCAAATCTTGAAACAGTTCTCCACAAACTGACGATACTTGGCATGTGTGGTACCTTTGAGGATAGTATCACCTCCATAGCGTATGTCGTTGAAGAGCACATGGCCGATATGCTTCATGTGCACCCTGATTTGATGCGTTCGTCCAGTCTCCAGCACACACTTCACCAATGTGACATAACCATACCGCTCCAGAGGATAATAATGGGTCACCGCATGCTTCCCTTGGTCTGAACCCTCAGGAAAGACGGCCATCAGCATCCTGTTTCGTGGGTCGCGCCCGATATTGCCTTCCACTCGTCCCTCGTCTTCGGGGATATTCCCCCATACAAGGGCATTGTACTCACGCTGTGTTGTCTTGTTGAAGAACTGACGGCCAAGCGATGTTTTGGCTTCAGGAGTCTTGGCTATGCAGAGCAAACCGCTCGTGTCTTTGTCGATGCGGTGTACCAATCCTATGTCGGGGTTGTTGATGTCGTAGCGTGAGTCGTCCTTGAAATGCCATGCCAAGGCATTGAGCAACGTACCCGTCCAGTTGCCAACGCCCGGATGTACCACCAGGCCTGCTGGTTTGTTCACCACCAGCACATCATCGTCCTCATAAACAATGTCCAAAGGAATATCCTCGGGAAGGATGTCGTTGTTGTAAGGAGGCCGGTTGAGCATCACCTTGATGACGTCGAAGGGCTTCACCTTGTAGCTTCGCTTCACCGGTCGGTCGTTGGCGAAGATGAAACCCGCGTCGGCGGCATTCTGGATGCGGTTCCGCGATATACCGCTAAGTTGGTCGAACAAGAACTTATCGACCCGAACCATCTTCTGGTTCTTATCTACGGGGATGCGGTAATGCTCATACAATTGGGATGTTTCGCCGTCACCAGCATCCAAATCGGCGAACTCGCTATGCGCGGAAAGTGCGTCAAGGCTCTCGTCGTCGATGTCATCGTAGTCGGATGACACAAGTGGATGGGATGGAGGGAGCGAGATATCCATTATTCTGTCACTGAGTCGTCGGTGTCAAAATCAGCAGCAGTCTCCACCATGATGGTGTCGTCAACATAGCCAAGCGTGTCCTCTGGGAAGCCGGCACCCACAAGAAGAGTCAAGGCGCGCTCAGTGGATATCAAGTCACCTTTGTGAACTTCCCTTGTACCCTGTTTGATTCCGACAACCAGGCCTTTAGGATAGCCCTGGATTTCCTGCACTGGAGAAAGCTTGAAGTCAAGTGCTTTAAGCTTTGCCTCAGCCTCACGCCATGAGCTGTTGTTCACCAAGTCAGGCATTCTGACCAAAGGCTTGCCGTTGAGGTTAATGGTCAGATAGACGATACGTCCACTTTTCACCACGCTTCCCGCTGCAGGTGTCTGCTCAAGAATGGCACCTGGCTTATGCCCTGGTGAATAGGTGGAGTCACCGATAATGCACAAGAGCCCTTCCTTCTTCAGCATCTCTGTTGCCTGATAGGCATCCACATTCACCACGTTGGGGACAGTGATTTTCTCTCCATGATGTGTCAGACTGTTCAGGGAGTAGAACGCAGCGAGTGGCACTCCTATCAACACGGCCAAAGCCAGAAGCGCGTTGAACCAGAAAAGAACTCCAGATTTACCTTTGAAATATTTTTTCAGTCCCATATATCGATGTTTTTTCTACTTGAATTGAATACATTCCAATTCATCATGCAAATATACAACAAAAAAAGCAGAAGTAGGTCAGTACTCCTGCTTATTTTTTCGCATATAACACTAATCGGTTATTTACCATGACGCTCGCTCGATACTGTAAGTTGCTTACGACCCTTCTTGCGACGCATAGACAATACACGGCGACCATTGGCTGTTGACATACGATGGCGGAAGCCATGCTTGTTCACTCTCTTTCTGTTGTGAGGTTGGAATGTTCTTTTCATCTTATTTGATATTTATTTGTGATTATTATTCATTCAATTGCTTGGCTTGATTTTCACCCAACACTCATTCTGTCATCACGACTTTTATGAACAAACGTGTTGGAATTCCTTGACGACGTATCAACTTTCACTCCTTTTTTGACACCTCGTTCATGGATTTCAGCGTGCAAAATTAGTGATTTTTTAATTATTACCCAAAGTTTATCGGGTTTTTACGCTCTTTTTTTTGTCATTTTATGAAAAAACACTAATTTTGCGCTTGATTTTCTGATTATTATCAGACTTTTTCCGCTTCTCCGCATTCAACAGGGGAAAAAGGGAATAGAAAAAGCGTCACAGAACGAACCAAGGTCAGGAGGCCCTGATTCCTCAATTCGACAATTATCATTCAGGAATATTATTTTTATTACAAACAACATTCAAATTTATGATTTTAGCAGGTGACATCAAGAAAGGCGTATGCCTCCGCCTCGACGACAACAAGATTTGGGTAGTCATCGACTTCCTTCACAAGAAACCAGGTAAGGGCAACACAGTGATGATTACAAAACTCCGCAATGTGGAGGACGGACGTGTACTCGAACGCACATGGATCGTATCGGCAAAGCTCGAAGACGTGACCGTTTCTCACCAACAGTTCCAGTACCTTTACAAGGAAGGGAACGACATGGTGTTCATGAACACTGAGACTTTTGAACAGGTCAATATCGCCAAAGACCTCATCACTGGCGGCGATTTCCTGAAGGAGGGCGAAACAATGGTGATGGCCTCTATCGACGACCAGACTGGAGCAATCCTCACCGCAGAGGCTCCCATCAAGATTGTGCTTAAAGTGACTTACACTGAGCCAGGACTCAAGGGTGACACAGCCACCAACGCCACCAAGCCGGCAAAACTTGAGACCGGTGTGGAAATCCGCGTACCTCTCTTCATCAACGAGGGTGACTTGATTGAGGTTGACACCCGTGACGGCAGTTACGTTTCACGCAAGTCGTAACGACAAGCCAACTGTCAAAGACTCAAATTCAAACAGTCAATTCTTTTATAGACCAACGATTAAAGGCTGCGAACCGATTCGCAGCCTTTAATTTTCTCAAACTCAAGGAGAACACTCCGTTCTGACGATGGAATAAGGTCTGGATTTAAAAGGCATGCATTGCCGTTGCATGCAATTCAGTACCACGGAGTTGTCCCTGCTGACACATACGCGCAAACAAGCGAACAAGAAATAAAGCATCACCACTTGCGTGAAGCGCCTTACGCTTCATTTCTACGATACGTTGGGTGGAAGATGTGTTGGAAGGAGGAGTAGAATTTGTCATAGGCATGTGTTTTGGGTGTTGTGAGAGCGGTTCTGTCGCTCCCTTTACTTTTATAACGCACACCAATACATTTTATTATAAGATATGTACAAAAAAGTTTCAGAGAAAGCTCCATACTTTTTCCGACACATATCTGTGAGAGAGAGTAAGATTCGTCTGATGCATCGATTACAGGAACAAATCGGAGATGATTCCATTTGAAGTGAAGACAGCACCGCGTGTAAGACGAAGTGCTTCATCTGCCGTAGGTTTCACAGTGTCGATAGGTACATAGCGATCGACCTCCAATTGTCCTCTGTCAATGTATGGGGCAGCCTTGGACAGAAGCAATATCTTCATCTCCTGGCCAAACTGACGCTCCAATCGTGTCAGGTTCACTCCAGAGGAAGTGCGCAACGAGATCATCAGCATCTCATTGAAACGGGTACGGTCATCCAGCATCTCACTACCCCTATAGCCGTTCTTTCCTTCCAATATCCCCGCGAGATACAGTTCTATCGAACACTCATTCCATTCACGCGACTTTCCATTGTAGGAATGGGCACCGGCTCCTATGCCGAGATAATGGGAACCATCCCAATAACCGCTGTTATGACGGGAATGAAATCCAGGCTTGCAGAAATTGGAAATCTCATAATGGCGGTAACCCGCGGCTGTCAGCTTCTTCAACAGCAATTCGTACATACTGACGCTAACCTCCTCATCCACCTCTTCCACAGCACCTGACGACAACATATCGTACAAGGCCGTGCCCTCCTCATACATCAATGAATAGGCCGACAGATGCTCCACACCAAGGTCGATTGCTCTGTCGATGTCGGCTTCCCACTCATCAAGCGATTGGCCAGGGAAACCATATATCAAATCGATGCTCAGATTGTCATAGCCATGGGCTCTGCACCTTCGCAATGCCTCAATGGCCCCCGAAGCGCTGTGGCGACGACGCAGGAACGACAACCGGCCATCGTCAAACGTCTGAACACCAAGACTCAACCTATTCACAGGAAGGCGCGTTCTCAGAGCGCACAAATACTCATCACTCAAATCGTCGGGATTGCATTCCATCGTAATTTCCGCATCAGGCGACACATCAAAATGAGAGTACACACAATCCATCACCTCCGACAACATGCCTATATCCATCTGTGAGGGCGTGCCTCCGCCAAAATAAAGCGTCTTGACCTGAGAAGACGACAGATAGCCGCACTGCATCTCCAACTCCTTCTTCAACGCCTCAACATAACGGCTACGAAGCCCAAGAAACGTTGTTGAAAAGAAGTCACAATAGATACATCTGCTCTTGCAGAAAGGAAAATGTATATATATACTCGCCATAATTTTGCAAAATTAAGAATATTTTGTAACTTCGCACCGACTTTCAGCGAAAATGTACTTAAAAGACCGCCAATATGTTTTACAACATATCTTTAGCAAACTTCTAAACGGCCAAATTGTCGTACATTCGCCATTTGAAAAGAAAAATCACGCGATGCGGCATTGAAAAAACGCCGCAAATGTGTTTTTGCGAATAGCGGAAAGAATATTCAAACCTAAGATAACAAAGCGTAACAATTATGAAAATTTACCAATCAAAAGAGATTAAGAACATTGCCCTCTTAGGCAATGACGGTGCGGGTAAAACCACACTTACCGAGACCCTGCTGTTTGAGGCTGGGGTGATCAGTCGCCGCGGTAGAATTACAATGAAAAACACCGTGAGCGACTATTTTCCTGTAGAGCAAGAGTATGGATACAGCGTCTTCTCAACCGTTTTCCACACAGAATGGAACGGCAAGAAGCTCAACTTCATCGACTGCCCGGGTTCTGACGACTTCGTCGGAGCCGCCATCACTGCCCTCAATGTCACTGACACCGCAGTGTTGCTCATCAACGGACAAAGAGGTCCTGAAGTAGGTACTCAAAACCACTTCAGATATACAGAGAAACTCGGAAAGCCTGTCATCTTCCTTATCAACCAACTCGATAGCGAGAAGTGCGACTACAACAACTGCGTTGAACGCCTCCGTGAGACTTACGGACAGAAGGTTGTACAGGTGCAATATCCCATCAACGAGGGTCCCAACTTCAACTCACTCATCGACGTGCTCCTCATGAAAAAGTATTCATGGAAACCTGAAGGTGGAGCTCCAATCATCGAGGAAATACCTGATTCTGAAATCGACAAGGCCACAGAATTGCACCATGCACTGGTGGAGGCAGCCGCTGAGAACGACGACGAACTCATGGAGAAGTTCTTCGAATCAGAAAGCCTCACAGAGGACGAAATGAGAGAAGGTATTCGCAAGGGACTTGTCACAAGAAGCATTTATCCCGTATTCTGCGTTTGCGCCACTAAGGACATGGGCGTTCGCCGTATGATGGAATTCCTCGGAAATGTCGTGCCTTTCGTTGACGAGATGCCGAAAGTGAAGAACACCAAAGGTGAAGAAATAGCACCAGACTCCAACGGACCTACAGCACTCTATTTCTTCAAGACTGCCAACGAGCCACACATCGGTGGTGTGCAGTACTTCAAGGTGATGAGCGGTTCCGTTAAGGTTGGCGACGACCTCACCAATGCCGACAGAGGTTCAAAAGAGCGTATAGCCCAGCTGTTCGTTTGCGCCGGCGCCAACAGAATGCCTGTTGACGAGCTCAAGGCTGGTGACATCGGTTGCACAGTGAAACTCAAGGACGTGAGAACAGGCAACACACTTGTTGACAAAGACTGCGACTACAGGTTCGACTTCGTCAAATATCCAGACCCCAAGTACATCAGGTCAGTGAAGCCAGAAAACGAGGCAGATTCCGAGAAGATGATTGCCGCCATCCAGAAAATGGCACAGGAAGACCCAACATGGATTCTCGAGCAGAGCAAGGAACTCAAGCAGACCCTCATCAAGGGACAGGGTGAGTTCCACCTCCGCACCCTCAAATGGAGAATGGAGAACAACGAGAAAATCAAAATCAAGTTCGACGAGCCTAAGATTCCTTACCGCGAGACCATTACCAAGACCGCAAGGGCCGACTACCGCCACAAGAAGCAGTCGGGTGGTGCCGGACAGTTCGGTGAAGTACACCTCATCGTTGAGCCATACGTTGAAGGAATGGAAGACCCCGTGGTTTACAAGTTCGGAAACCAGGAGTTCAAGATCAACGTGAAGAGCAAGGAAGAAATCGACCTCGAATGGGGTGGCAAGTTCGTCTTCATCAACAGCGTTGTGGGTGGAGCCATCGATACCCGTTTCATGCCCGCAATCATGAAGGGTGTGATGAACAGACTCGAGTCCGGACCTCTCACCGGTAGTTACGCCCGTGACGTACGCGTCATTGTTTACGACGGAAAGATGCACCCAGTGGACTCCAACGAGCTCTCCTTCATGCTTGCTGGTCGTCACGCCTTCAGCGACGCGTTCAAGAACGCCGGTCCAAAACTGCTCGAGCCTATCTATGATGTTGAGGTATTCGTGCCAAGCGACAAGATGGGTGACGTGATGAGCGACCTGCAGGGACGTCGCGGCATGATTATGGGTAGCCACAGCGAAAGCGGATACGAGACTCTCCAAGCCAAAGTGCCTCTGAAGGAACTGTCCAACTACTCCACATCACTCAGTTCCATCACTGGTGGACGCGCTTCGTTCACCATGAAGTTCTCAAGCTACGAACTCGTTCCTACCGACATCCAGCAGAAGCTGATGAAGGAATTCGAGGAGCAGAACACCGACGAGGATTAATCCTTCTTGAACGAGGAAAACCAAGATTCTTTGGACAGCCAAAAAACTTGAAGCCACTAGAAACCCAGGTTTTCCCGGAAAAGCGAAAAAGCCTTGCAGACGATTGCCTGCAAGGCTTTTCTTTTCTCCAAAGCGTCCTTTTTTCGCCTCATGAGTCTTTTTTTCGACATTCATCGACCGTATGTCAGCTTTTTTGATTATGTTTGTACTTGATTTTGAAAAAACGATTCATCCGCAATGAAGAAGAACATCATCATCTGGAGTGCAGTAGGTGTGGTTATCGCAGCGCTTGCAGCGGCCATCATCTACCTCAACCAGTCGCTCAAAAACGAAAAGATAGAGAACGAGGAACTCATGCAACTGGCCGAAATCAACAAGCAGGAGATGGAGAACCAGTACAAGCAATTCGACGTGCAATACGGTGAGCTGCAGAAGCAGTTGACCAACGACTCACTGATGGCACAGATTGACATCGAACGCCGCCACACCCAAGAGCTTCTGGAGGAACTGAGAAGGACCAAGGCTACTGACGTGGCTGAAATCACACGTCTGAAAAAGGAGATTGAGACACTTCGTGGAATCCTGCGTTCATATATCGTCCAGGTTGATTCCCTCAACCGACTCAACGAGGCACTCACCGCTGAAAACACCACCATCAAGAAACAATACGACGAGGCAGCCACGCAAATCACCAGCCTGTCGGAAGAGCGCAACAAACTGAAAGACAAAGTGGATATCGCAGCCCAACTCGATGCCACAAAATTCTGGGTCCAGACACGTAACAAACGAAACAAAGAGGCCAAGAAAGTCAAGGACGTGAGGAGCATAGCGTTCGGATTCACCATCACAAAGAATGTCACCGCACAAAACGGGCAGAGAATCATCTACGCAAGGATTCTCAAACCCGACAATTCTGTTCTCACCAACAGCAACGCTACATTCCAATATGAAAACACGGAGCTCACCTACTCCATCAAAAAGTACATCGAGTACAACGGAGAAGAACAAGATGTAACACTTTATTGGGACGTCAACGAATACCTCAGCGCCGGAACGTACAAGATATTCATCTTCGCCGACACAAGGATGATTGGACAGACATCATTCGAACTGAAATAAACAAAGCTACAACCTTAATAATCCATATACTATTATGCAGATAATATCACCTTCTCTCTTGGCAGCCGACTTCGCTCATCTCGACAAGGAGATAGATATGATCAACACATCGCAGGCCGACTGGTTGCACCTCGACGTTATGGACGGAGTGTTTGTCCCCAATATCTCGTTCGGCTTCCCTGTACTGAAAGCAGTGGCCAGAATCTGTACCAAACCGCTCGACGTGCATCTGATGATTGTGCAACCCGAGAAGTTCATCAACGAAGTGCGCGACCTCGGTGCAATGATGATGAACGTACACTACGAGGCATGCCCCCATCTCCACCGAGTGGTGCAGCAGATTCACGAGGCAGGAATGAAGGCTGGTGTTACCCTCAATCCCTCAACGCCAGTCTGTATGCTCAACGACATCATCAACGATGTGGACATGGTACTGCTCATGACTGTCAACCCGGGATTCGGAGGGCAGAAGTTCATCGAGCATTCCACCAGCAAAGTCAAGGAACTACGCCAACTCATCTCCGACAAGGGCAGCAAGGCCCTCATTGAGGTTGACGGAGGAGTGAAAGCCGACACGGGCAGACTACTCGCCGACAGCGGAACAGACGTGTTGGTAGCAGGTTCATACGTCTTTGGCGCAGAAAACCCACACGAGAGAATCATCACTCTGAAGAACCTCTAACTGTAAGATGGCCCCACTACCGCGCATCTTAGTGGCTTTCATCATAGGCATACTACTGACATGCTGTTATCCCAAGGCATTCGGTCAGCAGTATGCCTTTATTGCTTCGGTCGTTTTGCTGTTCCTGATTTACATGCCGTTACCTTTCATGGCGCGGAAAAAGGGCAACACCACCACTTTCGGTGTCCTCGCCATCCTTTTCGCCATGACCCTCGGCATCGTCAGGGCAGGATTCTCCCACTATGCGATGTCTCATCCGGGATACAGCAAGGGCAAGACCGTGACTGCGACTGTGGCCGAATACGCAGTAGAGAAAGAGAACAGCTACTCTACCGTCATCGACTGCGGAAAAAACGGAGGTAAGCAACTGGTTTACCTGTGGAGTTCTGGCGACCGTCCCATGCATCTGATACCAGGGGAAGTGATACAGTTCCGTCCCAAATACCGAAGGTCAGTGATGCGTGAGATAGAGAAGACTCAAGCCAAGGGCGAGGAAGGACGTCAACTACTGGGATACCAACGCCATCTCTACTATTCACACATCACCACCACTCAATATGCCAATAGGTGGTGGAAAGCGAAAAAATCTGAGCACCCGAGTTCTTTCTCATGGGCGAGGTTGAGGAAAAGCATCACCGACCAGTACAACACCCTTGAATTACCATCTGAGGAGGCAGCCATCCTCACTGCCATGACATTGGGCGACCGAAGGGCACTGAGAGAAAGGGGGATGACGCTCCGTAACCGCTACGCCAACGCAGGCGTATCCCATGTACTCGCATTGTCGGGCTTTCATCTCACCATCATCTACTCCTTTCTCGACATCTTCTTCCTCACCTCATTCTTCCGCCGGAAGCGGAAATGGATACCCCGTCTGCTCATCATCAGTTGCCTGTGGGCATACACTCTCTTGGCTGGTTCACCACCCTCATTGGTCAGGGCTGCGGCCATGTGTACCATTATCAGTCTCGCACAGACCTTCTACGGAGGCAAGCAGTCGGGACTTGACGCATTGGTGCTTTCCGCATTCATCATGCTTCTGTTCGACCCATTCAGCATCATGAATGTCAGTTTCCAGTTGTCGTATGTCTCTATGTTCGGCATTACCCTGGCCACCCCCACACTCAGTCGACTGCAGGTAGTCATCAACAAGTCGGTGATGCCTTCCTTGGCAAAAAAGACATCAAGCTACTTCGTCGGCATCATCCTCATCTCAATCATCGCCACAGTGAGCACGGCAGGTATCGTGGCCTACCACTTCGGAACCATATCCCTTGTGGGCATTGCCACCAATATCTGCATCAGCATTCTTGCTTCCGTCTTGATGACGGTGGCTGTTGCGTGGTGGCTGTTCAGATTGGCATTCTCCATCGGCACG
This sequence comes from Bacteroidaceae bacterium, assembly GCA_017534705.1. GTDB lineage: Bacteria > Bacteroidota > Bacteroidia > Bacteroidales > Bacteroidaceae > RUG11857. The sequence goes on from JAFXVU010000218.1 coordinate 10,603, forward strand.
TTGTTGCAGACATCACTGGGTCAGGGCATCGACGGAGCTATCGGCAATGTCATCCACTGGTTACTGAACGGCATGAACCAGACAGTGGATTATTTCTCCTCACTCCCCCACGCCACCCTGCATTGGCAACCTTCCCTTTGGACCTCCATCATCTATTATGCGCTGCTGGGCTTGCTCATCTACCTGTGCAAGAAACGGTTTAGTCACTTACACGCCTTAAATAATCATAAATAACAACACTTAGACAGCGAAAATAAGGGCTGTTAGCGCAAAAAGTTATAACTTTGCACGAAAATTGCGGCATCCCTCCCTATGGATGCACTTATTGATTGTCAAACGACACACATAACCCAAACAAAAAAATGAGAAGATCCATTTATCTGCTTTCAGCGCTCGTGATTGTCATGACAACCGTCTTCTGCACCACAAGTTGCAATGATGGAGAGACTTACGCCGAGATGAGAAAGAAAGAAAAGAGAGCCATTGCCCGATTCCTCGAAGACAACGATATTTGCGGAAAGATAAAAGTCATCACCGAAGAGCAGTTCTACGCCAACGACACCGTGACCGACACTGTGGCTAACGAATTTGTCCTCTTCAACGACGATGGCATTTACATGCAGATTGTTCGGAAAGGCGAGGGAAGCACCATGAAGGAGATGGCAAGAGCCAATGGAGACAGTATCATCAACCGAACCATCTTGTGCAGGTTCATGGAGTACGATATCGAAGCGGGAGACTCTACCTACTCCAACTACTACTCACCTTCTATCGTAGACAAGATGCTCTGCAACTACAACGACAAGAACAACACTTTCTCAGCCTCTTTCACCGAAGGAATGATGAGTTCAAGATATGGGTCAAATGTGCCTAAGGGATGGATTAAGCCTCTCACTTTCGTACGTTTGACAAGGTTTGCAGGCAAAATAGCGAAGGTCAGACTCATCGTGCCACACGCTTCCGGCACTACCAACGCTTCCAACTACGTCCTGCCTTGCTATTATGAAATCACGTACCAACTTGGCAAGAACTAAAGGAAATATATAAAGCTATTCCACGGGAATAAACCATTAAAAATCTTTTAAAGACAATGTCATTAATCAAATCAATTTCAGGAATCCGTGGCACCATTGGCGGACGGGCTGGAGAAGGTCTGAACCCTCTCGACATCGTGAAGTTCACCTCTGCCTACGCCACACTGATACGTCGTACCTCTACATTGAAATCCAACAAGATTGTAGTGGGAAGGGACGCGAGAATCTCCGGAGAAATGGTCAAGAATGTGGTGTGTGGAACCCTCATGGGAATGGGATTCGATGTTGTCAACATCGGACTGGCAACCACACCAACAACAGAGATAGCCGTGACAGGTGAAGGTGCTGAAGGAGGTATCATCATCACCGCAAGTCATAATCCAAGACACTGGAACGCGCTCAAGCTGCTCAACAGCAACGGAGAATTCCTCAACGCACAGGAAGGTAACGAGGTACTGCGCATCGCAGAGGCAGAAGACTTCGATTATGCTGACGTGGACCACATCGGAAAATACAAGGAGGACAACACATACAACCAGAAGCACATTGACATGGTGTTGGGACTCAAACTCGTCGATGTGGAAGCCATCAAGAAGGCAGACTTCAAAGTCGCTTTCGACGCTATCAACTCCGTTGGAGGCATCATTCTCCCCATGTTGCTCGAACAACTGGGCGTGAAGCATGTCACACCGCTCTACAATGACCCGACTGGCGACTTCCAGCACAACCCCGAACCTTTGGAGAAGAACCTCGCCGACATCATGAGTCTCATGGCAAAAGGCGAACACGACGTGGCATTCGTGGTTGACCCAGATGTGGACCGCCTCGCTTTCATCGACGAGAAAGGACACATGTATGGAGAAGAGTACACGCTCGTGACTGTCGCTGACTACATCCTTCAACACACCCCAGGAAACACTGTCAGCAACCTCAGTTCTACCCGTGCGCTCAGGGATGTGACCCGCAAATACGGCATGCAATACAATGCCAGTGCTGTGGGAGAAGTGAATGTGGTGAAGAAGATGAAGGACACCAATGCCGTCATCGGAGGCGAAGGCAACGGAGGCGTCATCTATCCCGAGGCTCACTACGGACGTGACGCACTTGTCGGCATAGCACTCTTCCTCAGCCATCTCGCACACGAGAAGAAAACCGTCAGTGAACTGAGGCTCACCTACCCCAACTACTGCATCGCCAAGAACCGCATCGACCTTGACGCTTCAACCGACGTGGACGCCATCCTCGCCAAGGTAAAAGAAATCTACAAGGACGAGGAAGTGAACGATATCGACGGTGTGAAAATCGATTTCCCCGACAAATGGGTACACCTGCGGAAGTCGAACACCGAGCCTATCATCCGTGTGTATAGCGAGGCCAGCGACATGGAAGCCGCTGAGCAGATAGGAAAGGACGTGATGAACGTTATCCTCAGCATGAAATAAGCGAACTATCCGCTACCATACAAACAAGAAAGCCAGGACGTCAAATCCTGGCTTTCTTGTTTTGAATCAGATGATTACTCGGCAGTATGCCGAAATGGCACATCTACTCTTCTTTGCCTTCAGTTTCCCCGTCCGAGATGACAAGTTTATAACCCTTTCCATGGACATTCAGAATCTCCACCTTGGGGTCGTCCTTCAGATGCTTGCGCAACTTGGTGATATACACGTCCATGCTTCTGGCATTGAAGTAGTTGTCGTCTATCCAGATGGTCTTCAGGGCGAAGTCGCGCTGCAGCAACTCATTGGCCTTGCTGCTCAGAAGTGTCAACAACTCAGCCTCCTTTGTTGTCAACTTCACCTGTTCTCCATTGCGGGACAGTATCTGCTTCTGAGTGTCGAACAGATAACTGCCAATCTGGTGAACGGTAGTCTCTTTGTTCTTCTTTCCACGAACGCGGCGCAGAATAGCCTCAATGCGCATCACCACCTCTTCCATGGAGAAAGGTTTGGTGATGTAGTCATCGGCGCCAATCTTGAAACCCGACAGAACATCCTCCTTCAATGTCTTGGCTGTCAGGAAAATGAAAGGAGTGTCTGAATTCAATTCACGTATCTTGGCGGCAAGAGTGAAACCATCCATCTTCGGCATCATCACGTCTAAGATGGCCAGGTCGTACCGGCTTTCTCTGAAAGACTTGTAGCCCAACTCACCGTCAGCACACAACTCAACCTTGTAGCCTTTGGCTTCCAGATACTCACGGAGCAACATTCCCAAATTCTCATCGTCTTCACATAGAAGAATATGAGCAACGTCAAAATTCTCGTCCATATAATCACTCGTTTTTTATCGTTAATAATTTAATGATGAATTTCGTTCCAATACCAAGCTCGCTTTCGGCATGAATCGTGCCGTTGTGCTCGGTGATGATTTTTTTCACATAGGCCAGGCCCAATCCGAATCCCTTCGCGTCATGGAGGTTGCCACGGTGGACACGGTAGAACTTCTCAAACACTTTCTTCAAGTCGTCTTTCTTGATGCCTATGCCATTGTCCTGAATGGAAATCAAGAGATGGTCTCCCTCGTTCCATGTACACACCTTCAACTCCAATGACACATCTTCGCGTCGGTACTTCACGGCATTGTCCATGAGGTTGAACATCACATTCGTGAAGTGCATGTCATCGGCCAGTATCATCGAGTCCTTGGCTTTCAGGTCACTGATAATCTTGCCGCCATTCTTCTCCACCTTCAACGCGAAGGTATGAACCACTCCGGCTATCAACTCATTCGCATTGATCTCCTTCAACTTGAAGTTGGCCTTCTGGTTCTCGTACAGCGACACCTGCAGCACCTTCTCGACCTGGAAACGCAGACGTTTCGTCTCGTCCATAATCGTCGTCGACAAACGCTCAAGCATCGAAGGAGACTTCGGCAACGACTTGTCGTTCAGCATCTGAGCCGCAAGTGAAATCGTCGATATCGGAGTCTTGAACTCATGCGTCATATTGTTGATGAAATCATTCTTCATCTCCGACAACCTCCTCTGGCGGAATATCAACACCAAGGTCACAATGAAGGAGATAATCAGCACCAAGGTGAAAATCAAGGCGGGCACGATAAACTTCAGAGAACTGTAGATATATGAGCCCAAGGTGGGGAAATTGATTTTCAGCACTCCCATCTTTTCCACTGGGTCGTTCTTGAAGATGGTGGTCGAGAACGTTGACTTTCCGTCCTTGTCGGAGGCAAAGTCCGGACAAGCATAAACACGACGTCCGTTGCTGGTGAGCACCTCGAAATGATAGGGGATGTCGATGCCGTTGTTGTGGAGATGCGCTGTCAGGATATGGTCGAGCTCCTTGAAGTCAATACGGTCATCCAAAGGCCGGTCGCTTGCGGTGTAGAGCAGGCTGTAGATGACCTCGTCAACCAGTCCTTTCTCGTAGTTGTACTTATCGGCCAACACTTTCTTCAAATCCACACCTTTGTCTTTCAACTTCCTGCCCGAAACCAGCTGGTTGCTGAAATTGGTGTTGGCATGGGTCTCAAGAGAATAATATACACTACCGTCACGCGCCGTCACCTGATGCTTGTGCTGGATGACAGAGGAGTCGGTCGTCACAATCACTGAGTCGTAAGCGGTGGCGATGCCGTCCATGGCGGCCGTGCCATGCTCCAGATAACGCCGGGCTTCGCTAACTTCCAACTCATGAGTCGCTTGGTAGAGACTGTGTTCCACCGACTCGTTGAAATGCTCGCGGCGCATGTTCACAATCTCCTCCACATATTTCACCTGCAGCCCCAGCAGACTCACCAACGATAAAGCCATCAGGACGCCTGATATGATTATTGATGTCTTGCGCATGTACTCTTCCTTAAGGAACTTTTTGATTAACAATGCTGTGAAAAGGGATTTCTGTACGTACCTTTTTCCATCAGCGATTGCAAATTAAACACAAATCAAACACTCTACCAAACATTTATTTAACTTTTTAACCGAAATTATATTAATAATTTATCAATTTAACATATATACTATTTATAATTAAAGTTTTAATAACTATAATAATGTTTACTTTGTTCCAAACCCAGCACGTTCTCCTCCTTCACATCAAGGCATAAAAAAGGCGCGAAATTCGCGCCCCTTTATTTCATCCACTTCCAGAACGAGTAAAGCCGTCTGGTCCGCAAGTAACCCAAATTGGCCTCATTGGCATAAGCCTCACGCTCAAAGCATATCTGATAGTAAGCTTTCATCCAGTCCCTCAGTTGCAAATATCTCACAAACCATTCCACAACGTACCAGAGATAGAAAAACACTACCAGCAGCTCTAACATCTGGGCGGTGTGAATCTTCTCGTGGTTGACCAACATGGGAGTGATTTTCACACCATGCTTGACAAACAGGACACCAAACAGGTTGATTGCCGCAAAGCGACGCCCTGGCAGTATCTTATTGCGAATCATCCACATAGCCCAAATATAATTAATATATAATTAGGTATAAGCGCTCGGAGAGGAATGTGATTCAAGCCCAAAGGTTAATCCGAATCCTCATCGCGCACCAAGTCGTCAAGCGTTGTGTCGCCCAGGATGTCCTCGTAACCATCTTCGGGGTCCTCATCATCCATGTCGTCCATTTCCTCGTCGTTCTCCTCCTCTTGAAGGTCGCTGTCGTCATCCTCATCTTCCTCGTCCAAATCCTCATCATCACCCAGGCCCAACATAGAACTGCCACTCGACTCGAAATGCATTTTCTCGTACTTCGGTTTGGCTTTCAGGAAGATAGCCTCCACCCACGAACCTCGAAGCAACTCAAGGACATCATAACCATCATCTTTGCGCTTGTCGATGATACCTCCCTTGCGGTGCATCATCTTCTCAGGCATCGTCGTGTTATCCACATAGAAGGTGGATTCTATGATATCCTGTATATGAAGTGGAATACCATTCCAACCAGTGTCCATGTTGTTCTTGATCAACTCGAGAACCTCCACTGCAGTCAAATGTCGGATATTTTCCAATGTCAAGTCTGTGATACGCTTGATAGGTCGTTTGCGTATGGCTATGGCGTTATTATCACCATCGTTGGGAGAGTGGAAGATTTGATAATGCTGGGCTTCAAGGGCCGACACTTTTTTTGCATCATCACGGTTCAGTTGCTGCAAATCGAAAACAGGGCGTATAATGTTCATGTAGCGTGCCTCGTTTTCCGAATATCCCACTTCATGCTTACCCTCCATCAGCAATTGGTACAGTTCATTTTCATCCAATGCCCAAACGTTGCTCTTCGTCAACAACGACAGAGAAAGCTTAGATTTTGATTTTCCCATTTCTTATATTGTAATTAAGGCGCCATAAAAGCGCACACTAAGTTTTTGATATCTTTGCTTGCAAAAGTAATAAATTAAAGTTGAAAACAAAAAAAAAATTCACTTTGCATTAAACATTTTGCTAATTATGCAGTCAAAATGATGATTACAGCGCAAAACTATGCGCTTAATCCCCTTTTTCTGCACCAAAAACTAAGATTACTACAATCAGTCTGACACGTCCGGCACTTCTGCCACGTACGACCTATCCGACAAAAAAAGAAAACATAATATGAAAAAAATCCTCTTGACGCTGTTGATGGTCATTATTTCCTCTTCAGCATCTTACGCACAGAAGTATTCCGTCACAGGAAAAGTTGTTGATGAAACCAGCGCGGGTGTTCCTATGGCCACAGTACAGTTGCTCGCTGTTAAAGACAGTTCATTTGTATCGGGTATAGCCACATCCTTACAAGGCGATTTCAACCTCGCCAAACTGAAAAAAGGAAACTACATCCTTAAGGTTTCGTATGTCGGCTACAAGAACTACTTCCAGAATGTGGAGCTCAACAGCAGGAACGAAGTCAATGTCGGCACCATCAAACTGACCACCGATGCCGTGTTGCTTAAGGAAGCTGTGGTTACTGCCCAGGCCGCTCAGGTACAAGTATCTGGCGACTCCATCGTTTATAATGCCTCCGCTTTCCGCGTTCCAGAGGGTTCCACCCTCGAAGCGCTCGTCAAGAAACTGCCAGGCGCGGACGTGGACCAGGATGGTAAAATCACCATCAACGGTAAGGAAGTCAAGAAAATCCTCGTGGAAGGAAAGGAGTTCTTCCTCAACGACCCTGATGTGGCCATGAAGAACCTGCCGACGACGATGATTGACAAAATCAAGTCCTACGACCGCAAGAGCGACCTTGCCCGCGTCACTGGCATCGACGACGGAGAAGAGGAGACAGTGCTCGACCTCACCGTGAAGAAAGGCATGAACCAAGGATGGTTCGGCAACATCGACCTCGGTGGCGGTACGAAGGAAAGATACAGCACACGTCTGAACATCAACCGATTCGACGACACCTACCAGATGTCGCTCATCGGTTCGATGAACAACGTCAACGACATGGGATTCTCTGGTGGAGGTGGCCGTTGGTTCGGAGGCGCGCAAGGACTGACCACCAGCAAGATGGCTGGTTTCAACTTCGCCACCACCAGCGACAAACTCGAGACAGGTGGTAACGTCAGATACAACTACAGAGGAACTGACAACCAAAACCAATCAACCACACACAACTACGTCACCGCAACCGGTGCCTTCAGCAACAGCAAGAGCAAGAGCATCAACTCCAACCACAATGTCAACGCAGACTTCCGACTCGAATGGAAACCCGACACGATGACCAACCTCATCTTCCGTCCGAGCATGAACTACTCCCACTCGACAAGTTTCTCCAACAGCGCGTCGGCAACCTTCGACAACAACCCCAACGAGATTGTGGAGGACCCACTCGATGAAGTACAGAAATCGACCGACCAGATGGCTTCCGACCTGCTCGACATCATCGTCAACATCAACAACAGCAGAAGCCAGAACTACAGCGACAACAGAGGAGCGAATGGTGAACTGCAGTTCAACAGAAGAATAGGCAACAAGGGACGCAACATCACATTCCGTGCCACGGGTAGTGTCAACGGAAGCGACAGCAAGCAATTGTCAGCATCCGAAGTGAGGTTCAGACCAGGCAACGAGGGAATGGGTTACAGCACCATCAACAACCGTTACTACAACACACCCGGACGCAGCCACAACTACGCGCTGCAGGCCACTTACAGCGAACCTATCTGGAAACAGGCCTTCCTGCAGTTCAGCTACCGCTTCAACTACAGTTACAACAAGAACGACCGACAGGCCTACACTTATTCTTCCGACGCTTACGAGATGCTCTACGAGCAACTGCTCATGAACAGATACAACGTCGAGGGCATCGTCGACCAAATGCTCAGCAGCGGCTACAACCCCCTCCCCAACGACTCGCTCAGCCAGTTCTCCGAGTATAGGAACTACAACCAGAGCATACAGCTCATGCTGCGCATCATCCGTCCAAACTACAACTTCAACATCGGTGTAGAGGCATTGCCACAACGCTCCACCCTCAACTACAAGTACATGGCTAAGGAGTATCCTGAAATCACCCGCAATGTCTTCAACTTCACACCTACATTCGATTTCCGATACAGGTTCACACAGCAGCACCAACTGCGTTTCAATTACCGCGGAAGGACAAGCCAGCCCAGCATGACCAACCTGCTCGACATCACCGACGACTCCAACCCGCTCAACATCTCCAAGGGTAACCCTGGACTGAAGCCATCGTTCGCCAGCAACTTCCGACTCTTCTACAACAACTACATCGTAGACCGCCAGCAGAGCTACATGGCCAACATCAACTTCAACACCACAAGGAACAGCATCTCCAATATGGTGTCGTACGACCAGCAAACTGGTGTGAGAACCACTCAGCCCATGAACATCAACGGCAACTGGAGCGCAGGTGCGTTCTTCAACTTCAACTCGGCTCTCGACCACGACCACTTCTTCACCATCAACACCAACACCAACTTCAACTACAGCAACAATGTAAGTTACCTTGACCCGAAGCAATACACCGAGTCAAAGTCAAAAACCAAAAACACCACCATTGGTGAAAGAGTGTCGCTCAACTACCGTAACGACTGGGTAGATATAGGCATCAACGGAAACGTCAACTACAACCACTCCGAGAACAACGTGGTCAAGAACAACAACACACCCGACACATGGACCTTCTCTTACGGTGTCAACACCAACATCACAATGCCTTGGGGAATGTCTATATCCACCGACATCAACATGAACAGCCGTAGGGGATACCAACAGGCTTCAATGAACACCAACGAACTCATCTGGAACTTCCAGATTGCACAGAGTTTCCTCAGAAGCAAACTGCTCACCGTATCCTTCCAGGCTTACGACATCCTTGGCAAGCAGAGCAACGTCAGCCGTATGGTCAATGCCACACAGAGCAGCGACTCACGCTACAACGCCATCAACCAGTACTGCATGCTCCATGTCATCTACCGACTCAACATCTTCGGCAATCGTGAGGCTCGCCAGGGCATGGGTGGCTTCGGAGGCTTCGGCGGTGGCTACGGCGGTGGCGGTGGTCGTGGTGGCCGCGGTGGCGGTGGCGGAGGCCGTGGTGGCGGCGGCTTCGGCGGAGGCGGCTTCGGCGGTTTCTAAATTCCACACCTTTTACATATTTCATAAGCAAGTTCAAAAAGAGTGGCAGCAATCATTTCTGCCGCTCTTTTTGTTTTATTTAATAAAATGTTTTAACTTCGCAAATGGAATGGCCAAACAGACTATCAACGTTCAAAAATGCGGTTAAACGAGAGCAGAGCCGAACTTGTTCGAGCTATGCCGAGCGTGAGCATTTTATCTAATGGTCAATGGTCAATGGTTAATGGTCAATGTTCAACGTTCAATGAATAAATTATGAAAATCATCGCCGTCGGCATGAATTACGCCGCACACAATAAAGAGCTCAATCCTTCGTTATTAAAACCAAGGGAACCAGTCATCTTCACCAAACCCGACTCGGCGGTGCAGAGCAGTGGAAGACCCTTCTTCATACCCGACTTTGCCCGACAATTCGACTATGAGACAGAAATCGTGGTCCGAATCTGTCGTTTAGGCAAACACATCGACCAGCGTTTCGCGCATCGATACTACGATGCGGCGACTGTGGGTATCGACTTCACTGCAAGGGACCTCCAGACGAAGCTACGCGAACAAGGCCTGCCTTGGGACCTCTGCAAGGGATTCGACAACTCCGCCATGATAGGCCAGTTTGTCAGCATCAACGAGATACCCTCCATACAAGACCTGCACTTCCATCTCGACATCGACGGCAAGACCGTACAGACGGGGTGGACGGGCGATATGATATTCACTATCGACAGTATCATCGCTTATGTCAGCAGGTTCTTCACACTCAAAATGGGCGACCTCATCTTCACCGGCACTCCGGCTGGAGTAGGGCCTGTCGCCGAGGGAATGCTCCTTCAAGGCTACATCGAGGACCGAAGGGTGCTCGAGTTCAAGGTCAAGTAAAAACATCACCCAACAACCCAACCGACAATGAACATCCAGAGACTATATATCGCATTGACGATGCTGGTTGTGTCCACTGCTTCCAAGGCCCAGTTTATCTATCTGGATTGGAACGGCACCGACAGCATACCTCCCGCATATACCAACAGCTACGACCTCGGATACGACTACCGCGACAAGGAATGCCGGTTTGTAATGGAATACCCCGAGTACCAACAAGCCACCCAAGAGGAAATCACTCGCTACGCTGTCGATGTGGATGCATTGACCGACAACTTCCCTGTCAGCGTCCGCAAAGCGGTGAGCAGAAAGAGAGGTAGCCTCGAAGTGTCTGTCTATCCTTTCGCCAAGAAGGGCAACGAGGTGGTCAAACTGCTCTCTCTCAAGCCTGTGGTCAAGATTGAGCAAAAGGTCTATCCCACCCCGCGCATGGAGGGTAACTCAAGCAGATATGCCGACCACTCCGTCCTCGCTTCTGGCAAGTGGGCAAAGATTCATGTCGATGATGCGGGTGTTTACCAACTCACCCCCCAGTTCCTGTCTTCGGCCGGCTTCAGCAACCCTGCCAAGGTCAAGGTTTATGGATACGGAGGCGAGGTCATCTCTGAAGGAGAAATCGACAATATGCAGGACGATCTCAACGAGGTAGCCACATACAGGAAAACGGACGGCACCATCCTCTTCTACGCTCGTGGAACCGTCAACTGGAAATGGAACTCCAAGACAAGGTCGGCCATCACCTTCACCCACAGGAACAACACCTATTCACGCCATTCCTACTATTTCATCACCGAGAACGACAGTACATCGCCGATGACCATCCAGACGGAGGAGGCACCTGAAGAAGAGGTTTTCCACGCCACCAGTTTCGTCGAGCACACCACCATTGACAACGATGCTTTCAGCTTCCTCAACACCGGACGCAGATTCTTCGACAGCTACGACTTCGTCAACGGCAGCACACACAACTACGACATCACACTGACCGGCCTTGTCCCTGGCTCCAAATCGACGGTCATTGTCGCCTTTGCCGCTGCATCGGCCATGTACTCCTCCACAGTCGAAGTCGCCGCCAACGACTCCACGCTCGGAACACTCTTGTTCGCGGCCAACGGACAGTACGACAACGCAAAGTTGGTGACCCGAACCTTCAACAACGTCCTACTCAAGGAAAACACACGCTTCAAACTCAATCATAATAGAAACACTGGCGTCAACGGTCGACTCGACTTCATCGACGTGGCATATACAAGGAAACTGGCCATGTCTGACAAGTCATTGAATTTCAGATTTGTCAATAACGGAACCGTTAACTCCAACGTCACTTTCGACCTCGCTGGCACCAACAGCGACACACAAATATGGAGAGTCACGTCGCCTGCTGCCATCACAAGAGTCAACACCTCGTCTGAAGGCTCCACAATCACGGGAACCGTCAGTTGCCAACCCGCCATCAACGAGTTCATCGCAGTCAACACCAATGCCGAGTATCCCGCTCCCACCCTGGATGGCGAAGTGGAGAACCAAGACCTACACGCCCTGCGCGACATCCACCTCGTCATCATCATCCCAACCAGCGGGAAACTCAAGGAGCAGGCGCAAAGACTGGCCGATGCCCACCTCACCTACGACAGCATCACTTCTGTCGTCGTCACAGCCGACAAAATCTATAACGAGTTCTCATCCGGCACCCCCGATGCCACTGCATACCGCCGGCTCATGAAGATGCTCTACGACAGGGCCACCGACGACGGCAAGGCACCACAAAGCCTCCTGCTTTTCGGAGGCGGATTCTGGGACAACAGGATGATCAACAGCACACTCAAGGGATTCGACCCCGACGACTACCTCCTCTGCTACGAGTCCGACCTTTCCACCAGCAAGACCGACAGCTACGTACTGGAAGACTACTACGGACTGCTCGACGACGGCGAGGGAACAAGTGTGCTCAAGGACAAGATAGACATCGGCATCGGACGACTCCCCTTCGACAACGCTGCCGACGCCAAGCAGATGGTCGACAAACTCATCGACTACATGTCCAACAAGTATGCAGGGCCATGGAAGAACACCATCTGCATGATGGGCGACGACGGAGACAACAACGTCCACATGAACGACACCAAGGCTGTTTGCCAGACCATCGAGACCAACAACCCCGACTACCACCTCAAGAAAATCTTCTGGGGAGCCTACCCGCAGGAGGTCTCTTCCACTGGCAAGTCATTCCCCTCTGTCACAGCCGAGATTTACAAGCAGATGTCCGACGGAGCGCTCGTCTTCAACTATACCGGCCATGCCGCCGCTTACACACTCTCTCACGAGCAAGTGCTCAAACTCGCCGATTTCGCATCCTTCAGCACCAACAAGAACCCCCTATGGTTCACTGCCGGTTGCGACATCACGCCCTTCGACCAGAACGAGGAGACTGTGGGCGTCACATCTCTGCTGAACAGACGAGGTGGTTCCATTGGATGGGTCACTACCGCCCGAACCGTTTATTCCGCGCAGAATCAGAAAATCAACAAGGCCTTCATGACACATCTCCTCAGCCATCCCGACGATTACAACCCCATCAGTGTCGGCGAGGCGCTCAGGAGGGCCAAGGTCGACATGGTCTCATCCATCACCACGGCACGCGACTCCCTCAACAACGCCCACTACATCCTGCTCGGCGACCCCGCCCTGCGCATGCGTACTCCTTATTATAAGACCGTCGTCGATTCCTTCAACGGAAAAGAAGTCACGACCGCCAACGACACCATCAAGGCAGGAAGCGTGGTCAAGGTCTCCGGACACGTGGAAGACCAGAATGGAAAACTCGCGGAGCATTTCAATGGTAAAATCGCCGCTAACGTCTACGACAACCTCGAGACCATCACCTGTACCATTTACGACACCGACACCGAGAGCCCCTTCACTTACACCGACAGGACCAAGACCATCTACAGCGGGTCGGACTCTGTCAGAAACGGACGATTCGAGTTCGCTTTCCCCGTGCCAGTGGATATCAACTACTCCAATGAGAGCGGAAGAATCGACATCTATGCCATCAACGACAGCAGCACCATCGAGGCGCAGGGACGGTTCGAGGACTTCAAGGTCGGTGGAACATACCTTTTGGCAGCCAACGACACCATAGGTCCTGACATCAATCTGTTCCTCAACTCTGAAGACTTCAAGGATGGCGACGTCATCAACGAGACTCCTGTCCTCATCGCATACCTGCACGACGACAGCGGTATCAACACCACTGGCTCTGGTATCGGACACGACATCATGGCTATTGTCGACAACAAGGAGGCTTTCACCTTCTCACTCAACAACTACTACGTCTCCAACGTCGGCGACTACACCAGTGGCAAGATATCCTATCTCATGCCCGCCATGGAGATTGGCGACCACACGCTGCTCTTCAGGGCATGGGACGTGATGAACAACCCATCCGTCAAAGAGGTGCACTTCACGGTAGAGGAAGGACTCCAACCCGCCATTTTCGACTTCACCGTCAAGGGGCTCGTCCGTACCAACACCATCTTCCAACTCACCACCGACCGCATGCAGTCGGCACTCAACATCACCATCGACGTCTTCGATGTCACCGGACGTAAGGTGTGGACTAAATCCGACATCAGCGAAAGCGAAACCAATATCTACAATGTGACTTGGAACCTACAGTCCGCCGACGGCAGCGTGCCCCCAGGTGTATATGTCGCACGCGCTTCTGTCGCTTACGGAAACGGCAGTCATGCCCACAAGGCCGTCAAGTTCGTCGTCGTCGGAAATAAGAAAAGCAATTGAGCATTTTAGGCGAAGCCAACGGTCAATGAACAATAGCACAATAAAAACGCCTTTTTGTAGTTATTACTATTAGCAACATCAAATACACCAAGAATGAATAGAAAAAGATTGTCGATACTGATAGTGTCCTTCCTCCTGCTCACCGCAGCACGTGCCCAGGACGTGAAGAACCAGCTCAACCCCGTTTATTACGGCGTCAACTCCCTCATCATCGCCCCCGACGCACGAGCCGGCGGTCTCGGTGATGTCGGCGCCGCCACCGACCCTGACGTCAACTCACAGTACTGGAACCCCGCCAAGTACCCGTTCAACATCAGCCGTGCTGGCGTGTCGCTCAACTACACCCCATGGCTCCGTCAACTCGTCAGCGACATCGACTTGGCCAACATCACGGGCTACTACCGCATCGGCAATTACGACGCACTCAGTGCATCACTCCGTTACTTCTCTCTCGGTGAGGTCATCGCCGACGAATACACCATCAAGCCTTACGAGATGGCTGTCGATGTGGCCTACTCACGTATGCTCAGCGAAACCTTCTCCGCTGCCGTTGCCCTTCGCTACATCTACTCCGACCTCGCCTACAAGCAGGATGACGAAACCACCCCTGGCTCCGCCTTCGCAGCGGATATCGCGCTGTACCACAACGGATACATCAACCTCGGACAACGAGAGTGCCAACTCGGATAGGGACTCAACATCAGCAACATCGGTTCCAAAATCTCCTACGACGACGGAAACACCAATGAGTTCATCCCCACCAACCTGAGGCTCGGAGCCGCCCTCATGGTACCCATCAACGAGTTCAACACCTTCACCATAGCGGCCGACGCCAACAAACTGCTTGTGCCGACCCGCCCCACCATGGAGCAGTATATCAAGGAGACAGGTGCAAACCAAGACGACTATTCAGGCTACACATCATGGCTCATGGATGAGGGATACTACAACATCTCGCCCATCTCGGGTATCTTCAAGTCGTTCCACGACGCCCCAAATGGCGGCAAGGAGGAGCTGCAGGAGATACAGTGGAGCGTCGGTATGGAGTACGCCTACAACAACCAGTTCTTCCTTCGTGCGGGCTACCACTACGAGCATCCCAACAAGGGAAACCGTAAGTACTACACCCTCGGAGCTGGTTTCAAGATGAGTGTTTTCTCCATCGATGCGGGATATGTCATCTCGGCCGCGCAGAGCAATCCGCTCGACCAGACGTTGCGTTTCTCCATCGCATTCGACATGGACGGCATCCAGGACATCCTCGGCAAACGCCGCCGCTAAATACACTCCCCTCCCTTTCAAGGGGAGGGAATCCAACGGTCAATGGTCAATGGTCAAAAATGCGATTAAGCGAGAGCAGAGCCGAACTTGTTCGAGCTATGCCGAGCGTGAGCATTTTAGGCGAAGCCAATGGCCAAAAATGCGATTAAGTGAGGGCAGAGCCGAACTTGTTCGAGCTATGCCGAGCGTGAGCATTTTAGGCGAAGCCAATGGCCAAAAATGCGATTAAGTGAGGGCAGAGCCGAACTTGTTCGAGCTATGCCGAG
>JAFXVU010000023.1 GCA_017534705.1 Bacteroidaceae bacterium
CGGGCATGGATACCTCAACTACGCCATCAGCCATTGTTATGTTTTTTAAAGTAACAGGATATGTGCCAGAAACTACATCCTCATCAGCTTGGATGGTGGCAATTATATAATAACCTGATTTTTGATTAATCTTATAAGCACTAGCATTCTGGGTAATAACATTATAAGAGTTTGTTGACTCAAAATACTTGAGGGATGCTGAAGTATCTCTTTGCCTACTGTTATTCACATAACAATCAAAGAAGGTTTCTCCGTCTTCCACTTCTGATACAATGGTGAATCCTTTTGGCATTACAATGGTGAAATGTGTCGCAAAGTATCTGCCGGCTTCATCAACAGAAAGGTATAATTCCATGTCGGCTGTTCCGTCTGAAGCGTCAAATTCCACATCTTCTCCCCACATCGAATTTTGGGATTGTGCATGCATCCCCACGAAAGGCAGGAATGAAAGCAAACTTAAAAGTAACAGTTTTTTCATTTTTTATTTAGGTGTTTTGTAATTATCTTTGATAGGATTTGTGCACTTCAACTGTAGGGTACTTGTAAACATCACAAGTGGCTTTTTCACATAGCGACACAATATCTTTGCAAATTTAGTCATTTTGTAGTATATACAAATATTTTTCACCTTAAATTTTGAAACAATCGTACTTTATTCATAAATATATCCGTTTTTTTTCTTACCCAATACTTTTGTATTCAAATTATTTTCGTACTTTTGCACAAACAACTATTTCAAACGATTATGGACGACTATCACGCGGAAAATTTTAACTGATGCGATAGAGCCCCAAGATGCATACCTGAGGCTTTATCTTTCTATTGTTGTATCTTAAAGTTTATCAGTTATGCGCAATTACTGGAATTTCAAAGGAGGCATCAAGCCTCAGAATGAATGGACACCTGGATGCTGGATGCAGGTGACATGTCCTGACGACGATGATGTGGAGTTCCTCGAAGGAGACATCAAAATACCCGACTATTTCCTGTCAGACATCGCGGATGCTGACGAGCGTTCCCGTTATGACTACGACGAGGGATGGCTCATGATTATCATGCGTATCCCCTATTATAAAGGTGTGAAATCGCAGTCGCCTTTCACAACCATACCTCTTGGCATCATTCTCAAAGGCGATGTCATCATCACTGTTTGTCATTATGAGACACAGATGATGCGCGACTTCGTTGACCACCAGAAAAAACGTGGATTGGGATTTACTGATGCCACTGACCTCGTCTTCCGCACATTCCTCTCTGCGGCTGTTTGGTACCTCAAGCACCTCAAGCAGGTGGGTTTCATGATTGAAAAGGCAAAATCGGACCTCGACCAGCAAATCGACAATAGGGACCTTATCGGACTGGCACGAATTCAGGACTCTCTCACCTATTTCGCCACATCCATACGTGGCAATGAGACGCTGCTTTCCAAACTCAAGTTCAGACTGCCTGTCGATGAACTCGACGCGGAACTCATCGAGGATGTCAACATCGAGATGAACCAGGCCAGGGAAACCACCAACATCTACACCAACATCCTTGATTCCACCATGGACACATACGCCAACGTCATCAACAACAATATGAACACCGTGATGCGTGTGCTCACTTCGCTTAACATCATCATCATGCTCCCTACACTCATATCCTCTTTCTTTGGAATGAACCTTATCAACGGGATGGAGTCAAGATGGTGGGGATTTCCCGCCACGGTCATTGTTTCGGTGATTCTCACTTTCCTTTCCTGGTATTACTTCCGACGCAAGCACTGGATATGATATTCTACTTTTCTGGCACCGGCAACTCTGCTTGGGTAGCGCAGCAACTTGCACAGCAACTCAACGACCGCTTATGCTTCATCCCTGAGGAATTGTCGGGTGAGGCAAACTACAAGTTGCGGACCAATGAGAAACTCGGTTTCGTTTTTCCTGTCTATGCCTGGAGAGTTCCTAAGTTCATCCTGAGGTTCATCAAGAAGATGAAGGTGGAGAATGTCAGTTACGTCTATTTTGTAGCCACATGCGGTGACGATTCCGGTCGCATGGACCATTATTTCAAACGGGCGGCAAAAAGGAAGGGATGGAAGGTGGCGTGCGGTTTCTCTGTCATCATGCCCGAGGCATACGTCTCGCTGCCGGGATTCGATGTGGATGACAAAATCAAGGAAAACAGGAAACTTAGGCAGGCTAAGACAAGAATCGACGATATCGCTACCTTCATAGCCGATTCAAGGCAAGGACGATTCGAAACCATCCCAGGTCGATTCCCATGGGCAAAGAGTCTGGTTCTTGGATGGGGCTTCAACACCTTCCTTATGAGCCACAAACCCTTCCACACCAATAGCAATTGTGTCGGATGCGGAAAATGCGCCATGGTCTGTCCCCTTCACAACATCGAGATGAAATCCTCCTCGAAATCCCCGAATCATTCGGAATCTAAGGATAAACCGTCCCGACCTTACTGGCATAAGAATTGCGTCGGTTGTCTCCGCTGCTATCATGCTTGCCCTCAAAGAGCCATTGAGTATGGCCGTTTCACCCAAGGCAAAGGACAATACCTCCATCCCGAAAAACTGTTGGACAACAACAATATTTAGTATCTAAATAACTATAGCATCTATAGCATCTATAGCAACTATAGTATCTATAGCAACTATAATACTATCAATAACCATCGCTTATGAAATTCATCTCATGGAACGTCAATGGCCTCAGAGCTTGCTACGGCAAAGGATTTGAAGAGGCTTTCAAGACTCTCGACGCCGATTTCTTCTGCTTGCAGGAGACCAAGATGCAGGAAGGACAACTCGACATCCATTTCCCTGGTTATGAGTCTTACTGGAACTATGCGGAAAAGAAAGGCTATTCTGGGACAGCTGTCTTCACCAAGCACCATCCTGTCAGCGTGGCTTATGGATTGGGTATCGATGAACACGACCATGAGGGACGGGTCATTACCATAGAAATGGATAATTTCTACCTTGTCAACGTCTACACGCCCAACTCACAAGACGAATTGCGAAGGCTCGACTACCGCATGACTTGGGAAGACGCTTTCAGACGTTACCTGCTCTCCCTCGACCAGAAGAAGCCTGTCATTGTCTGTGGCGACATGAATGTGGCGCACAAGGAAATAGACCTCAAGAACCCCCAGACCAACCGTAGAAACGCTGGTTTCACCGATGAGGAACGACAGAAGTTTACCGAACTGCTTGATAGCGGGTTCACCGACTCATTCCGGCATTTCTATCCTGATTTGACAGGAGCTTATTCTTGGTGGTCCTATCGTTTCCATGCGCGAGAGAAGAACACAGGGTGGCGCATCGACTATTTCCTCACTTCCAACCGTCTCGCACCTCAGTTACAGGCGGCAGCCATCCACAACGAAATATACGGCAGCGACCATTGTCCCGTAGAACTGATTATAGCATGAGGGAAGCCCGAACAAGGGCTTCCCTCATGCTATAATCTTCCAAATAATCTAGAAGTTCTAGATTCTAGAAACTCTAGATATTCTAGATATTCTAGATGCTCTAGATACTCTAGTTTTTTCTTATACTATTTTGTTGGTGGTTTCGTCGGGGAAGACCACAGCGGGCTTAAAGTGCTTGGCCTCCTCGAAGTCCATCAGTGCGTAAGACATGATGATGACGATGTCGCCCACCTGCACCTTGCGAGCCGCGGCACCGTTCAGGCAGATGGAGCCGGAACCGCGTTCGCCTTTGATGATGTAGGTGTCGAAACGCTCGCCATTGTTGTTGTTCACCACCTGCACTTTCTCGCCTGCAATCAGATTGGCTGCATCCATCAGGTCTTCGTCGATGGTGATGCTGCCCATGTAGTGGAGGTTGGCCTCTGTCACACGGGCGCAATGAATCTTCGATTTCAATACTTCTATCATCATTTTCTAATCGATGTTTTTGATTAGCCCTTGTACTTTACATTGTCAATAAGGCGAACGGGAATGCTGCCGCAGAACACCGTTACACAACCCACCACATAATCGCTGTCTTCCCAGTTCTTCAGGCTTTGCAAACTGTTGCCATCAACTATCTCATAGTACTGAACCTCCAGTCCGTCCACCGAGTTGATGTTGTCGATGACATACTGGCGGGTTTCCTCAAGTGTGTGGTCTTTGGAGAAGTAGACACTTGCAAAGAGCGTACGGGATATGTTCAATGCTATCTTTCGCTCATCATCGCTAAGCAAGGCATTGCGGCTGCTCAATGCCAGGCCGTCTTTCTCCCTCACAATAGGGCAGGGTACAATCTCCAATGGATACTTCTGGTCGGCTACCATCGCCTTGATGACGGCAATCTGTTGGAAGTCCTTCTCTCCGAAATAGGCGCGGTCGGGTTCCACAATCATGAACAACTTGCTCACAATCTGGCACACACCGTTGAAATGTCCGGGACGGAAGGCTCCTTCCATCACCTCGTCGGTGGGAGGATATGAGAAATGACGGGTGTCAGGCTCTGGATACATCTCGCTTACCTCTGGGGCGAACAAGATGTCGGCACCGATACTGGCAACCAACTGGCTGTCGGCTTCCAAGGTGTGGGGATACTTCTCCAAGTCTTTTTTGTCGTTGAACTGAGTCGGGTTGACAAAGTCGCTGACTACAGTTGCGCCGTTTTCTGCTACGGAACGCCGGATAAGTGAGGCATGACCCTCATGAAGGGCTCCCATTGTGGGCACCAAACCCACCTGCTTGCCCTCCGACTTGAATGCGCGTACGGCGGCCTTCAGGTCTTGAATTGTGTGTACAATCTTCATTTTCACTCTTTATTTGAGAATTTCATGCAAAGTAACACATTATTTACCACATTTGAGAAGAAAATACAGAAAAAATGCACTTTACCGCCTTCTTCGGGGCATGTGAGTGGAATTCTTCCAACCATGGTGGCCAAGGAAACGGTCACATCCTGATGGTTTGAGTGTCTATTTCTTCTTCTCTGTAGCCTTGATGCGCAACACTGTGAACGAGTACTTGGGCAACACGTATTCACCTTGGGTACTCAGTTTGGTTTCTTTCACTATAGGACGGTTCTCCTTGTCGTCGAAGTTGCCTTTCAAGACGCTTTCTACAGCTTTCACTTCCGATAGTCCCTGAAGTTCTTCAATGCCGCTGAGGTTCATGGTCAGTGTGGTCTCAACGGGCAACAGGTTGCACAGCTTCAGAATGATGTCGCCAGTCTTCTCGTCCTTCACCACCGATGCGGCTATACGTTTGTTCACCTCGGCGCTGGAGCCCTCGGTGATGTCGATACGACTGCCTATATATTGTGTGCCACTATTGTTGCCGTAGAGTTTCTGAACCTCGTAATTCACTGTTGGGTACACTCCTGCGTTGTCGAAGTAGATGAGGTCGGGGTTCCAACTCGTATGTCCGTTGCGTGCAAGCAGGGGAGCGTAGGAAGTCATTTCCACAACGTCGCCGTTGCGTTCCACACCTGTCAGGTAGATGGCCTCGGCAAGGGCGTTTTCCAACCGGTTGGCTCTGGAAGCGTATTCACCCAGATAGACTGTGGTGCTGTTGCGTTCGTAGTCGTCATAGAAGTGTTGGTTGTTGATGAACCATCCCGGGCTGTTGTAATAGTGCTCATCCACGATGGGAATCTTGTTCTCCTTGGCGATTTTCCAACCCCATTCGTAGTCGGAACCCTCGAAGAACGGGCCGACGGTACCCACGACAGTGATGTCGGGATATTTAGCTTGAACACCTTTGCAGAGGTAGAGGTAACGTTCTGTGAACACATCACTGATAAGGTCCTCGTTGCCAATGCCTATATACTTCAGGTTGAAAGGTTTGGGATGGCCAGCATCTGCTCGCATCTTGGCCCATTTTGAGGTCTTGGGGTCACCGTTGGCCCATTCCACAAGGTCAAGGATGTCTTGCAGGTAATCGTCCATTTGGTCCATGGGCACACCGCCTTGCTGGCCGTGACCGCCTACTGAAGAGTTTTGGCATGGCACGCCTGCGGCAATCACAGGCAATGGTTCGCAACCCATATCTTCGCAGAAGGTGAAATACTCGAAATAGCCCAAGCCCATGGTCTGGTGGTAGTGCCAGATATTGAAGTCGCCTTTGCGCTGTTCCAGGGGACCGACAGTGTTTTTCCATTTGTAGATGTTGTCGATGCCGTTTCCGTGGGCAAGGCATCCGCCGGGGAATCGCATGAACTGAGGCTTAAGGTCTGCTATGGTTTGGGCGAGGTCGGCGCGTAGGCCGTTTCGATGACCGTGGAAGGTGTTTTGGGGGAACAGACTGACGAAGTCTAACGCCACTTTGCCCGTCTGCATGGGAGTGATGGTCAGCTTGCCCTTGGTGGTAGTGCCGTTGCAGGTAAGTTTTACCTCTTGGCGTTTCCATTCTTTAGAGGCGTTGATGTTGGTCGAGGCTACACTCTTGCCCTGTTCATCCACCACTTCGATGCGGAGTGTTTGTTTGCCGCCTTCGGGTAGTTTGGTCCAGAGACTGAGGATATATTTCTCGCCTTGACGGACATTGATGCCGTCGTAGCCGTGGTTCACGAGGCTCGCGCCTTTGGTGTTCACATCGAGCAACGTGTAGTGGGGGTTGTTGGCATGAATCGGTGCGTCGGTTTCGATGCTCCATGTGGTTCCTTGGCCTTCAAGGCTCCAGGAGGTCTGGCTGTTCCATCGGCCGTTGTCCATATTGTTGTACTCGAAGTCGCGGTTCTGGACCAGTTCGGCGTAGAGGCCGCCATCGGCCGCCCAACTGATATCCTCGAAGAAGATGCCGATGAGTTTGTCGCTGATGGTTTTGTTGCCAGTGGGGTCGATGCTGAGTGATGCTTTCACAGTACTGAGTTTGGAGAAACGGCTGTGGTCGTCGTTCATGCTCTCGTTGTTGCGGTTGCCACGCAACTGGGCTGCCTCTGCGAAGTGCATCATGTCTTCCAGCACGTTCCATTCCACACGTGTGCACTGGCCTTGTTGCTCTTTTCCGTCAATCATGGCTTTCATGTACACGTCTTTGTATGCGCTGCCGTTGGCTTTGACAGGTTGGCTCCAATGTTGGAAATCGGTGCTGGTCTGTTGATAGACATTGCCTTGTGAGGTCTTGTAAGTCACCACAAGACGGTTTCCGTCGGTGCTGATGTATGGAGACATCACGTTCTCGCCTTGCTGGGTATAGGGATAGTCTTGTGGTTTCCAATGGCAGAGGTCAGGCGTCAGGGTAGTGGAGAACTGGTTTGTACGGTCGTTCAGCGCCCATACCACGTACCAGATGCCGTCTTTTCGAACGACTGAGGGGTGGTACATTTTCTTCTCTGCGCCCCACGTACCGAAGTCGCTTGATACATATCCATGTCCGTTGCAGATGCTCAACCAATTGCGTTGGTCAATGCTGTAAGCGAACTTCAACCCTCCACCGCCATTGGCATATTGGTCGGCGTAACTGAGCAGATAGACAGAGTCGGGGTGATGGTCGGATTTGTTCACATTGGCATGGGTGGTTAGGGGAGCGGTTGCCAGTAAAAACGCAAATGAAATAATGTGTTTTCTTGGTGAGATAGTAAGTTTTTTATTCATTGTTTCCTAGATAGTTATAAAGATTTGTTAAAGTTATGAATGAAGTCTTTTGCTTATAGACGAAAAAAGGCAGCAAGTATATTCCTTGCTGCCTGTATGCTGTGCTGGCTACTTCTTAGTGAACACCCACTTGAGAACCAGGTTGTTTTTGTTGCCAGTGGTTCCGGCTTTGTCCACATAGGCACTGGCTACGCACTTGGTTTGGTCGGAATACATCACCACCTCGTAGCGTTCGATTTCGCCTCGCCACAATGCGCGTACCAATTCAGTCTTCTGTTTTTCGCTCATTGTCATCCATGACGATACTGGGTATTTGTCGGTTGCGGGACCAATCAGTGTCATGTCGTCGTAGCTTTCCACAGAATAGCCGTCGAGGATATTGGCGGAAATCAATCCGAAGATGTCAGTGGCAGCCTTGTAGTTGTTAACAAGACTGTCCATTTGCCACTCCTCCATGGCAGTGTTATAAGTGCTCTTTGTGGTGAGTCTGCGAACTGCGGTTTGTTCCACCTTGGTCAACATGTTGTTGTCAAAGTGATAAGTTCTGACGGACTGAAGAGTGTCCTTGTTCATTTCTGTTGAGTTTTCGTCCTCTAGGAACACATTGCCTTTCCACACCAAAAGTGAGGCTGAGTCCGTGACATCAATCTTCGACAACAAATCGTCTTTCTTGTCACCCCAGTTGGCGTTGATGACAGCGCTGGGCAGCACTTTCAGATTGGCTCTCACGGTATTGGCCGAACCGTAGATAGTACCGCTAACTCCATTGGCGGAGTAGCGGATGTGAGGGGCGCTGAAAGTAACATCATAGTTTCCGGACTTGATGGGTGCGTAGAAAGAGAATTCGGGTTGTGACTCTGTGGGGCTAACCTGATGCCAGGAGCCTGTTGTTCCGTCGCTCACGGTGTATTGGTAATCGCAGCTGGTCAAGTAAGCGCCTGGGTCATTGTAAGAGACAATGCCATTCACTTTCTGACCTGTATAGACTGGGTTGGGCGTGAGGGTCAAGTCTTTGTAGACGGGGGAGTGCGATCTGTAGTCCTTGTCTTCCGAGCAACTGCCAAGTACGATGCCGCACAGAATCAAGGCTGCCGATGGAAGCACGAATTTTCTTTTCATGATGCTGTATAATTATGAAGTCTTGTTTATATATCTTGTTTTGATGTCTTGTTCAGTCAATATTAATTGCAAATATAGCCTTTTTTATGCACATAGCAGTGGCTAATGACAATTTTTCACACACTCATCCTTTTTTTCACAATCTTTAATTGCTTCCGAACTTCGTCTGAAAGGGCCCTTTCACACTGAATCGGAAGTAACTAACGCGAATCAACCGAATCTTGTCCTTATTCGTCCATCAGTTTGCGGTAGCGGATGCGCTTGGGTTCTTCCTGTCCGAGACGTCTGGCCTTGTTGATTTCGTAGTCGGTGTATGACCCCTCGAAATAGAAGACATTGCCGTCGCCTTCGAAAGCGAGGATGTGGGTGCAGATGCGGTCGAGGAACCAACGGTCGTGGCTGATGATGACGGCACAACCTGCGAAAGCCTCAAGACCTTCTTCCAGTGCTCGGAGGGTGTTCACGTCGATGTCGTTGGTTGGCTCGTCGAGCAGCAGTACGTTGCCTTCTTGTTTGAGTGCGATGGCGAGGTGTAGTCGGTTGCGCTCACCGCCCGATAGCACGCCGCATTTTTTCTCTTGGTCGGCGCCGTTGAAGTTGAATCGTGAGAGATAGGCACGTACGTTGATGTCCCTGCCGCCCATGCGGATGGTTTCGTTGCCACCACTCACCACCTGATAGACCGACTTCTCTGGTTCGATGTCGCGGTGCTGCTGGTCCACATAACTGAGTTTGACGGTTTCACCCACTTCGAAAGAGCCTCCGTTGGCCGTTTCAA
This sequence comes from Bacteroidaceae bacterium, assembly GCA_017534705.1. Lineage (GTDB taxonomy): Bacteria > Bacteroidota > Bacteroidia > Bacteroidales > Bacteroidaceae > RUG11857. The sequence goes on from JAFXVU010000023.1 coordinate 9,454, forward strand.
GTCCCATGATGAGGCGGAATAGGGTAGTCTTGCCCGCACCATTGGGCCCTATCACTCCGACGATGCCGTTGGGAGGAAGGTTGAAGTTAAGGTCACTGAAAAGCACCTTGTCTCCGTATGCTTTAGCCACATGCTGAGCCTCGATGACCTTGTTGCCGAGACGCGGACCATTGGGGATGAAAATCTCGAGTTTCTCTTCTTTTTGTTTCTGTTCCTCGTTCAGCATTTTGTCGTAAGAGTTCAGACGCGCCTTGCCCTTGGCTTGTCGTGCCTTGGGTGCCATGCGCACCCATTCAAGTTCGCGTTCTAGTGTTTTTCTTCGTTTCGATGCGGTTTTCTCTTCTTGCTCCATGCGTTTGCTCTTCTGTTCCAGCCATGAAGAGTAGTTGCCCTTCCATGGAATGCCTTCGCCGCGGTCGAGTTCGAGAATCCATTGCGACACATCGTCGAGGAAGTAG
>JAFXVU010000219.1 GCA_017534705.1 Bacteroidaceae bacterium
AATGCCAATTTTGGGATTCCGAGTGGGCAATTTGGCGTATATCACGGACATGAAGACAATGCCCGATGAGGAGATGGCATTCCTGAAAGGTGTGGACACCTTGGTGGTGAATGCCTTGAGAATAACCAAAGAGCATCATTCGCACCAACTCTTGGATGATGCCGTTGCTTTCTCCAAAAAAGTGGGTGCAAGGCGAACTTTCCTGACTCATTTCACGCACCAAATTGGCCTGCACGCCGCTACGAGTGCCTTATTGCCAAATGGTGTCTTTTTGGCATACGACAGACTTGTCGTTGACCTCTGATTTCAATATTCCTTTTTTCGAAAACACAATCCCGCATAGGGGTTGTGTACAAATCTTTGTAACTCTCTTACCTTTGCCCGAGATTATAGAAATTGTTCTAAATGTCCGATGTTAAACATCGTTTAGGTTTAGTACAAACGGCTATGATTTTGTAGTTTTGCTATAGATTGTGGCCGTGGAGGGTGAGATGTTACGTAACTAGGCAGGTATTTATGCCATGCCGTTGAATAGAACTTTTTCCACCCTCCTTTAAAGTCTTTCGAGTCTGAACATAGAATCGAAGCACGCCAATGGGCGATGCAGTGTGTGTCAAGAGTGAAGTCGACGAAGATTTTGGCTATAGTCAAACATGTTTTACCAACCATTTAAAAATCATCAAGATGAAGCCAGATCCACTGATGTCACTATACAAGTATTTCCGCCAATGCGTGGGCATTGATATTTCCAAAGACAAGTTCACCGCCTGCCTCTTCATGTATGACAGGGGCAACGACGTAGGCTGCTGCACGGAGAGCATTGACTTTCCCCAAAGCAAGACGGGTTTCAACCAGTTGGTGAAGTGGAGCCGCCGCGAGGCGCAGAAGGGGTTTCCGATGCCATTTCTTATGGAGCCAACCAGCACCTATTATGAGAAGCTCGCCTACCACCTGCACAAGATAGGGCAGACGGTATATATAGTGTTGCCCAGCAAGGCCCGCAAGTTCTGCGAGTATGAGGGCATCAAGACCAAGACCGACCCCATGGACGCACGCTGCCTGGCGCTGATGGGCTGCGTAAGCCGCAAACTGCGTCCCAAGCATGTGATATCCAAGAAGGGCAACGCCACCTCCCGCGCATGGAACGACAAGGAGGGCAAGGCACAGTCCCAGATCAAGGTGTCGGCAGACAGAATAGACTTCATCAACTTCGGCAAGCGCAAGGTGGAAACTCAACAGCCATCGGGTGACGTGACCGTGGAGACGAAGGAGAATGAGCCGTTCAACCAGCCGGACACGGAGGAGGATCTTCCCTTCTGATCCGCTTTTCCTATGGCATCCTGATGGGGAGGGGGCGAAAGTGAAGTGAACCCAGATAGATGGACACAACTCAAAGGTTCACAATGAAACGGAAATGCGGTTAGAAGAAATAGTGTAGGACCAAGGTGCCACCAATGCGTGAGATGCCGTTGATTTCGTCTGAATCGCCGAAATACGAACCACCGTTCTTGCCAAGGAAGATGGTCATGTCATGCAAATTGAGACCTAAGCCAATATGGTCAGAAGCAAGGTAAACCATGCCCACGGCCAACCTTGTGCCCAATCCAAATTGCATCTTGTCACTGCTTAAGGCATAATTATTATAACTATTGTCCTTGCCATGAGCGGTTCCCACTCCCAGTCCGAAGGAAATTTTTCCAAGCCATTTCCTATTGAAGAGATGGGCATAGACCAGAGAGGGACCGACAAAGTTGAGGCTGACTTTGCAGCCATGAATATTGGTCTTGTTATGATAGAAGGAAACCCCATAGCCAAATCCACCCACTTTGATGCCAGCGTATTCCACGCCCAATTCCAATCCAAGTTGCCCCTTGAAGTCTCCGTCTGAGGTATATACTTTCGAGTTTATCCACGATGGCCCCATCTCTACGGACAGTGACCTTGTTTCAGTCTTGTTCTTGACGGAGTTATCCGTGTTAATGTTCTCGCCCTGCTCTTGTGCATGAAGGGCAATGGAAAAAACAAGCAAACAGATTAACGTTACTTTTCTCATCTTCTTCGTTTTAAGTTAGATTTAATACTATTTGTAATCAAGCCCATTTGACTTATGTCATTTACATGCTTTACTTCATGGGCTTGCCACTTGATGAACTTCAATCTGTGAATACTAATTAGTCATGATATTTTATTATATATGTTTTTTTTGTATTCTTTTGCTCTTCCCAATGAATCATCCATTTTTTCCAGTCTCTCTCTTTGGCCCACAACCAGGACTTCTCTTTCATCTTGATGTCGGATGTCGGAAACACATACGAATCTGAGAAATGAAATACATGTTTGTCAGCAAATGGCAGATTATGGATATACTTCCCATACGACCGGATAAGAGAATTATTACTATAAGTATTATCTTTTAAATCATATTCATCAATCTCCTCCAATGTATTCCTGTCAATGATTTTTAGTCGCCACAAATGAGGATACCTTACATTTACCCCCTTAAATAAATTTTTCGGAAAATCAAGTCTGTTGAAAACTTCCACAATTATAGTGTCATGACTAAGCGCATATACGCCTGAATGTTCGAGCCATATATAGTCTTTGTCTCGTCGTTTGAGCAATTCTGGGTTCCAGACACTAAAACCCACAAAGGTACCATCATCAAAAAAGCAAATTCCAGTCCTGTCTTGTGGGTCCCCTTTATGAACACAACTGTCTCCCACGTAGGCATCACTATAAAAAAAAACCATCAATATTGAGTAATTTCCTTATTCCCGTATCACGCCCCTCCCATTTGATGGCGTCTGACTTTTGCTTAATAACGGTTTGTTCAAACATACATGAGGTCATGGAAGTAATCCATAAACATAAAAAAGCCAATTTGACAAAAGTATGATACTTGTGTCTTTTATAATAATTCGTGAGGGTTTTCAAAAACCAGAACTTTACAGTCCGCCATTTGTATGCCATTGATATCTTCATGATAGAGTAATTTTATTGCAAATATATGATATGAAGACCAAATTGCAAAATTATAGTTCCTTTTTTTATTATAATGATAGTTCTTGTGATGTTGAGGGATAAAAAATCAAGGCATATGAGGAGAAGGAAAAGTCATCATTCACTATTCGCTGAATAGATTACTTCTCTTCGTGATTTGTTAATTATTCTTAAAGCTTTAATTTCGGGGATAAATTTTCTTAATTAAAAAAAGTTTGGTAAATTTGCAATTTAAATAAACTTGAAATATATTTATTCCTCGCCTGTAGTGGCACCTTTGTAACTTATTACTTCAAAAAATGTCAATAAAAAGATTAAAATATCAGCAACAATTAACAACAAACAACTATATATAATATGATTAATCTATTACACACAAAGCGAAAGAGCCGATGGCTGGCACTATTGTTGCTGGTCATGCTTGCGCTCGTCCATCCACAGAAGGCCAAGGCCATCTGGGTTGACGAGGCATCCAACTATACCATAAATGTATATGGTACGAAAACTGTGAAAATTAAAGTCCCTGTCTATAACAAGGATGGCTATGACACCTGGATAGACTGGGGCCATATCTATTACAAAATAGAGGGAGAATCTACCAAAACAGAGTTGCTCTACTGGTGCTCCGACGAGGAAGATATTAGTGGAGGTGCAAACTCGGTCAGAGCCAAATTCTACACAAAAGCCCGCGGAACGATGAGACTGCTTCGGAATACCGACGTTATGATCATCACCTCAAACGCACAAACTTCCAACCTTTCCTTCAATGGAGGTGACAAGGCATGGGCTGAGTTGGAATGGGACGCACCTTTGGAATTGAGGGGGAAATCTATCATCATTTCATGGAGTGTCCAGCGTGACGGAAACGCCAGGTACGAGCAGGCCGTGCATATCGATGACAAAAAACTCTCCATTCCTGCAATAGAGGGATTGGTCGACCCAATGATAACCTCGGCCTCTATCTCATACGACACCAACTACAGGGGGCAAGTGGTCATCCCATGGATGATTTCCGTGAACGATGGCGACATACGGCGCGCTGTAGCATACTGGAACGACGCAAATGGGAAAAAGCAGAGTATGATTCTCGATACCAAGGCATCTGGATACATCTATCTGAATGCCACAGAGAAACACGACTCGCTCTATGTCGTGGTGGATTACATCCATGACAGTGACCTCATTACCGGACGAACAAGTAATTATTATGATGTGCCCGTCATCAACAAACCTGTCAACTTGAATGCAAAGGTCGTTGAGAAAGGCAATGGAAAGTTGTCGATGCAGGTGGATTGGCAACATTCCAACATTGGCTCAGAAGACTTGATGGACGGTGATATCTTCCAACTGCAACGTTCGATATCAGGTAAAGAGGAGGATTTCGTGGAACTATCTACGGTCATGTTCTCTGAAAAACAAGTCAATTACACCGTGGAGGACGAAGAAATTGTTTCACAAATCAAGGCCTCCGATATGAATGCAGCGGGAAGAATTAATCCTGTTTACCGTGTGCGAAGAGGTGTATCATCTCTTTGGGGGTGGGAAGACAACCCTATCATGGACTGGAATTCAGACTCAAAACTTGACTTGACTCTGCTACAGGTGGAGGATGCCAAGGCTGAATGGCAGAACGAAAACGAGCATACCGTGAAGGTGACTTGGAAATACAAAGACGACGACAACACCCGATATGTGTGGGATGATCGTGCCGAAATGAGGATGGTCGTGACGATGTACCGCCGTGACAGCACACTGGTGGACAGCCTCACTTATGTCATATCGGATCAGGAGCGGGAAAGCAAGACCAAGACCATCCAACTTACAAGGTCGTGTGTGAATTACGATATCAAAATCATTACCGATGCTCGGAATTCACCTCTCAAGGTAAGTCCACTGGACACCGAAAAAATATTCTTTATTCGCGGCAACGTTGACTGGTATCAATTCAGAAATAAAGTGATGAGTGGAGAACAAGTGAATGCCATACTGGAAACCGACCTCACATTGACGGATGATACCCAATTAATTAATAATGAACATTTTCCGTACACAGGTATTTTTGATGGAAATGGCCATACTATCAACATACCATCCAAGTTAAACCGTCCATTGTTCCACACAGTAGGGGGTACCATTAAAAATCTCACACTAAAAGGATCTTTAGGTGTTACGAACTCTGCATCATTGATGGAGTATTCTGAACACGCAACCATAAAGAATTGTGTCCTTGACGGTAATTTTGTTCTGCGTTTCACGGGACCAGAAGCTGGATTTGTAAGTTTTAACTCAGGAGGTGTGGTTTTCAAGAACTGCATGGTTGTAGCAAATGTAGGCAGTCTTTTTCAACCTATGTTTACCGGTTTTGTCGGGGATGGTAGAAGATATGGCATTGAGTTGCATAATTGTGTGTTTGCTTTGCAAAATGAATATAGCAATATATCACCATTCTTAAAGTATAATGACTATTTTGATGAAATAGACTCCTACGACAGCCTCTATGTCATACACAAACAGAAGGAATGGATATTGTCAGCGTCTGAAGCCAGACATTATGGCGTTTTGCCTGAAAGTGTGCCCGAGAGACTCAATTTGCTGGGTAGTCAATGGAAAACTTCTAAAATATGGCCACAGATAGTGCCTATCATCAATAATGATGTGGAAAATCAGGCGTTTTCATTGGTCCATTACCGTGAAGTGAATGTCCAAGTTCCAAATTTATACTTCCAGTCGAGCGGTAAGGTCTTGGAAAATTCACTCGAAATAACACCCCGCCAAAGCAGTGTCATGCTGACTTGGGAATCCACCGGAGGGCCAGTGGACTATTTCCAGGTGATGCGAAGGGAGAAAGGAAATGAGAAATTTGAGATTATCGCTCCAAGCGTTCAGGAAAATGGTTACGAGGACACGACGGTCTCGCCTATACTCGACTACGAATATAAAGTGCTCTCTGCCGTCGACTGTGAGGGAACATCCTACAATGAGACGGTTGTCAAGGAGGGTGCATGCTTCCATACAGGTAAACTGGAGGGATATGTGCGTTACCCCGACGGTACGGGCGTGCCCAATGTAAAGGTCAGCGTGGCTCATGGCAGCGAAAGCACTACGGTCATGACCGACGATGCTGGTCACTATGAACTCGACTTGCTCTCCTATTATGGACAACCATCGGTGGAGTATCTCGTCTCTCCCACAGGCTATGGAAATGGGGCCGACGGAATCGAACTCGATGAGAGCACAACGGAGGCCTTGGTCACCTTCGACGGCGAGAAAAACTACTTTGTCGTCAAGGATTTCATCGTACTCTCAAGTTGCAAGTTCTCCGGCATCGTGATGTACAACGGAACTTCTATCCCCGTCCCGGGCGTGTATTTCGAGGTAAACGGATATAAGGTACACAATTCATCCGGAAATCTGCTCGAAACCGACATGAATGGACATTTCAGTTTCCGTGTTCCACGTGGCACCAACCATATTCAAGCCAAACTCGAAAACCACAAATTTGAGGAAGACGGATGGTACAAGGGCAAAGCCGGAAAGGACGATGGAGTATTCTTCAATGGCGACGTCAGCAGCATCTACTTCTACGATGACACCAAGGTGAAACTCATCGGGCGTGTGGTCGGTGGCAACGACCAGGGAATGCTGCCACTCGACAACAGCCTCTCGCGCAACAACCTGTGCGACAGCATCACGATGGTGCTCGTGCTCGACAATGACAACAAGTCGCGGCTGGTCTTTGATAACACCGACCCGCTCAAGGAGCGCGTCGACACCGTGTTCCACCACAAGGCCATCGACAATGTCAATGACTATCACACGAAGATGATCACCACCCGACGCAACGTCACAATCTTGCCCGACCCCATCAGCGGTGAGTTCCAGGCCTGGCTGCCGCCAGTGAGATGGAAGGTGACGCAGATTTACGGACAAGGATATGCCACACTGTTCCAAGAGGGGAAGTCGAATGATGTCATCGACCTCACAGATGCACTCATTATGAAACACGACACCATCGCTGGTCCATGGCAGAATCCACTCGGCAACGAGATTTCGGAGGCTCATGTAGATTACCATGCCCAATACAACCGCATCTACCGCTCGCCTGTGGAACTTACTTATAAGCAGTTGGGATTCAACAACTTCGGATATTTCGGCGATCTCAACTACGCTTGTTCTACCCTCTCTGGCTCCAGAACTACGGTGCCGTTGGCCTATGAAACCGAGGTCGAAAAAGATAATAGAATCGTCAAAAAGGTCAATTATACATTTGGACATCCTGTCTTCAGCATCGAGCGACAATACCCCTTCCAACTCTCAGCAGTAGAGAGGTATTTCTGGAACAACAACCAATCGAGCGACACCATCGATGTGGTGAAGATGCACGGTGGCGTAGTGTCGGTACACAACGGAATGGTCAGTTCCACCGATGTGCAGGAAGTGGTACTGGATGAAAACGGTGAATGCATCATGCCACTGTCTGCCAAGCAAGTGCCCTACCTGCTCACGAAGGCAGACGCACTACGCACCATCACCATGACCCTTAAACTCGATGGCTCTACCTACGAGGCCGAGCCATTGAAGGCATACGTGATGAACATCTACGAACTGCCTGGAGCACAGGATGTGGTCAGCGTAGGCACACCGGTGCTGGTGGATATACTGCGCGACCCACCAGGAGGAGAAAGTTCGGCAAAACTCTCCAAAGGTGCTACACTGAAAAAGGAATACAAGGTGGAAATGGAGGCCAAACTCGGAGTTCAACTATCTTTCAAGTCTGGTACCAGCCTCGCGCATTTCACGGGTGTCGTCACAGCACCGCAAGGAATGGGCGTCACCTATGGCTTCAACAATGAAGCAGAGTCCGACTGGGAGTTCGGCATGGATTATGTGGTCAACGTCAAGGGAGAGCGTGCTTTCTCATATACGATGACTACCACACACGATATCTCCACAAGCGAACACCCGAGAATGGTGGGTGCCGATGCCGACATCTTCATGGGTGTCAACCAGAATATCGTGGTGAAACCGGCCACAACTATCAGGGCCATACCCGATAGCCTCTTCGTCTTGATGGGTGGAAAACTCGCCTCTGGCGAGATGGTGGAAATTGCAAGTGGAGAGGATGCTTCTGGCAAAGTCTTCCACCTGGTGCGCGATGAGTCTCTCAGCGTCAAAACCACAATCAATTCCAGTTTCACACACACACAACTCTACATTATCAACAATATCATTCCCGAACTGGCCAACAAGTGCAAGAGCCTGCTCTATACCGGAACATCCGAAGAGGCCAAGGAGCAGGCCAACATCACTGGCAAACCGGTATATCTCTCACTGGTGAGTCACGACGATCCTAATTTCGGTGCGATGAACAACGAAGATGGCAAATATGTCTATTACTCATCACTCGACGCGGACAAGGACGATATGTATTACCGCATCATCCTCCCCGATGGCTTAGACCCAAGCAAGGCACCCGACTCCATCTGCGCCATCAACCAGACCATGATGACATGGATCAGCATGATTACCCAGAACGAGAGGGAAAAAATCAATGCCACCGACCTGGTGAAAAACTATGACACCGACGGTGGAGTGACGATTGAGTATGGAGAGGAGTTCGAAAGTTCATACAACAACACCAAGGGATGGTACGTGCCTTTCGTATCCAGTATCACCGATTCATACTCCGGCGACATTGCTGGTGGACTGAACGAGGGACTTGCCTCCATCTTCGGGTCATCTATCGCTGATTTAATCGGCAGTGTGGCCGAGACAAGTGGCGGTGAAATAGAGTCTAACCCAGAGAGACCCTCTACCTTTGAGGTCAATGTCAACTTCACAGGCTCGAAGGTGACATTCAAGATGGTGCCTGTTCTCTCATACGAATCGAGTTGGGAAGCCTCCGAAGAGAGTAGTTTCAAGCGCGCCGAGAGTTTTACCATCAAAATGGACAAGAGAAGTCATCTCAACTTCAATGTGTATCATGTCAACACCACGGTTCCCGACAATATGAAGGAATCTGACCTCGATGTGTTCACTTCCGAGAATTTGTATGACCGCATAGAGGAAAACAATGAGTTCCTCGACCGGCATCTCGACCCCAAAAAATGGGTCTATCCCAAGAGTTTCGTCTATCGGACTGTAGGCGGTGCCACCTGTCGCCCATGGGAGGATGCGAGAAAGACCATCTTCTGCTATCCTGGAGAAATTATCGACCAAAGAACCAAGAGAATCGAGAATCCTGTCATACAACTCGACAAACAGAGCCTCTCGGGCGTACCTTACGGAGAACCCGCCCGCTTCCAATTGCTCTTGTCAAACGAGAGCGAGGAGCCGGAAAGTGCTTATTCTACTCTGATTCTGTTCCTCGACGACACCTGCAACCCCAACGGAGCAAAACTACAGGTTGATGGTATGCCTCTTACCTGGAACGGTCTTGAGGTCAATGTGGAGCCTGGAAAGGTCACCAAGAAGTTGCTCGAGGTCTATGCCGGCAACGGATTCGACTACGAAGGTCTTGTCGTGGGACTGAAGACCAACGAGGAAGACGACGTTTGCATCAGCGACCAAGTGAGTTTCGACGTACACTTCCTACGTCAGGCCGGTCCTGTCAACATCTCTCAGCCGGGCGACAAATGGGTGATGAACACCGAGTCGCCACGCGACAAGAAGGGATACCACATGCCTATCGTCATCGACGGATTCGACAAAAACCAGCCCAACTTCGACCATATCGAGTTGCAATACAAAGAGTCGAGCAAAGGCGATGATTACTGGACAAACGTCTGCTCATTCTATAAGAGCGACTCTCTTTATGCACTGGCCAGCGGCGTCAAGGAGATGATACCCGAAAACGGAAATATCATCACCGACTTCTATGGAGAAGGCGAGATTATCGAGAAAGCATACGACCTGAGGGCAATGCTCTTCTGCCGCAACGGCAACGACTACCTCACCACTCCTTCCAAGGTGCTCAGTGGTGTGAAGGATACACGGCGACCCGTGCTCTTTGGCGATCCCGAGCCGGTGGATGGCATCATTGAGGTGGGAGAGAACATCATCTTCAACTTCTCTGAGCCCGTCGAGTACAACTACCTGAGTGAAATCACCAACTTCGAGGTCAAGGGCGAGGTCAACAACGATGACATCTCTACGTCCATGTGCTTGCTCTTCAGTGGAAACGGAGGTGCAGAAACCGAGGCACGACGCAATTTCGCCGGAAAAGACCTTACCATCGACCTGATGATCAAGCCCGATGACATTGGAAAGGAGATGCCTATCTTCACTCATGGAACATCCAGCAACAAACTGCAACTCTTCGTCACCTCGGACAAGCGAATCAAGGCCATCGTGGGTAAAGCCAACCAGACATTCGTCTCCGACTCTGTGCTCAACTTCAGCCAATTCCGGCACATCGCCATGGTCTTGAACCAATACGAGGATGAAACAGGAAATATCAAGTTCAAACTCAAACTCTACAACGGAGGCAACAATATCGGCACATACGATGTAGAGACTCCATACACTGGTTTCGGACCTATCATTTTCGGCGCAACCAACGATGCTGCAAAGAGCCGCCGCACATACTTCAGCGGCAGAATGATGGAGGCAAGGGTGTGGTATCGCGCGCTTAACGACATACAGATCGCAGAGACTTATGGCAATAAGCGACTGACCGGTTACGAGTTGGGACTCGTCGATTATTATCCGATGAACGAGGGTATTGGTGAGCATATCACCGACCTGGCACAGGGTGCCAACGCCATCCTCAAAGATGGTGTCACTTGGACACAACCTGGTGGCATGTCATTGCACCTCGAATGGGAAGACAGAGGTATGCCTCTCAGAGATGGTACGTTCAACAGGTCAAGAGAACAGGACTACACGCTCATGTTCTGGTTCAAGACCGACCAGTCCGGACGAGGAGTGCTCCTTAGCAATGGTGCGGGCAACAACACCGAAATCGGCGCAAAGGACAAATTCTATATCGGATTCGACTCCCAGAGCCTCTACTATCGCTCTAATGGAATGAATATTGAGGTGCCTGGAAACTACAGCGACAACCTCTGGCATCACTATGCCATGACCATCAACCGCTCGCGAAATGTGGGCAACATCTATGTGGACCGCACGCTACGCACTTCATTCCCCGTCGACACGCTCGGAGGTATCTCGGGTGGGCACATGCTCATCGGGGCAGCACACGAACAGAAAATGGTGGATGGAAAACTGGTCATCGAGGACAATCGCAACTGGCTCCGTGGAAATATCGACGACATCTGCATGTTTGCACAGGCACTACCCGCTACCCTTATCAAGGCTTACAGCACGAAGAGCCCCAATGGGGATGAGGCAGGACTACTCGCCTACCTCGGCTTCAGCCGGCAGGAGAGAATGCACGACAACGACATCGTAGCAGTGCCCTATGCTTACAGCCAGAAGATTTACAAAGATGATGATGGGCAAGTCGTCTATGAGATGGACAAAGAGACCAACAAGCCCACCACGACGCCAAAACGTGACAACCTCTTCCCCGACAGCCTCTCCTTACAGACGGTCATCAACCATATCGACCAGAGCCTCGGAGCGCCTGTCAGGCCGTACGTGGAACTGAAGAACCTCAATTTCAGTTTCGTCGGAAAGAACAACCAAATTCTTGTCAATGTCAACGAACTGGATGAGAAAATCAACAAGCGCAACATCTATGTCACAATGCGTGACATTCCCGACCTCAATGGCAACGAGTTGGCATCGCCGGTGACTGCATGCTTCTTCGTCGACCGAAACCCACTCAGATGGGCACAGAAGACCGTCAATATGATGAATATTGCGGGCAACGAGTATGAGTTCTATGTCAACATCGTCAACAACAGTGGTACGGCTCACACCTACGAGGTGACCAATTGTCCCAAGTGGCTCAAAGTCTCACCGCAGACCAATGTCATCGGCGCAAGGAGCGAGGCAAGGCTGACTTTCGTCATCAACAAGAACACGAATGTGGGCCTCTACGACGAGGTGATTTATCTTGTCGATGAGAACGGATTGGCCGAGCCGTTGTCGCTCACCATTTCTGTCGAGGGTAATTATCCCTATGCTTGGTATGTAAGTTCTGGAGAGAAAAACCACTCTATGAACCTCGTCGGACGTGTTTTAATCGACGATGAGATGGATGTGGACTCACGCGACCTCATTGGAGCATTCGACCGTAATGGCAAGTGCCATGGAGCGGCCAACATCGATTACAACGAGGAGACTGGGGAGAGTTATGTATTCCTCACTATGTACAATACGGATAATCAGAATATTCCGCTCTACCTCAAGATGTATAGATTCTCTACAGGAAAGGAGATGATGCTCACTACCGACCCCGATGTCAGCATTGAGTTCCAGCCGCAGCGATTCCTTGGCTCTACCGACAAACCCATTATGTTGTATGCCGGAACTCTGTTCGTGCAAAACATCGAACTCACCCCAGGATGGAACTGGATTTCGTCGAATGTCTATAACGACAACTTCAGAGACATCAGCGCCATCTTCGATGCCTTCCCATGGCAAAATGGTGATGCCATCACCGACAACACCAACAATGTATCCATGGCTTATCTCGACAATCACTGGGTTCTCACCGACTCTCTGTCCACATTCAGGTTCGTCACACAGAATGCTTATTGTGTCAAGGTGAAAAATTACTTCACGCTGCAACTCTCAGGAAGTATCATACAGCAGAAGTCGCAACGTACCATCAAACTCAAGTCTGGATGGAACAGCATCGGATACACGCCGATGATCAACCTGCCCGTACAAATGGCTCTGGCCGACTACCAGCCTTATGCATCAAATGGCGACATCATCAAGAGCCACGACGAGTTTGCTGTACTTACCATCACCGAAAGCAACAATCATATCTGGAAGGGAAGCCTCCAGTACATGAAACCGGGTGAGGGATATATGCTACTGCATCAGCAGGATGGCGAAGTCTCATTCACTTATCCTTACTATGAGCCCGGTACGGTGTTCTTCGACGAAACCTACAACAATGCTCCGGCAAATGCTCCGGCATTCTTCACCAACAACGGTATGTCGTCCACCATGTCGCTCTCGGCTGTCCCAGAGGGAATCACACTACAGGAAGGTGACCTTCTCCATGCTTATGCCGATGGCGAATTGCGGGGAACTGCTATAGCCTCTGCCGACGACCAGGTCTTCTACATGAGTATTGATGGCGACAGGTCGCAGCCTATCTCATTCGCTATCGAGCGCGATGGAGACATCATTGCCGTGACGCCCGAAATCATCAAGTTCGAAAACAATGCCGTGATTGGTACACCAACTGAGCCCACGCGCATCGACTTCGCTAAGCATGAACTACCGCAGATGGGATGGTACACTCTTCAGGGTATCAAACTGCCTGGCAAGCCGATGAAGAAAGGTATCTATATTTATAATGGTAAGAAATACGTTATCGAGTAAATTATGAACAAGTCATTATTATTCCTCGCCACGTTGATGGCAGCCCTCATACTGGGGGGCTGCACATCATCGGGCATTAAAGATGAGGAGGAAGATGTCAACCCTCCTGCACAAGAAAGGGTGTGGACTCCTGCACAAACCGCTCCGGAATGGAAGGTCGACTGGACGTCGAATGTCCAAAAACCTAATTGGGAGTCTCCCGACCCTCAGGACTTTGAGAACTGGATGCTGCTCGTTGTCAGAATCGACGACAAACTGGCCGCTTATGGCAGCCAAGACGACTTGATGGCCGTGCAAATCGGTGGGGTCATGAGGGCTGTGGCATCACCGGCTGTCGAACCTCAAGGACAAATAGGCACACGCACAAAATTGCCCTATGCCTATTTCATTCTGAAGGTTCTCGGTAACGACTCTTCCGACCAACAACTCAACATCAAACTTGCTTATTACAACGCTAAACTTAAGCAATTGTTTGAGGTGGAGGGACAAGAGCATTTCGTGGCTGAAATCGTGTATGGAGTGGAAGAAGATTTCTGTATCGATTTCACACCTTACTGCAGCAAATACCCTGTCAATACTGCACTCACGGTAAACCTGCCCGAGGACATCACACCGGCTACGGGTGACTTGCTCGCTGTATTCGTAGGCGACGAATGCCGAGGCGTGCAAGAGGTGCAGGGGAATGTCGTGCAGATGACCGCTTACGGTAAACAGGAAAACGAAAATGCCTCTTTGCGCTATTATAATGCTATTAAGGGCATCACCACCTTCGAACAGACCACCAGTCTTTCCTCATCACCAACAGTAGTTACGCTTAAATGATAATTAATCATTGAAGATCGAAGACAGTCCCCCCCTCCTCCAAGGAGGGGCGGGCTTTTCAATTCATAATTCCAAACTTATCAACTCAAAAAATCAAAATGAAATACAAGTCATTGTTCCTGTCCATCCCACTGCTATGCCTCGTCGCATGTTCTTCCAACGACGACATCGAAGAAGTGGAGAAGGCACCCAAACGTCCCATCCGAGTCGAAGTGTCGGAAATTCCCATGATTGACTCCTTGGCTGACAATACAGGAGTAAAAAGAGCACCCATCACCACAGTGAGTTCACTTGAGGAATTCTATATGAATTATTATTATGAAGGGGATTTCTCAACCTCGTACTTGTGGACCCATGAAATCCAGAAGCCAGGAGGAGTATGGGTGTGGGCACCTCAGATTGGTACTGCCGCTTGGCCTCAGGGAGCGGGCAATAATCCAGTTACTTTCTATGCTTATGCTGGTGCTGATTGGGGACAACAAGGAGAAGAAGGACCTTGTTATCTTGATGAAGAAGATGGTAAAGTGAAACTTGATTTTTCCATGGATGAGAATCCTGAAAAAACTAAGGATTTGCTGGTGTCAAAAGATGTCAAGTCATACAGTCAAGACGGAACTATACATTTCACTTTCAGACATGCTTGTGCTGCCATGCAGTTTACCATTTGCAAAACCGCAAAATTGGAAAACGTCGAAGTCAAGGTCAAGGAAATCAAAATCCATCATCTCGTTAATAATGCTCAGTATATTTTTGATGACGAGAATCCTTGGGATTTGTCCAATGAATATTCGGATTACACCATCAAGGCATATACACCTGAACAATCGAGCGGTTCTATTATTGTTGGACCGGAGCCTGCCGTTCTTGTCGGAGATGGGACAAATGACTATGTCTTTGCCATTCCACAGACTATCACACCGTGGTCGGGTACGGGGCCTCTGAGTAATACCTACGCCGAGATTGTCTGTAGCATCAAAAAGGGTGACACACAATATGCAAAGGAGGATCCCGACAACGATGGTTTTGGCTCGGTCTATATCCCGTTCACTGTTCCTCAACTGAAACAAGGTTTTGTGCATCATGTCAAAATTATCATGGGAACCGCATTGAAGAAAAATGACGGTACAAGTATTTTCAAATAGAAGAGAGATGAAAAAGTACGAACAACCCATTACCGAGATTGTGGAAGTTGATTTGAGTTCCAGCACTTTGGACGGCACTTACGACATCGCATCTCAACAGCATGAGAATAATCAGATTGGAGGCGACGATGATAGTGTTGACATGCCCTCAAACTCCATCAATCTCTGGGACGACTAATCCCTGATTCTTAGTAAGGAAATAGGAGTGAAAAATCTTATTCGCAAAGTCATATTTCAAGTTCCCCAGCATAAAGGCCTCAGGCTTTTCGAGACTTCAGCCAGAGGGTGAAACCCTTGTGCAGAGTGGACCTTGAATAAAAATACTGAAGGAGTGGCAGAGTTTCTTCTGTCGCCCCTTCTGCTTGTCTGCCCCCGCAGTGCATTTCTCTCACCCCTCACCCCCCCAAAAAAACCGAAGGGCTGACAGAGCAATTCCGTCTACCCTTCGGGGTTTTTGTAGGTGAAAATTATCCTTTTACTTCACAACGTCTTTCCGTGCCGAACCCTCGCTCATGCGGATAATGTTGATGCCGCGTTGTGGGACATGGATACGACGGCCGTCGAGTGTGTAACGGGCAATCTCTGTGGCTGCGCCTTGCTGAGGTGTGCGTGGACACGAAATATTCTCAATGCCGCTGGGTGTTCCGTTATACTTGCCATTGAAATCGTCCATGCAGAAGTATCCTGGTGTGGTCATACCCCAGTCGTTGTTGCGCGAACTTTCCATGCGGAAGGTGATCGACTCCACCACGCCGAGCGCAGAGAGGTCCACCCACTGCCAGTCCTTCACGTAGTAGTGGTCGGCCTCGTTCTCCGAGCGGTAGTCGGCCAGGTAATAAGTGATGGTTTCGGTAGTCTCGTCGGGATGGGTGCCGATGATGCTCAGTGCGAGGAAGTCTCCCTTGGTGAAAGCCCCCGGCGTCATGCCGTCGCCGTTGAGGATGGTGTCGACAGGCTCCTTGATGAGGACGTGGGCCTCTATGGAAAGGAGTTCCAGACACTGCAGAACGGTATCATATTGTGCAAGGACTATCTTTTCACATTCCTCGACCATGAGGGCGTGCCCCACCATAACAACAGCAGCGAAGGCGCCATCAGAATACTGAAAGTCAAGACCAAAGTATCCGGAGGGTTCAGAACACAGTCGGGAGCTGACCAAT
>JAFXVU010000220.1 GCA_017534705.1 Bacteroidaceae bacterium
CTTCAATGTCGCTGATGCAAATAACTACTGCTGGTGGAACATCGGTGGGAGGTCAAACACGAAGACACATCTGCAAGAAAGGATAGATGGCAACCTAACCGATGAAGGTAACGAGTCGTCCCAGACTGTTGAGAATGGGCGCACCTACCATATCACCATCGCTGTCAACAACGGTAATGTGAAGTGTTATCTCGACGGCGAACTGATACATGATTACGACTTCACAGTTCTTAATCTTAAAGGAACACTCAATAACGCATTCGAGAGATGTTCAGGCCTGACGAACGTGAGCATTCCTGAGGGCGTCACGTCAATAGGTAATTATGCTTTCTATGGTTGCTTCAGCCTAACCTCCGTGACCATCCCCAACAGCGTCACTTCAATAGGTGATAATGCTTTCGACAGATGCTCCAGCCTGACTTCCATAACCATCCCCAACAGCGTAACGACAATAAACAGAGAAGCTTTCTAT
This sequence comes from Bacteroidaceae bacterium, assembly GCA_017534705.1. GTDB lineage: Bacteria > Bacteroidota > Bacteroidia > Bacteroidales > Bacteroidaceae > RUG11857. The sequence goes on from JAFXVU010000220.1 coordinate 473, forward strand.
GGTTGCTCCAGCCTAACCTCCATAACCATCCCGGAGGGCGTCACGTCGATTGATGAATGGACATTTGGTGAGTGTAAGAGCTTGACCTCGATAACTATTCCCAACAGTGTCACATCGATTCTCATTGGCGCATTCTATGGTTGCTCTGGCCTGACCTCCGTGACCATTCCCAACAGCGTCACATCAATAGGTGAGTATGCTTTCGACCATTGTGGCCTGACCTCCGTGACCATTCCCAGTTCTGTCAGAATCCTGAGATACAACGCTTTCGCATTCTGTGCTTCCTTGAAACGAGTGTTTTTTGAGGAAGGAACGACATTAGGTGATAACAACACCTTTGCGGAGTGCCCAAGTCTTGAGGAGGTGATATTCCCATCCACTCTTTGTGAAGGAAATATGTTTGACACATTCGGCGGTACTCCGAAACTAACTCATGTAGTGATGCCCATCGATGCACCGCGTTGCAGATATGCTGAACTTTGCAATGGTAGAGACATTTCACACTCAGTCTTGTTCACCATACCCGAAGGTTCTGCGCGGAACTATCTTGAAAAGGGTTACTACAACATTTCCGACAACAGTGCCTTAGCATGGATGAAAGAAGAGTTTGAGGATGAGACGGCTTCTGTAGAAGGACTGATGACCGCAGAAGGCATTACTGCCGATGTGGGTGCTAAGACGGCTCTTCAGACAGCCATCGCCTCGGCACGGTCAGCCGTATTGTCTGCCGACTCCTATCTCGCCATCTCTGCACAAATCGAAGCGGTCAAGACAGCAGCCAAGGCTTATATCAGCAGTGCGGTGGTGGCCTCGGGGACAGACGTGACCGCCCTCGTGCGCAATCCGCAGATGAACCGCATGGACTTAGGATGGGACTTCCAATATACAACAACATGGCAAGGCTGCAGGGTAGGATATAATAATACAGGTGTATACAGTGAGGGCGATTCAAGTGTCAATAGATTCATCGAGACATGGTGGAACGGTGTAACTTTGTTGGACGGCAACTTCTCCCAGACCCTCAAGCAACTCCCCGCAGGTATCTACCGACTGGAAGCCGACGTGATAGCCTCCTGGCAACAAGATGAAAATGTGGAAGTGACAGGCGCGTCGCTCTTCGCTGGCAACAGCAGTACTGCCATCTCTACTGATGATAAACCCGAGCACCTCTCTGTCACCTTCACTATCTACTCCCAACAGGACGTGGCCATCGGCATACGCACCAACAGCACCAACGCCAACTGGGTAGCCATGGACAACGTACGACTGTATTTCGATGGTTCCGCTCATGATGCTGCATACGCCAGTGCAGATATCAATGGATACCTCTCACGGATGGGTGGAGTGCTCGACCTGACCAACGTCTATACCCCTGAAGCATACGCTACATGGTACACGAGTGTGCAAGAAGCTTTCGACAACGGTTCAATTGCAGATGATGTGGTTCGACTGTTATTCCTGAGGATGTCACCATTATTGGCGTTTCGGCACTTAGTGGTGCTAGTTTGTATTTCTTAGATATACCGGAAAACATCATCCAAATTGAGAATAATGCAATTGATTGGTGTTGGAATCTTAAGACTGTCGTCTGTCATTGGAATGAACCTATTTCATTTGGTCAACACGTTTTCGAGCATAACGGTGACCAATGTGCTCTATATGTCCCTGCAGGAACTAAGGACGCTTACATCGCTGCGGGTTGGACAGAGGACATCTTCAAGGGCGGCATTTACGAAGGCACGCCCGACAAGCGCCATCGACGAGATTGAGGACGAAGGTGATGTGTACGAATCCATCGAAGAAATCTGGCCCGACTACCCCTCCAAAGAGGATTTCCTTTGGGACGAGGAAGAGTGTTAATCGGTAGAAATTCTACTAAGTAATTAAATATCGAGGGTGTGTCAAAATGCGCATCCTCTTTTGATTTTTTATACAACACTTCGTCTTATATGACGATTTATGAAACGTACTACTGCAAGACGATATGATGTCGCAGGCTGGCAGACTGCGCACCCTAGGAGGGAACGTCTGACGGCATTCTGCCATGCGGATGATTTAATTTGGAAACAACTTAGCACAACTATAAACAACATTGTCCATGTGGGTAGAAAGAAACCGCCGCGGACGCGACGGAACAACATAGAACAACAA
>JAFXVU010000221.1 GCA_017534705.1 Bacteroidaceae bacterium
GGGCGATTTCGTTGTCATTAAAGGACAAAGCGCTGTAGGCCAAATCAACAAAATCAATGGCAAGCAAGCACAAGTCACCTTTGGTTCGATGGTCACCAACATCGCCTTAGACCGTCTTCTACCCTCCTCACCGCCTAAGAAAGAAGAACGGGCTGACACCTTCCTCACCCGTCAGACTCAAGACGACATCCGTGACCGAAAATTGGAATTCCGTCAGGACATTGACGTTCGCGGTATGAGAGGCGACGAGGCAGTGCAAGCCATCACCTACTACATCGACGACGCCTTGGTGGCTGGAGTGTCGCGTGTGCGCATCCTCCATGGCACAGGTTCGGGGATTCTGCGGTCGCTTATCCGCCAATACCTTTCCAACATCGAGGGTGTGGCCGACTTCCACGACGAGGACATCCGTCTTGGCGGCGCTGGCATCACTGTGGTGGATTTGATTTAGTGATTCCAAGAGCAACAGGTATTCGTTATCACGAGATAACGGGATATCGAGTTTTGGAAATCAATGTAAAAAAAGGGAATTCGATATTTTTTCTGTATTTCCGAAAGTTTTCTTTTCTATTTAAGAATAAAGGTGTAAATTTGCACAAAATATGTAATTGATGTGGATAGATGCGCTCCATTTTCTTGCCCATCTGTCCATATTCGGCATAAATAAAAACAATTCATAAATTTCAAAATCATTATGAAAATCTCACGTATTGATCATCTTGGCATTGCCGTCAAGAGTATTGATGAAGTACTCCCCTATTTCGAGGAGGTACTTGGTCTGAAGTGTTACGCAATTGAAGAAGTGGCCGACCAGAAGGTAAAGACAGCCTTCCTGAAAGTAGGCGAGGTGAAACTCGAGCTCTTGGAGCCCACAAGCGAGGAGAGCGCAGTGGCCAAATTCATGGCCAATGGCGGCCGTGGCGTTCACCATGTAGCCTTCGCCATTGAGGATGGTGTGGCCAACGCATTGGCAGAGTGTGACGAGAAGGGCATCCGCCTGATTGACAAGGCTCCTCGTCCAGGCGCAGAGCAGATGATGATTGCCTTCCTCCATCCAAAATCCACAGCAGGTATTCTCACTGAACTTTGCGAGAAAGCTTGAAACATTGCAAGGAAAAACCAATAACAGATATGAGCAAACAAACAGAAAGAATCCAGGAGTTGATATCACTCCGTGAGAAAGCCCGCTTGGGTGGTGGTGAGAAAGCCATCGACAAGCAGCATGCAAGAGGCAAGTTCACAGCCCGTGAACGTATAGCCATGCTCCTCGACGAGGGCAGTTTCGAGGAATACGACATGTTCAAGCTCCACCGTTGTACCAACTTCGGCATGGAGAAGAAGCAATATCTTGGCGACGGCGTTGTCACCGGTAGCGGTACAATCAACGGTCGCCTTGTTTTCGTTTTCGCCCAGGACTTCACCGTCAACGGTGGTTCTCTGTCGGAGACAATGGCCCAGAAGATTTGCAAGGTGATGGACATGGCCATGACAATGGGCGCTCCCTGCATCGGCATCAACGACTCTGGTGGTGCACGTATTCAGGAAGGCATCAACGCCCTTGCCGGTTACGCTGAGATTTTCCAGCGCAACATCCTCGCATCGGGTGTTGTTCCCCAGATTTCAGGTATCTTCGGTCCTTGCGCTGGTGGAGCTGTATATTCCCCAGCTTTGACCGACTTCACTTTGATGATGGAGAACACCTCTTATATGTTCCTTACCGGTCCAAAAGTAGTGAAGACTGTAACAGGTGAGGACGTTGACCAGGAGAGCCTCGGAGGCGCCAGCGTTCACTCCACCAAGTCGGGTGTGACTCATTTCACAGCCGCCACAGAGGAAGAGGCCATCGCCATGATTCAGCAGCTGCTGAGCTACATTCCTCAGAACAACCGTGAGGAAACTCCGCTCGTAGAGTGCACCGACCCCATCAACCGTATGGAGGACTCGCTCAACGAGATTATTCCCGACAACCCCAACCAGGCTTACGACATGTATAAGGTCATCGCCGCCATCACCGACAACAGCGAGTTCTTCGAGGTACAGCCTAAGTTCGCCCAGAACATCATCGTCGGCTTCGCCCGCTTCAACGGCCGCAGTGTAGGTATCGTGGCTAACCAGCCATCGAAGTTCGCCGATGTGCTTGACTGCAACGCCAGCCGCAAGGGTGCGCGCTTCGTTCGTTTCTGCGACGCTTTCAACATTCCTCTCGTGACACTCGTGGATGTTCCTGGTTTCCTTCCAGGTACAGGCCAGGAATACAATGCCGTTATTCTGCACGGCGCCAAGTTGCTCTATGCTTACGGCGAGGCCACAGTGCCTAAGGTGACTGTGACACTGCGCAAGTCGTATGGCGGAAGCCACATCGTGATGAGCTGCAAGCAGCTTCGTGGCGACCTTAACTATGCATGGCCATCAGCCGAAATCGCTGTGATGGGTGGCAGTGGTGCAGTAGCTGTACTCTACGCCAAGGAAGCCAAAGCCAAGGCAGATGCAGGTGAGGACGCTGCAGCATTCCTGCAGGAGAAGGAGGATGAATACACCAAGCTATTCGCCAACCCCTACAATGCAGCCAAGTACGGCTACATCGATGACGTGATTGAGCCTCGCAACACCCGTTTCCGTGTCATCCGCGCTTTGGAACAGCTGGCCACTAAGAGTCAGGTGAACCCCGCCAAGAAACACGGCAACATCCCATTGTAGTAGAACTTCCAGATCATTGACATGAAAATGAAAATCAAGTTATTCACTTTAGCGACCATGCTGCTGGCCACCACCATGGCCATGGCTCAAGGTGCTCAGAGCTTCCGCTTTTCTGAAGTTTGTCTCGTCAATCCCAATGACAGTTGCCCCACCAGCAGCTATCTCGACGAGTACGGACAGCAGAGCAGCTGGATAGAAATAGAAAACAGCTCTTACAGCACCCATGACCTGCGCGGCTGCTACATCACCAACAACAGGAAAGCCCTCGATCCGAATCTCTCTGTACCCGAGCGTATAGAAATGATGTCGATTATCGTCAGTGGCGACAGCCGTACCAACCTCACCGCCAAGCAGCGCATTGTCTTATTCGCTGACGGCAAAGTGAACCGTGGTACACTGCACACCAATTTCTGCCTTGACCCCGAAGGTGAGAATTTCATCGCACTCTTCGACGGCAACGCCAAGACACTGATTGACTCGCTTACCATCCCTGCCGGTACCTTGACTTCTGGTCAGTCGTTCTCGCTTCTGGCCGACGATGAGGGTAACATGATTTGGGCAGTGACCCCTGTTGAGGAAGTGACTCCCAAGGCACCTGCTGTAGGCACCGGCCACAACAACAAGGTGGCAGAATGGAAAGAGAAAGACCCCCACGGCTTTGCCATGGCCATCATCTCCATGTGCATCGTTTTGGGATGTCTCGCATTGCTCTATGTCTTCTTCCATATTTTCGGATGGACTCTCAACCGTATGGCCAAACTGGCCCGCGTGAAAGCCATCCGCAAGATACACGAGGAGGCAGAACGCCTGGCCACTATGGCTAAGCAAGGCCGTGAGACACAGGGTATAGAGTATGAGAACTACGTGGCGGCCATTAGTTTGGCCATGCACGAGTACTTGGGCGGCACCCACGATATGGAAAGCGGTGTGCTGACCATCACTCCTCACACCACTTCGTGGAACAACAAGGAGGACGAGATGCTCGCCACTCCTCTCAAGCAGCAAGCAACCACAAATTTATCAAACATCAAAAATTCAGCTGAATAATTTTCACAATGAAAGAATATAAGTATAAAATCAAGGGTGTTCCTTACGAAGTGAAAATCAAAGACATAGAAGGCAACATCGCAAAGGTCGAGGTCAATGGCATTGATTTCGACGTGGAAATGGAGAAACCTATCGCCCAGCCACAACCAGTGGTACGTGCGGTTCAGGCTCCCGTGAAGACAGTAGAGGCTCCAAAGGCTCAGCAAGAGACAGTGAGCGCTGGTGTCTATGCCCTTCGTTCCCCACTGCCAGGCACTGTGGTAGACATCAAGGTGGCAGTAGGCGCCGCAGTAAAGAAAGGACAGACTCTCGTTGTGCTTGAGGCCATGAAGATGGAAAACAACCTCGACTCTGAGCGTGACGGTAAGGTGACTGAAATCAAGGTCAACAAGGGCGACGCAGTGATGGAAGGTACAATCCTTATTACAATTGAATGATTATGTTGGAAAGTACAGGTATTCTAAGTTTCATAGCCCAGAAGTTCGTTGACTTCCTGTCGTACACGGGTTTTGCCAACCTTGAGTGGGGCAACCTGATTATGATTGCAGTCGGTGCGTTCTTCATCTGGCTTGCCATCAAGAAAGACTTCGAGCCGCTGTTGCTCATACCCATCGGTTTGGGCATCATACTGGGAAACATCCCCTTCAAGTCGGCAGGTCTGGAGATTGGCTTATACGAGGACAACGCGGTGCTCAACTTCTTCTATCAAGGAGTGAAACTGGGTTGGTATCCTCCCCTTGTGTTCCTGGGCATTGGTGCCATGACCGACTTCTCGGCCCTGATTGCCAATCCCAAGCTGATGCTCATCGGTGCAGCGGCTCAGTTCGGTATCTTCGGTGCCTACATGATAGCCTTGGCTATCGGATTTGAGCCCAACCAGGCTGCTGGTATCGCCATCATCGGTGGTGCTGACGGTCCTACAGCCATCTTCCTCTCGTCGAAACTCGCACCTAACCTGATGGGTGCCATCGCTGTCTGCGCCTACTCTTACATGGCTCTCGTGCCAGTGATTCAGCCTCCAGTGATGCGTCTGCTCACCACAAAGAACGAGCGACTCATCAAGATGAAGCCATCTCGCTCGGTCAGCGAGACAGAGAAGATTCTCTTCCCTATCGTAGGTTTGCTCATCACTACTTTCGTGGTGCCTTCAGGTCTGCCACTGCTGGGTATGTTGTTCTTCGGCAACCTCTTGAAGGAGAGCACCAAGACCACCCGTCTGGCTAAGACTGCTGGTAGCGCGCTGAACGACATCGTTGTGATGCTTCTGGGTTTGACCGTGGGTTGTTCTACACAGGCCAGTGAGTTCCTCACTTGGGACACCATCTTCATCTTCTTCCTTGGCGCTACCGCCTTTGTCATCGCCACCGCTTCTGGTGTATGCTTTGTGAAGATTATGAACCTCTTCCTTTCGAAGAAGAACAAGATTAACCCACTTATCGGTAATGCCGGTGTATCGGCTGTGCCTATGGCAGCCCGCATCTCGCAGAACATCGGTCTGGAATACGATTCCCACAACTACCTGCTCATGCACGCCATGGGTCCGAACGTTGCTGGTGTGATTGGTTCTGCCGTTGCTGCAGGTGTACTCCTCGGCTTCCTCAGCTAAGACTATTAATCACATCCTATTCATCAAAAACAGCGGAAATGAGTTTCATTTCCGCTGTTTTTGATATTTATCTTGATTCGAAATCGTCTCGCAATGGAATTTATCACGATACCTCGAATGAGCGAATTAAAGTCATTCGACCTTTAGAGAATTGTTACTTCAGCGTCACAAGGATTAAGGAATAACTATCTTCTTTCCGTTAAGGATGTAGATGCCTCTGGACAATCCGGAGAAATCGTTTCCATCAGCGACACGACGGCCAGAGAGGTCGTAAACGCCTGCATCTTTAACAGTCTTGCCAAATTGATCATCCTGCTGTATCCGACGTATGTCATCGACTTCAGTTTTAGAAGCAGTGACAGGGAAGAGCATCCATTGTCTGTGGATAGGCGTAGAAGAGCCTTCGGAATACTGCCATGTGCCGACACTTGTACCTGCGTTTGACGACGCGCCAGAAAGGTCAAAAGCGTATTGCGGGTACTCATTGTCCGATATCTTGTAGTTGGCGATATCGATGAGTTCGATACGGAAATTCTGCTCGCTGGCTTTGGTTGCTTGAGCAGTGAGCGATGAATTGCCTGTATGTCTGTGAGCAGTCAGTCGCAATCCTTTACCGTTCCGCAAACTGTATACACCATTACCCTCTTCGGTCAAGGTCCAGCGTTGTGCGGGACTATAATCAATTTCCTCAATTGTCACCTTAGAGCCATTGGCTGTAATTGCCCTTGCGGTCTCCTGACGAGGGATGATAAGATAGTCGCAGCCATCCATCAACAAGGCCTCGTTCTCAAAGTTGTCGACAGCCTTGCATGGAATAATCAATGTGGTGATGCTTTGAGTAGGCAAGTTGAGTGTAAGAATGCTGTCGTTGAGTTTAATGCTACCTAATGCATTGACAAGATTCTCGTTTTCCGAAGTACGGTATGCGCGGATGCTGGTGCGTGCCGGCAGTTGGCTGAAAAGCGACAAATCAATGTGGTGGGTAGCGGAAAAACCTTCATTGAGCGCCACGACGACAAGTGTGTCGCGTGTAGGGTTAATTGCTGCGAGCGACTGCGGACATGGAGAGGCAATGATGTCATAACCTTTCTTAATGAATCTTGAGCATTGCTGGCGCACGTAGAAATTCTTGACTTTGTTGTATGTCTGATTGGCGAAACTGCCCCTGATGGTACACCACTGGTCGTTGGCCTCCTCCATATACTGCCAGTCTATCCATGCCTCAGGCTGGATGTAGCGCATATCGTCGAAGAGTTTCTGGGTCAGGCTGAGATTACCACCGATGCCGTTGCCGCCTGAGCCCACTTCACTCATCCAAAGAGGTTTTCCAGTCTGGTGAGCGAGCTGGCTGAAACGGGCCCTGTCAACATTGTTGCCAGAATAGGTATGCGTGTTCCATTGCCCTACCAACTTATCAACACCAGCATCAATGTAGCGTCTTAATCCCTCTGCGCCCAGACCAACATTTGTCTCGTCGGCTGCTGAGATAACGGTGTTAAGTCCAGACTCTTTCAATATAGGAGAAAGCACTTTGATGAACTTGATTTGCGACTCATAGTCGAAATGGCACCCCTCCTGTGGTCCACTGGCGTACCAGAAATTAGTAACAGACTCATTAAATGGTTCAAGGGTCTTGAACTCGATGCCGTACTCATCCTTATAGTGCTTGCAGACATCCACGAGGTAATGAGCGAATTCCTCATAATATTCTGGTTTTAGGTTGTCCTTTCCTCCATCGGAGTTGCCGCTGACGCATCCACTGTAGGTCATATAATAAGGGCATGAATTACTGAATGCCTCGAAAATGGCATCTGGACGCTTCTCCTTGATTTTCAGCATGATCTTACGCTGTGCAGCGTCACGGTCCCAATGGTATTCGTCGCCAGAGAAGTCCTTGAAGCCTTCCATCTCGGCGCGGAGTCCTTTTCCGCCTCCCATGTGATGAGGTGTGCAATGAGTCCAGTTGGGGTCATCGCCACCTCCGATATTATAACGGAAATGGTTGTAGTTGAGTCCTGTGGGGCTGACCATCCAAGTGATGATTTCATCGATTTTCTGGTCGGACCACTTGCCACACTGTCCAGCCCACCAGCAAAGTGACACACCCCATCCATTGAAATGCTGACGAACGACGAAAGGATTAACCATATAGCGCATAGTGTCAGCAGGTGGTGTTTGGCGCACATTGTCGCTGAAGTACCATAGGTGCTTGATGTCGTTTCCGTTCTTGTCTGTAAAGACCTTGTTGTGTCCGTCGTTGCTGTCGGTGCCTAAATACCGGTCATTGGCCTTACAACGCAGTTTAACGAATTGTGAAGATGCCGACTCAATAATGTACTTGGTTTCAGCAAGTGTGGAGTCTTCGATGAACTTGGAGTTCCATGGGCTGGCATGTGAGAGAAACAACGGTTGCTCACCAGCCTGGATGTTGTAGTAACCTTTTCCATCGGGAATAAAGGTGAGCATCTGTGGATTGCTCTTGGTAGACGACTCTATCCATCCACCACCATCAGACCCCATTTCCAAATGATTGCCACTGCTGTGCATCAAGTAAACTTTCGTGGGTTGTTTAAACTCGGTCTGTCCCCAAATTAGAGCGCATACCAAGCACGACATCAGCAGGGTAAAACAACGCCGAGGAAAAAGATGAGTGAAACACTCTGTATTCAAATCTTTCTTCATAGTTATATGTTTTATAGTTAATGACCTTACCAGCACTCCACATCATCCTTGATTTCAGGCATTATGGAGATATTGAAAGAAGGGTTCTTGCCAGCACGTTTCTGGTGCATATAATCGTCCAGCAACCGGAAAGCATATCGTCCCAAAAGCAAAATGGCAGCAAGATTGCAAGCCGTAATCAAGGCCATGCAGACATCACCGATGTCCCAAACGATATCGAGACTCGCCATAGCGCCGAACATCACCATCACTCCACCTGAACAAATCCGGTAAATCGTAAGCACATATGGCTTGTCGGAAAGGAAACGGATGTTCGCCTCCCCATAATAATAGTTGCCGATAATGCTGCTGAAAGCAAACATCAAGATAGCGGCCGCAATGAAGTATGTACCCACATTGCCCACCTCTGATTGGAGGGCATTCTGCGTGAGTCGGATGCCATTAAGTTCGGGGGAAGAATAGAGCCCGCTGACCAAGATGATGAAGGCAGTGCAACTACACACCAACAATGTGTCGGTATATACACCTAGCGCCTGAATCAAACCTTGTTTTACAGGATGGCTCACAGCCGCCGTTGCCGCCACGTTGGGGGCAGAACCCTCACCAGCCTCGTTGCTGAAGAGTCCGCGTTTGATGCCATAGAGCATTGTCGCACCGATGCCACCGCCTGCCACTTGATGAATACCGAAAGCGTCGTTGACAATCAGGCGAATGATATCAGGAAATAGACGGGCATTGGCAATCACGACATACAAGGCAAGCACGAAATAGCCCAAAGCCATCACAGGCACAATCACACTGCTCACTTTCGCCACGCGCTGAATGCCACCAAAAACAATCAATAAAGAAAAGGCAGAGAGAACAACACCAACAACCGTAGTGTTGAGGCCAAAAGCCTCATCCATGGCATTACAAATTGTATTGCTCTGGATAGAGTTGTAGGAAAGGCCAAAGGTGATGACGAGCAAGACGGCGAACAACCTTGCCATCCATTTACAGTGAAGTCCATGCAGAATATAGAAAGCAGGACCACCTATGAAGGAGTCGGTGCCACGGCGCTTGTAGAGTTGTGCGAGGGTGGATTCCACAAAAGCAGTGGCAGAACCAATGAGCGCAATCAACCACATCCAAAAGACAGCACCCGGACCTCCTAGTACGATAGCGGTTGCCACACCAGCAAGGTTGCCTGTTCCTACCCTAGTGGCTACTGAGACAGCGAAAGCCTGAAATGAGTTGATGTGCTTGCCCTTCTTTCCTCCGAAAGCCGACTCTCCCAACAATCGAACCATCTCTCCTATGAGCCTGAACTGCACAAACTTGGTGCGGATACTGAAATAAAGTCCGCATTCCACCAAAACGGCAAGCAGGATATAAGTCCAAAGGAAATCACTGATGGTTTGTAACATACGAATTCAGGAGAATATTAAGTCCTTCACCTCTTATCCTCAACTACCTATTTTTTTCTAAAAGTATATATCCCTGATGGTGTGCCTTCCTCGGATGCGAGACATATCGACATCGCCCCGTATACCTTTGGCACGACCACGAGGAGAGTATTGCCATAAAATATAGTCGTCGTTGTTGTACAGCACAGGTTCATCAAGAGTGTAGCAAGCGATAAAGAACTTGTACTTCTTGTTGTATCCGTGTCCTGCGAAAATCTTGTTGTAGAAGTTCTTGCCTGTGTAAATCATTGGACGCTTGCCGAACTCACGAGTGACAAGACGCAAGAACTCGTCAAGGACTTGACGAAAGCGTTCGTCAGACATACCACGAGGCTGGACCTCTACATCGATGAGCGGCAACAAGTCCTGCTGTTTGACATTTACCTGCGACATGAAGTTACGCAGTTGCGCTTGCGGTGATATATTGGCTCGGAAGAAATGGTAGCTTCCCACAGGAATACGTGCACGCTTGGCTCCACGGAAGTTGGTCTGATACATCTCGTCGACATTGTCGCTACCTTCTGACGCCTTGATATAGACATAGGCGGCATGGTCGTCTTTGGCTACCTGACTCCAATTGATACTACCTTGGTAGTGGCTTACGTCTAGTCCGTGCGGTCCGTTGCTGACAGGCCCTAATTTCACGTATGATTCATCCACCTCACGCAAGGGTTTATCAGGAGTGGAACGCTGAGCCATGATATCGGGTTCGGCGGGTTCGTAACTTGTGTATTCCTTGGGGGGCTTCTTGGGAAGTTTTGTCTTCTTCTGAGCCGATGCGCTCTGTAAGCACAATATTAGCATCAAGACTGAAATGAGTGTAACTATGATTGGAAATCGCATATAATATGTTTCGTGAGATTAATAATTGGGTTTGTTGCTTCTCGCTATTGAAAATACAAATTTATATAAAAAACCATTATCAAGCAAACGATTTGTTATTATTAACTCAACATTTTTCAAAATATCAACAGTTCTTCAATCGTTTTATGAATTTGTATGTACAAAAAAAATATAAACAGCTTCTAAATTTGCACGATTAACAGTTTAATTGTAAATTTGCAAAACATAGCATGAATTTGCGAATCGTTAATTCATGAAACCGTGAAATAAACCAATAACTCTTTGCTAACAACAAATGCATATGAATGCAGAATTAGAATCCATTTTCAACAAACTCCGTCAGGCAAGCAATGACGACCTTCCCCAGACGGTTCGATCCATTTTCAAGGAGGCCAAAGACAAGTTGCTTTCCCAACACGACCACCAGAGCCTTTGTGCATTACTGAATTATTGCTCATTATACTTGCGTTACGAAGTACAGACGGCTGCGGAAGAAGCCATTGATATCTCAACCCAAGATGGCAATAAGGCCATGACTGCCATCTACCATTTCTTCGCTGGAATGGACAACTACGACAGTGAGAACGAACACATCAACCAGGCATTGTCGGATCCAGAATACTTGGCATCAGTACACATTGATGATTGGGATTGGATAGAGAGAGGCGATGACAGCAAATCTATCTTCAATAACGACCTCCTCAGTTTCATCGGTCTTCAGACAAAACGATATGATGTCCTTTACAATTACTACAAGCAAACGGACAACAGGAAGGCCACTTGCTACTCCCTAATCGAAATGATTATCGACACTGATACGAATCTTTGGTGCTATCCAAACCACTTCAATAACGTAACTTATAACAAACTGACTGAAGCCATCAGACAGTATGATGACCTTTCGCTTGTATGCAGAGCCGTCGAATACATCTGCAAGAATAATCTGTTGCCCCGTTCCAAAAAGACTGGACTGGAAGCCGAAAATGAAAACGCAGAACGGAAATATCACTTTTTGAAGCCATACGCTGATAAATTCAAAGGAGACCCTTATTCAAAGGGACTGGATTCACTCATCCATCAACTTGGGTTACCGACTTTCAAGAGCAAGGATTTCGATCAGGTTGTTGTTCCAGAACATAGTTTCACTATCCCATTGACCCTTAGAAATGTCAAAGACCTCACCGTCTCCATCTATCCGACAAAATTCGATGGAAAAGACGTACATAAGTATGAAGAGAATTATAAGTACCGCCATGACGACTTGAAATCAAAGATAAGTAAATATCTATCCCCAGCAGTCTATAGCAAGACTTACCACTACTCCAACGACAAACCGTACATCACCAAGGAATGTCAGGTTGAGGTAGGCGGACTTCCTCTTGGTATCTATATCATAGAGTTGAAAAACGACCGTGGAGAAACTGATGTAGCCTTTCTGCATGTCAGCAAGACAATGGCGATTAACGAAACGCTGCCCGACGATAAAATAAGGATTGTTGTTGTAGATAATCTCACAGGACATCCCGTGCCATTTGCCAAAGTCGATGTGTTCTCAGACTCTAGTAAAGAAAAAGTCATCACGACTATTAAATGCAATTACAAAGGAGAGGTCATATACGATTACAAAAAAAACGATAAAAGACCAAAAGCGTTCTTTCCCTATACAGAGGATGATGCCTTCGGCTATATAGAAGATGTTCGTGATTGGGGATATTCTTATCAAGATGAAAAAGATGAAGAATGTATCGATATATTGACGGACCGCGCCATTTACCGTCCTGGGCAGACGGTACACGGGGCTATAGTATCGTACCATGTCAACCGGCAAAAGGGAGTGAACACAGTCCGTGAACGAGTGACTGTAGAATTGTGGAAGAACTATAACAAGTGTATTGCAGAATCCACCGCAACCACCGACCAATTCGGTGTGGCCCATTTCGACTTTGTCATTCCAGAAGACGCTGATACAGGCAGTTATACGATTGAATGTTATGGTACTGAGAAAAGCATCTTAGTGGAGGAATACAAACGTCCGACGTTCAAGGTGAAATTTGAAGAATATACCCAACCATACAAATTAGGGGAGACCATATCGGTAGAGGGTATAGCCACCAGTTATTCTGGTGTTCCCGTGTCAAATGCAAAAGTAAAATATCGGATTAAGCGTGCTGCAGCATGGTGGTGGATGTTTATGAATCAATATTGGGAAGTGGGAGGTTTTCATGGACGCTACAGCGAACGAGCTTATTTCACTAGGGAAACCACGACCAATGACAAAGGTCATTTCTTCATAGACGTTCCAATGCAGTTGCCCTATGAATCGGGTTCTCACCCCGTTTTCATGGACATCATTGCCGAGGTGGACGTAGTTGACACAACTGGCGAGATGCAGTCCGCACAAACCCGATTCCCTCTCAGCAACAAAGACTACTATATGGGAATCCAGATGGAGGAACAGATAGAAATCTCTGATGAACATTCATTCACAGTTGCTGTGAAGAACGCTTCAGGACAGGATCTTGATAAAGAAATCCATTATTGGTTCGACGATTCTCCCGAAGTGAAGACCATGCCGTCCAATCAGCAGGTCACCTTGCTTCCCTTAGCGATAGGCAAACACACCCTCCACGCCAAATTGGATGAAGAAGAATTGACTCATGAGTTCCTTGTGCTCGACAAATACGCCAACCAAACACCTTACGAAACTGAAAAGTGGTCATACCAGTCTGCCGAAGTGTTCTCAGAAAACGGCGACGAGGTGATCATCCAGATTGGTTGCAACGAAGAAGACTCCTACATAGTTTACAATCTGTATGCTGATGACAAAGTCATAGAGACCGGAGCGCAGTTGGTTTTCTCCGGAATGATCAATATGCGGTTGACTTACAAAAAAGAATATGGCAATGCCCTACTCCTGAGCTTCGCTTGGGTGAGAAACAAAAAGATGCAGACAGAGAACTTCACCATTACCAGACCCATTCCTAAACGCGAACTGCAACTTTCATGGGAAACATTCCGCAACAGGGTTACACCCGGCACGGAAGAGACATGGGTGCTTACCGTAAAAGACAAAGAAGGAAAGAATGTCAGCGCCAATGTCATCGCCATGCTCTACGACAAGTCGCTCGACCAACTGGCAAAGAATTCATGGGATTTCGGTCCTACACTTAGTTGGAATGTTCCGCACGCGGATTGGGATTATGAAAGCATCCCTGTCGCAAGTTTGAAGTATCTGATAATTTACTATCCAGAACAAGTCCACTTTGATTTCAACAGACCCAATCAATTGGTGTTGGAGAATGAGTCACGTATGTCAGACGATGAATGTTATATGTCTATGGATTCTGATTATGCAGATAGCGATGTTCAATTTTGCGAATCTAAACGGCCAATCGTATTAGATTCCGAGCCCGAAGTACAACTTCGTTCCGACATGAGCGAGACTGCTTTCTTCATGCCTCAGCTCCGCACAGACAAAGACGGGAGCGTGAGAATTGAATTCCGTCTTCCCGACAGCCTGACCACATGGAAGTTCAGGGCAATCGCCCACACCCATGACTTGTTCTATTCTTTGTTCGAGGACGAGACCGTGGCACGAAAGGCCGTGATGGTTCAGCCCAATATGCCTCGTTTTGTTCGTGTAGGTGATGAGACGACAATCTCGGCCAAGATAATCAACACCGCAGGAAAAGAAATCAGCGGTAAGATAGTCTTCGAACTGCTTGACGCATCAGATGAGAAGACCGTTTTCAAAGAGTCCAAACCATTCACTCTTGCCGAACAAGGCATTGTCGCTGAATCTTTCCATTTCAACCCCGACGAGGAGATTACCGACTACATCTGCAAGGTCTATGCTATTGGAGATGGATTCAGCGACGGAGAACAACATTCGCTTCCTGTTCTGCCTAATAAGACGGAAGTCACCGTCACCAGAGTCATCACACAGGACGGAGCAGGAACAGAAAACATCGACACTGCCGCACTTTTGCCCGATGGTACGACACGCAGGCGTTTGTCTTTCCAATACACCAACAGTCCCGTCTGGTTAGCGGTCAAGGCATTGCCCGCTATGGTCGACAAAGAGGCAAAGAACGCCATTTCTGTTTCTGTATCCCTGTATTGCAATATGCTGACCGACTATCTGTTGAAGAATGTCGGGAAGTATGGAACTGTGGTGACAGCAGATTCCGATGCCCTTCAGAAGACGACAAAAAAACTCATTCAACGCCTCAAAAAACTACAAGGTAGTGGTGGTGGATTCAAATGGTACAGGGACATGGATGAATCCTTCTACATGACGACTGAAATCCTGATGCACCTTTGCCGCCTACAGAAGTTCACGGGAAAGACCAAAGACATCAAAGACATCATCAAGAAGGCGTTCCGTTTCTGCGACAAAAAGATGTGCAAAAAAATTGAGGATTTAAAGAAATGGGTGGCAAAAGGACACAAGATATATCTACCTTCATTCTCTATGCTCCAGCACATGTATAACTGCGCCATCTCTGGCCATCAACTCAGCAAAAAGGGGGAACAGGCTTACCGCTATCTGATTCCGCTACTGAAGAAAGACATTCACGAACAGACCATGATGGAGAAGGCCATGTCGACCATCATCTTGGAGTATGCAGGCGATCATGAACGGGCAATGACATACGCCGAGAGCCTACGCCAATACACCAAGAACGACGACAATCGCGGCAGGACCTTCCAGACAAGCCGTGCCTCCTACTCCTGGTACAGCTATAAGATTCCGACGCATGTAGCAGGTATGGAAGCCCTGTATCTTCTTTGCCCCGAGGACAAAAAGACATACAGGGAGATGCAGAAATGGTTGCTGAACGAGAAGAGGACGCAGATGTGGGAGACGCCTATTGATTGCGTCAATGCCGTCCATGCTTTGCTGCTCGATGCTGAAGACTACCTTTCAAAGCAGAATCCCGCCGAGTTCTTCACCGACGAGACTCCTCTCGTTGTCAACAGTTTTGGCAATGAAGGGTATGTGGAATCCGACATTCCGGTAACGTCAGGCAACTTCTCCATCGTGAAAACGTCCAAAGGCATGTCTTGGGGAGCGGTGTATGCCCGTTTCCTCCAGCCAATGGCCGATGTGGAATCAAGTGGCAGTGGCATGACCATCCAAAGGGAAATCATCACCGACAAGGAAGAACTGCATGTGGGAGACCGCATCAAGGTGAGATTGACCTATACCTGCGACCGCAACTACGATTTGGTCACCGTTATCGACTCCAAGGCGGCATGTATGGAACCGATAGAGCAACTGTCGTGGAGCGACAGTTTCAAGTTTGTAGAACCACGCGACAAAGAGGTGCGGTATCACTATTACGGTTTGTCAGAGGGCACACATTCTATCGTGACAGAGTACTACCTCGACCGTCCGGGTGTATACGAGATTGGTCTTGCTACTATCGTCTGCACGTATGCCCCTGAATTCAGGGCAACATGTCCATCTCAAAAAATACGTGTGTTGGAATAGAATTAAGTGGGTCTATCGCCATGTTGTAATCCTACTCGTGTTTTTCTCATCATTTTTGCCGTCATTTCTCGTTTTTATGCTTAAATTTGCAAATTGACAGAATCCAACTTCAACACGCAAAAGACATGAGAACAAGAACGACACTAATCACACTGCTGTGCCTCTTCTCCTTCACCATCGGGAGAGGCCAGCAGACTGTGGACAGCAAAGACTGGACCACAATCGAGAACGGCGAGATGTGGCTCGACAACGACGGCTACAACGTACAGGCCCATGGAACGGGTTTTCTGAAAGTGGGCGATACATGGTATATGATTGGCGAGGACAGGTCAGAGTCATGGAATCCCGATGTGAATATGTACTCGTCGAAAGACCTGGTGCATTGGAAATGGGAGCGGAAAATCATCGAGAACGGCGTGACGCATCCCGAACTGGGCAAGAGCCGCTTCATCGAGCGTCCGAAACTGCTCTACTGCAAGAAAACAGACCAGTACGTGGTATGGTGCCACTGGGAAGGACGCAACTATGGCGCTTCTGAAGCCGCTGTGTTCTATAGCGACAATATCACTGGGCCATACAAGTTCCACTGGGGAGGCCGTCCTTTGGGCATCAAGTCGAGAGACTGCAATGTGTTCCAAGACGACGACGGAACAGCCTATTTCATCTCCACCACCAACGAGAACCAGGACCTAGGTCTTTTTCGCTTATCGGACGACTACCTTGAAGCAGTGGAACACACCGTCCTCTTCCCAGGCGAACGCCGAGAGGCACCAGCGATAGTACGAGTAGGCGACATGTATTTCATGTTTTCCTCAGCTTGCACGGGCTGGGACCCCAACCAGTGCAAGATGTCGTACTCGAAATCGTTGAAAGAAGGTTGGAGTCCATTAGAGAACGTTGGCGACCGCATCGCCTTCGACACCCAGGCAGCATCCGTTCTGCGCATCTTCGGTGAGAAACAGACCACCTACCTTTATGTAGGCGACCGCTGGATGGACCCCACCCTACCCGAGTCGAAGACCATCATCTTCCCCATCTCTTTCGATGGCACAAAGTGTGACTTCACCTACAGTCAAAAGTTCGACATCAATTACAAGACAGGAGAAGTCAAACGTTAGTTCTGGGACAGAAAGTCACTTTCTTACTTTTCTGCAGTCATCGCAATGCGGAATCCGAGACTAGCGAAGACATAACCACGCGAAGAGCCACGTCTCGACACCCGACATTCGTTGGCTCCATTGGCATAACTTCCTCCACGGACGGTTACGTATCCACCGTCTTCAGAGACAAGCTTCGGGTCGGTCTGGCTGTCTTTGCTGTATGGCGCATAGTTATCATCGCAATATTCATCGACATTGCCACTCATATCGTAAATGCCCAGCTCATTGGGAGCCTTCTCCTTCACGGGGTGGCATCCGCCTTTGATATCATCTGTCCACGCCACGTCTGAAAGAGTGTTGGAACCCGCATACTTGTAGCCCTGGCTCTTATTACCGCCGCGAGCCGCATACTCCCACTGGGCTTCGGTGGGTAGACGGAATTGACGGCCAGTAAGTTCACTGAGTTTTGCGGCAAAGAATTCACCGTCTTCCCATTCCACATTCACTACTGGCAAGTCCGCACCCTTAACGTCTGACGGGTTATCGCCCATCACTGCCTCGTATAGAGCCTGTGTCACTTCTGTCTCCCCTATGTAATAGTCAGAAAGTGTAACACTATGCGCGGGTTTTTCGTCGTC
Organism: Bacteroidaceae bacterium; assembly: GCA_017534705.1. Lineage (GTDB taxonomy): Bacteria > Bacteroidota > Bacteroidia > Bacteroidales > Bacteroidaceae > RUG11857. The sequence continues at coordinate 17,556 of JAFXVU010000221.1, forward strand.
CTGGGCATCATTTCCTTGTTCTGGAGTAGCACCCATGGTGAATGTGCCACCTTTGACAAGAATCATTGTGAAAGATACGCCTTTCACAGAAAAGGAAACCCTCTCTTCATTGGCTACACTATCGTTCGCTATGCTGTCGTTGGCGGTTTCACCATTCTTTTGGGTAGAAGAACTGCAAGACATCAAAGTCAGAAAACATGCCACAAGGGGCAAAAGAAATAGGAAATTGAGCTTTTTCATTATTGCGGTTATTTATTGTTTGTTTCTCCTACAAAGGTAGGTAAAGAATTTTTTCCTTGCATAAAAATCATTATGCTTTAGTTCTGTTTTTTGAAAAATTCACATTATTTAACCTACTCGACATGCGATGGTTGGCTTTAATTTAGGTCTTGTCATCTTTTTGTAGTACCTTTGCCTTGGTTGCCAGTATTTTTGCAGTTATTGATTTGGAACGCTACTGTGTATGAAAACCGCAGTATGTTACAATCACTTGCAACTTGATATTGACCAATCATTTATATTACCAAAACTAATATCTGCTGATTTAAGTATGAACGAGAATGAAATAAGCCATCTCCCTTCAGAGAGCAATCTGATACCGCCAGAAGTAAAGAACGACGAAACGTACGGTCATGATAAGGAAACTGAACCACCAACACAGTTTTTTAATGATAGCCAAGATACCAAAGAAGGTCTTACCTTCAACTGGTTTAACCTACTTATAGGAGTAGGCATCTTCCTCTGGTTTTCAGGTCCAGATAGTATCTTCTCTGACGATTTTACCGCCTATCCTTTCCTCGCCATCGCAGTCATCATTCATGAGTTGGGTCATGTGATTATCGGCAAATCTTTTGGATGCCTTATCCAGAAGATGCAGGTGTTCTTCATGTCATTTATCAGTTACAAACCCAAACCAAATCCAGACGCCAATTCGTGGCGGAATATCACTTGGAGTCTGGGGGTTCTACCTTTAGGAGGTGACACTGTGTTCAAATCCCGGCAACGAGGATTAACAAATCACATGGATGACATGGAAACAGACATTCAGGAAAGGGAAACAGCAACAGCCTCCTCTCCATACATCGAAGACAAGCCTGCTTGGCAACGTTTGCTTATCTCAGCTGCAGGAGTGTTGTTCAATATCGCCACATTTCTGATACTCTATTTAGCCATGCCATATATGTCCGATGAATGTTTTGACTTTTTATGGCCGTTGACAGCATTTTCGCTGATATTAGGATTATTGAACATCCTACCTGTTTATCCTCTTGACGGCGGGGCAATCGTATTTGCCTTGTACGAAATCATCACAGGGAAGAAGCCATCGCCTGGGTTCACCAAGGTTTGCAGTTGGATAGGTTTTATCTTTATTGTCCTGTTCTTCTGGGTGTTTCCAGAATGGTTGGGTGACATCCTGGGCAGCATATTCAGATTATTGTTTTGAAAGGTGTCTTGCTTAATGGTCAAAATATCCTAACCTATTCACTTCTTTTCATCATATTTTTGTCAAATATCGCTTGTTTCAGTATTATTTTGTAATTTTGTAGTATACTAAAAATATCGCCTCAATTTGCGGCTATTAAATGACATATTAAAAACACTGGAGTTATGAGCGTTAAATACCCATCATCTGAACTGATTGTCAATCCCGACGGCAGTATCTTCCACCTCCATTTGCAACCCGAGCAATTGGCCGACAAGGTGATACTTTGCGGAGACCCCGACAGAATCGACCTTGTAGCCTCGCATTTCGATTCACAGGAATGTGATGTCAGAAGCCGTGAGTTCCACACTATCACCGGTACCTACAAGGGCAAGCGTATCACTGCGCTCTCCACCGGCATCGGTTGCGATAACATCGACATCGTGATGAACGAACTCGACGCACTGAAAAACATAGACCTCGAACTGCGGGATGACAAACCCGAACACTCGACCATGGAGATTGTGCGCATCGGCACCTGTGGCGGACTGCAACCCTACACCCCTGTAGGCACCTTCATCGTCAGCGAGTACTCCATCGGTTTCGACGGCCTGCTCAACTACTACGACGGTCGCGACCGAGTCTGCGACCTTGACTTCGAACGGGCTTTCACCACCCACCAACAATGGGACGCAAGGAAAGGAGCTCCCTACGTGATTCAGAACTCACCCGAAATGGCAGACCGCATCTTTGACCCAACTGCTGGTATGGTAAAAGGTGTGACCATCTCTTGTGGTGGTTTCTTCGGGCCTCAGGGGCGCAAACTGCGTATTCCCCTCTCCGACCCTCAGCAAAACGAGAAAATCATGAGTTTTGAATACAAAGGAAAACGCATTACCAACTTCGAGATGGAAAGTTCGGCCATCGCCGGTCTGTCGGCTTTGCTTGGCCATAAGGCTGTGACCGTCTGCATGGTGATAGCCAACCGAGTGGCGAAGGAAGCAAACGCCAACTACAAGAACAGCATCGACACCCTGGTTGAACTGGTGCTGGACAAGATTTAATTGAAATAAAAGGGAGTTATAATAAATTCCAATAATTAACGATATGAACAAAAACGAATTTATTGAAAATCTCAAGAACCTGATTTCGGGCGAGAGCGACGAAACGGCAGTCCTCGCCAACACCGCAGCATATATCAAGGAGGTCTACGGCTGGTTCTGGATAGGTTTCTACATTGTAAGAGGCGACGAACTGGTATTGGGTCCTTTCCAAGGCAGTGTGGCTTGTTATAGAATCAAGAAAGGACGCGGTGTGTGTGGCACCTCCTGGCAGAAGAACGCCACAATTGTAGTGCCCGACGTGGAGGAGTTCCCTGGACACATCGCTTGCAGCAGCCTGAGTAAAAGCGAAATCGTGGTTCCGCTCCGCGACAGCAAAGGCGAGGTCTGCGCCGTGCTCGACATCGACAGTGATGAACTCGCCACCTTCGGTGACAAGGAACAAGAAGTGATGGAGGCCGCTGCGAGAATCGTTGAAAAACAAGTATTTAAATAAACAGGTCTTTATAAAATTCCAAACTTGAACAATATAACTATGAAGCAAAAACTATTATCAAAGGCGCTTATGCTGATGACGATAGGGTTAATCAGCATCTTCTTAGCCACAAAAGCAGAGGCTTCTGTCAACGACAACATCAACGACCAAGTAGCACGACAGAAAGAAGTGGATAATGGTGGCAGCGGCCGTTACCGCGCCATCGTTGTCAGTGAGAAATCATTACCCGACTTCACGGTCTATCGCCCTCGGAACGTGCAGTATGCTGCAAGAAGAGAAGGACCACTGCCTTGCCTCATCTGGTGCAATGGCGCCTGCTCGGGTTCGTCTATCGGCTACGAGCGAATGCTGAATGAAATTGCCTCGCATGGTTATGTGGTAGTAGGCATCGGTTCTTTCGAGATGGTGGACAGCGAGCGCGACGACGGAGGCTCCAACGAGAAAATGGTGGTCGATGCCATCAACTGGCTCGTAAGGCAATCCAACACGAGGACAAGCGACTACTACAAAGCCATCAACGTGAACAACATCGCCCTCTCTGGCCATTCATGCGGTGGTGCGCAAGCCATCGCCAACTGCGCCAACGCACGTGTCAAGACCCTCCTGATTATGAACGCAGGCATGGGTGGCATGTCGATGGGAGGCGCGTCACCACAGACGCTCAACTCGCTCCACTGTCCCATCATCTATATGACTGGCGGAACGGGCGACGTGGCTTACGATAACGCCAAGGTCGATTACGGTAAGGTCAAGAAACCTGTGGCATGGGCCGACCTCTCGAATGCCGGTCATGGCGGCACCTACTGGGCACAATACGGAGGGGAGTTCGGACGCATCGCCATCAAATGGATGGACTGGCATCTGAAAGGCTACAAGCAAAACGCCAGGATTTTCCTGAAACCCGACCTGACCGGTTTCGCTCGGGAATGGAGTGTCAAGACACGCAACTTCTCAAGCCAGGACATGGACTATGACGGACCGTTTGAGGATATGGAATCCTTGACAGACACCGTTTTCGACAGAAAGGCTGCCGACAGCGTCTTCGACTTCGGTGCCGATATCAGTTCCCTGACTGTGCTCACCAATAAAGGCAAAATATTCTACAATAAGGAAGGAGAGAAACAAACTTTGATGCCACTGCTGAAAGAACAGGGCATCAACAGCGTCAGAATCCGTGTGCTGAGGAGTCCGTCTGACAAGAATTACGACTGGAGTTACGCAAGGGTCTTGGCCAACTTGGCGAAGAACCAGGATTTCAACATCATGCTCGACCTCCACTACTCCGACCATTGGGGAGAATACACGATGCCTGAGGCTTGGAAAGACTTCGAATTCGACAAAGTCCTATCGAATGTCAAGACCCACACCTCGGTTGCTCTGAGGGCTGTGAACAGCAAAGACAAACTCCGCTGGGTTCAGATAGGCAATGAAACCGATAACGGTATGCTGTGGGAAGCTGGCCGTCAGATGTCCGATTTCGCTCAGATAGTCAATGCCGCATACGATGCTGTGAAATCAGTCAGTCCCGAAACCCAGACTGTCATTCATGTGGCAGAATGTGAAGACATTAAGTGGCTGACCGACTATTTCGATGCTCTTGATGCCAATGGTGGAAAATGGGATGCCATCGGTCTGTCCGTACATGTCCCAGCATCGAAACTGCAACCCTACCAACTGACAGACAAAGTGGTGGAGAATGTCAAGACCCTGAAGGAACGCTATGGCAAACCAGTGCTTATCGTCGAGACGGGTTACTACATCGACCGGCAGTTGGAGGCCAACCAATGGCTCTGTGATTTCTTGATCAAACTGATGGACGTAGGTGCTGCAGGTCTGTACTATTGGGAGCCCGAACTGATAGACGACTACAATCTTGGTGGTTGGAACCCATTGACGCTCAAGCCTTCAAAAGTGATGGACGCCTTCCTTGGTGTACGTCACAGCGACGGCATAAACGACTACATCAATGTTCCCTCGGATGATGAAGGTGAATGTGAGACCACTTTCTATACACCCAACGGCATCAGGATTCAACGTCCGCAACGAGGTCTGAACATCGTCCATAAAAAGTATACCGACCATACAAGAAGTTACAAGATATTTGTGAAATAAACTTTCAATCCTTCATACAAAGATGACAACCATTTGTGCGATATCGACCGCTGTGGGCGGTGCCATAGGAATAGTGAGGGTATCTGGTCCCAATGCCATTCAGATTGTGGACTCCATATTTGTGTCGGCCTCAGGACGTAAGCTTTCCGACTACGAAAACCAGTCATTGGCTTACGGCAACATCATGACAGACGAAGGTCAGTTGCTCGACGAGGTGTTGGTAAGCGTGTTCCGTAAACCTCACTCCTATACTGGCGAGGACAGCGTGGAGATATCGTGCCATGGTTCCACTTTCATACTACAGCAAGTAGTGCAGTTGCTGCTCAACCACGGTTGTTTCAACGCTCAGCCCGGCGAATTCACCAAACGCGCCTTCCTCAACGGCCGGATGGACCTTAGCCAAGCCGAAGCTGTCGCCGACCTCATTGCATCGACCAACGTAGCCACCCACCGTCTGGCCATGAGCCAGATGCGTGGTGGTTTCAGCAAAGAACTGCGCCGTCTTCGTGACCAGTTGCTCGAGATGACATCACTGCTTGAACTTGAACTCGATTTCAGTGAAGAGGACGTGGAGTTCGCCGACCGCACAAAACTCATCTCTTTGTCCGATGAAATCAGCACGGCCATAAAACGGCTGACCGACAGTTTCGACACAGGCAATGCCATCCGCAACGGCATCCCTGTAGCCATCATCGGCGAGACCAATGTGGGCAAATCCACCCTCCTCAACCAGTTGCTGCACGACGACAAAGCTATTGTGAGCGACATTCACGGCACCACACGGGATGCCATTGAAGACTGTGTGACCCTGCGCGGTGTGAACTTCCGCTTCATCGACACCGCTGGCCTGCGCCATACGGATGATGTGGTGGAGAACATGGGCATAGAACGCACTTACGACCGTATCAAGAACGCACAAATCGTCCTCTGGCTCGTCGATGCCACTTCCATACTCGAAACGCTCTCCTCCCCCACTCCACATGTTGCCGAAGAAACAGAACCAGCTCATGACGATATGGGAACAGACAATGAGCAGGAGATACACGAGCAAGAGGAAGATATAGTTTCAAGCTACAAACAGGAGAGTCTGCCACCGTCGAACAGCATCTTGGAAATCCGCGACAAGATCATCCCGCTGACCGCCGGCAAGACACTCATTGTGGTCATCAACAAATGCGACGCCATCCCCGACGACCAACTCTACGACATCTACAATTTCGTTTATACCAACTCGGGCATCAACGAAAACGAGACCATCCGCATCAGCGCCAAGAAAGGAGACAACATCCCTGCCCTGACCGACATGCTCATCGAGGCCGCCAACAAAGCCGAGTATAGCAACACCGACATCATTGTCACAAACATCCGCCACTACGAGGCTCTTGTCCATGCAGGAAAGTCCTTACAGGCCGCCCGTCAGTCGCTCGACCAAGGCCTCCCCACCGACCTCGTCAGCGAGGACCTCCGCGACTGCCTCCGGTCCCTCGGCGACATCCTCGGCGAGTTCACCACCGACGAAACCCTCGAACTGATCTTCTCAAGATTCTGCGTGGGAAAGTGAAGCCACTACAAAGAAAATAATAAAATCTGCAAAAATAAGCCCGTAACACCCTTATTTTCAAGTGTTAAAGTTTGTGCTTATCTTTGCAGATTTTTGTTTCGGGTATTGTTTATTTGCAGA
>JAFXVU010000222.1 GCA_017534705.1 Bacteroidaceae bacterium
ATAAGTCTCGGAAGGCAAACTGGCGCCATTGCCCCAATCCCATTGACTGTGAATGGTACCAGAGTCCATCCATCCACGGCTGTGCTCATGATTCTGGGCGTAGAGTTCCTGTGGGTCTAGGCCTTCCCACCACTTTCCAACACCGTCGGCCTTTGTCAAGTTGCCGTCGTATGCCTGCGAGGGTTCAAGCCAAGTCCAGGCATGTGAGGCGTGAATACTCACACCAAGCGGAAGACCGGCTTTTTTGCAGGCGTCGCTCCAACCCTTGATGATGTCTTTCTTCGGCCCCACATTCACAGAGTTCCATTCCTGATAGGGGGAGTTCCAAAGGTCGAAGTTGTCGTGGTGGTTGCCAAGTGCCATAAAGTAGCGGGCACCTACGCTTTTGTAGAGGTTAACCAACGATTCTGGATTCCAGTTCTGAGCTTTCCAGTCGTTGCAGAGTTCTTTCAGACCAAACTCAGCAGGGTCGCCGAAGTGGTCCCAGTGCCATTTGTTCTGTCCGCTGCCGTCATAGTACATGAAACGGGCATACCAGTCTCCGTCTTCAGCGTGACATTGTGGTCCCCAATGAGCCCAAATGCCGAACTTGGCGTCCTTGAACCATTCAGGACACTCCCAAGCGTCCAACGATTGCCAGTCAGCTGTGAACGGACCGGTCTCGACGGCAACATCATTTTGTTGGGCTGTGGCATTTAGTGCTATAGCCAACATCCATCCAAATAGTGATAATTTTCTCATAAAAAAATAGGAAATATTAGTTAGTTGGTTTATTGTTCATTCATCCTTCCAACAAGTGTTGATTTGCTATACGGATGTGTTTGATATCCTGCTTGAAACGCTTTTCTTTTGTTCTCAATGCAAAATAACAATAGAAAGATGATAGAGTTATTTGTCGTTTTTATACAATAATAGGACAAAATTGTGATATTATTTTTTATTGTAATAAATAAGGTGTATCTTTGTAACCCAATCAAAAAACTACTCCTTTTTATGCAAATACCTATTGAAGCTCTCAATTTGCTGATGCTCAACGTGGGCTACGCAAATCATAATGCAGACTGGAACTGGAAAAATGTCTATTCACCTTTCACCCGAATTTTTTACGTTACAGAAGGTAGGGCATGGCTTCATCTGCCAGATGCAACCTTTGAACTACGTCCTCGACATCTTTACATCATACCTGCATATACGATGCACGATTATGAATGTACAGATTTTTTTTGCCACTATTATTTGCATGTTTATGAGGCTTATAGAGCTGAGACTAATGCTTTTGAGTTCTATAACTTCCCCACAGAAGTGGAGGGTGCGGATGTGGACCGTTTGTTGTTCGAGATGATGTGCCATTTGCATCCCGAGGCTCAACTGCCGGCAAGCGACCCTATGTCATACGATAATCAATCATCATTTTCAGGCTATGTGAAACGCTATAACGACATGCCGCTCTACGACAAGATGAGATTGCGCGGAGCAACACTCACCCTTTTTTCACGATTTCTTGAGCATGCCACTCCAAGGGTGTGGACCAGTAATGAGCGTATGCAGAAGGTGTTGACGTATATCAACAATCATTTATATAACGATATTGACATAGATGAACTCGCGGAAGTGGCATGTGTCACCAAACCCTATCTTATTCGTCTCTTCAAGCAGGATTTCGGCACATCCCCTCTCAAGTATATCAATAAGAAAAAAGTCGAGAGGGCGCAACTACTGCTCATTACGGAGGATATGCCTGTAAAGGATGTGGCATACGCGCTTGGATTCAATGATTATTCCTATTTCATCAGAATGTTCAAGAAAACCACCGGAAAAACGCCGCAGGTTTATCGCGACACGATGCGATAGTCAATTCTGTCCTATTCTCTTTTCTTATTATCCGATACGTTAAAAGGACTTTTCTCTATTTTTGCAGAACGAAATAAATACAAAAGATTATGCGATACACAGAACTTGGACATACAGGCATGAGCCTTTCTTCATTGGCTTTCGGGGCTTCATCGCTCGGAAGCGTGTTTCATGAAACGAAGGAAAAGGAAAGCATCGAGGCCGTCGAGGCGGCTATCGAGGGCGGTATCAATTTCATCGATGTGAGTCCTTACTACGGTCACTACAAGGCGGAGACCGTTTTGGGGAAGGCACTGAAAATCATTCCGCGAGACAAGTATTATCTCAGCACCAAGGTAGGACGATATGGCAAGGATGGTGTCAACACTTGGGACTATTCTGCTAAACGTGCCACGGAGAGTGTTTATGAGAGCATGGACCGTCTTAACATCGACTATATCGACCTCATCAATGTGCACGACATCGAGTTCCAGGCCGCACTGCCTGGAGGACTACAGAAGGTGGTGGATGAGACACTGCCTGCACTCGTGGAGTTGCGCGAGAAAGGCGTGGTGGGACATGTTGGCATCACCGACCTGCAGCTGGATAACCTAAAATGGGTGGTGGAGCATTCACCCAAGGGCACTGTCGAGAGTGTGCTCAATTTCTGCCATTACTGTATCAACGACGATGCACTGACTGACTACCTCGATTTCTTCGAGCAGAATGGGGTAGGGGTTGTCAATGCCTCACCATTAAGCATGGGATTGCTCTCCAAACGAGGAGTGCCGGCATGGCATCCCGCACCGAAACCATTGGTGGAGGTCTGCGCCAAGGCCGCTGAGTACTGTGAGAGCAAAGGTTATCCCATCGAGAAACTGGCCGTACAGTTCTCAGTGAGCAACCCACGCATCGCAGCAACACTGTTCTCGTCTGCTAATCCCGTTAACGTCCGTCGTAATATCGAATGGGCAAACGAGGAGCCCGACTGGGATCTCGTGAATGAAGTGAAAAATATCATCGGTAATCAACAGCGTGTGACATGGGCAAACTCATAATCGATGCGCATTCGCATCTCTGGCTGAAACAAGACACCATCGTCGATGGACAAGTCATTCGTTCCTTGCCGAACGGAAGGAGCATCTTCTTCGGCGAAGAAGTGCAGATGATGCCACCATTCATGATCGACAGCGTTATCTCCGCAGAGGTCTTCCTCTCCAACATGAACTATGCTCAGGTGGGTGGAGCCGTGGTGGTACAGGAAATCATCGATGGTAACCAGAATGAAT
>JAFXVU010000223.1 GCA_017534705.1 Bacteroidaceae bacterium
AAGCCCGACACCTACGAGGTGCCTCTGGGTGAGGGACCCATCATCTCCAGCTTCAGTGAAGGTATGTGCCAGGTGTTCAAAGGCGGACGGCTCGCCTACATCGACAAAAACGGCAAGGAACTCGACTTGAGCCAGTTCAGAAGCGGTGGTGACTTCAGCGACGGCATGGCCTGGGTGGCGGATGATGATTGGAAGTTGGGGTTTGTGGATAAAACCGGCAAACTTGTCATCCCCTGCAAGTATGATTTTGCTAAACAGTTCGGCGAGGGAGTCGCCTTTGTCTGCAAAGACGACAAACTAGCTATCATAGACCGCCAGGGCAAGGAGTTGACACCTTTCCAATTCGACATCATCAAACTCTACGAGGACACAGAGGGTGAGGAAATCCTCATAGCACGCTTCAGCGAAGGACTTGCCTGGGCTGCCAAAGACGGTAAATTCGGTTATGTGGATAAGGAGGGCAAGACGGTCGTCCCGTTCCGATACGAACCTGGCAGGTCTGAAGACCTTGAATGGTACGAAAAGCAACCCTGCTTCGACTTCCACCAAGGTGTGGCTCGTGTGTGGAACAAGGCGACTGGCAAATATGGCTTTATCGACAAGAATGGCAAGGAAGTGATTCCTTGTCAGTTTGACCAAGCAGAGGACGTGAGTGAGGGCTTGGCTCTCGTGAAACGTGGTGAAATGTACGGATTCGTCACCCCTGACGGCAAATGCACTCTCGACATCAAGAACTAAAGGTAATCACCTCTGACTTATGGCACAGCACTCGAATCACAGATTCGTCTGTATCGAGCGCTGTCGCCAATTGACGCTGAAAGCACATCTAAAGGGCAGTAAGTGTCTCCTCTCAATAACAGAGGTGCATGAAACACACCCAGAGTGCAATATCGTATATAATCGACCCTGAACGAATCTCGTTGTACTTTGTAGTCTATTAAATGAATGAACAAACAACTCAGCATCTTAGTTCCTGTTTATAAGGTTGAGAAATACATCCGCCCTTTCTTTGAGAGCATCTTCAGACAAAATATTCCCGATGATTGTTACGAGATTATTGTGGTGAATGACGGTACTCCCGACAGGAGCATGGAAGTTGTAGCCGACCTATTGGAACTGCACGACAACACCATGGTCATCAACCAAGAGAACCAAGGCCTGTCGGTGGCTCGCAATACCGCATTGGAATGCGCCAAAGGAGAATATGTTCTTATACTTGATTCCGATGACCTGCTTGTTGATGGAAGTCTTCTTTTGTTATTGGACAAAGCCTTGACTACAAAAGCCGATTTAGTGGTGGCCGATTTCGTGAATAAGAGCGACGATGAATTAGAAACTTTCGAGCCTATACAAAATGACATTATATGGGAAGAAAAGACAGGCAGGAAACTATTCATGGAGAATCTCTCGCCATACGCATGTTATGTATGGAGAACTCTCTACAGACGACAATTTCTGAATGAGAATCATATTAGGTTTGTTCCCGGTATCTATGTTCAAGACATTCCCTTCACCCATGAATGTTACCTCAAAGCAAACAAGTGTGTAAGAACAAACTTGTTGCTTACTATTTACAGAGAATGGGGTGAGCAATCAACTTGCAAATTCAACATGAAGCGCATCGAAAGTATAAGTATTGCTATGGGAAAAACATGGAATCTCAGGAAAACCGTGAAACTCTCTATTTTGGAAGACAAAAAACTCCAAACCAATATCTTCACCACTTTCTGCATGTTGCTGAACAGTACAGTGAAAAATATACAAGGATTTCAGAATTGCATCCGCGCTATCGACTACACGTCACAGTATGCTCCAAGCTTGCGATTCACCGTCAACAAACGGCAGAAGATGATTTCTTTACTCTACAGCATATCGCCTCGCCTACTCATGACACTGTGGTATATCAAGAAGAGAAGGAAATAATCAATACCATGCGTCTATCCAAGGTCTGACAGACTTAGGTCATTTCCTCAGATAAGCCTGTGTCTTCTTTTTGAAAGAACCGACTACATCATGGCCTACCTTGCCAGGAAACAAAGCTATGAATCTGCTATAATGCCAAGACATCAAAGATGCTTCAGGAAAGAAGTGCTTAATGGCCGTTTTGTATTCGTCTAATTCCTCTTGTGATAAATATGAACTCAAATTGAAAATCACAAGTCCAGTATCAGAACAAATCCGTTTTAGGTTGCTCATAAAGTCATCTGTGAAGATTCTCATTACAAGTCCCTTGCCATGAAAAAGATCTACGACAATCAGGTCATAACCAACACCTTGGTATGATGACACATAGTCGAAAGCATCGCCTTGGACGAGTTGGAATCGACCATCAATCCCATGGAGAAAAAACTTCCTGGCTATTTCTATCATCTTGTCTGAATGCTCAACACCAGTAATGGCACATGATTCATATTCATCAAATAGGAAACGGGGAATGGCGCAACCTGCGCATCCCAAAACCAATGCATGATGATATTCATGCCAACCTGCCCAGGCTTTTATCATCGCTTGAACAGGAGGAAGGTAAGGATGGCCATTCTTGCTATTCAAATAAATAACTGACGAAAACCTTTTGCCCTCGTCGTGTTCGATAGTTCTTGTCGACGGCCAAATACCAAACCAATAAGAGTAGTCAACTACGTTGAATTGCACACCGTCCAAACTGAAAGACTCCAGTTCCTTCCTTCGAGTTAATGCCTTCTTAATATATTTCTTGAATTTCAAAACCAATGGAATGTTCATAAACAATTATAGGGGGGAGTTCTAATCATCCTGATGCGTTAGTTCGGCAATACCAATTAAATTACAAATTTCGGAAAAAAAGAAGTAAAAAACAACATTTCAGGAAAAAACATCTGTTTTCTTGGAAGATATACTCAAATTAATTACCTTTGTCCCAATAGTTTATTTACCTAAAGACTGTAAAAGATTCAACATAAGATGCGTATGGAAATGAACAAAAGGCAAAAACTACAAGTGGGCTTAGCGATTTTATTCATGGTGCTTTTCGTTATTTGGTTGTTTATCCCCGTCCCAATTTATTCCAGGATTCTTGGTCTACTCTCGAGTGGACTGGGTGCTCTGAGCATGATTCTATCCTATAAGGCAGAAGAGAAATCCAAAAAGAACTCAGATTGATTAATAATCATCGTTTTCCAATTAATCATCAGCATGGCGGAATGCCGTAGGCGTTCCCTCCTTTCCTTCTTATCTCCTCGGACAAAAAACTTAGGATAGAGTTGCCTACCATCTGTTGCGTTGTTGTCCGTCGCGCCTGCGACGCTGTTGTTTTGTTATGGTTGTTGCCTTGATAAAAAAGTTGTTTTAAGCTGTGCCATGTCGTTTCAAATACAACTATTCCAATTCGTTCCAAAGATAAAAAGCTAAGGACTACAATAAACTCCGTCATTTTCTTTCAATCAAATTAAACCAAAACAACCAAACTTCATCTAATCATAAACGTTGTTTTCATAATTAACCAATTGAACAAATGAAAAAAGTTTATTTAGCAGCATTGCTTTCCCTCTCTCTGATGGCTGCCAATGCACAAGAGCCAAATATTCCGATGTTTGGCGCACCGCAGAACTACGATGTGAAATTCGACGAGTACAAAGAAGCCCCACAGGGATTCGACCAGGAGCGTGCAGGAATACCTCACGGCACAGTGGAACTCATTGAATACCAGTCTGAGTCAGTAGGCACAACCCGTAAGGCAAATGTCTATCTGCCGCCAAAGTACGACAAAAAGAAAAAGTACAGCGTGCTCTACCTGCTTCATGGTATCGGTGGCGACGAAAACGAATGGTACAAGGACGGTGGGGTGCCTAACATCATCATGGACAACCTCTATGCCGATGGAAAGGTGGCCGACATGATTGTCGTCATGCCTAACGGACGTGCACAAAAAGACGACTCACGCGCTGGAGGTATGGGGTCGTTCAGGGCGTTTGGGGAATTCGACAAGGACCTCATCGGAAGCCTTATTCCTTACATCGAGAAGAACTACAGCGTCTATACCGATAAGGAACACCGTGCCATCGCCGGTCTGTCGATGGGTGGTGGACAGTCACTCAATTTCGGACTCGGACACATGGATGTATTCGCATACGTAGGAGGTTTCTCTTCTGCACCAAACACAATGCGGGCCGCTCAACTCATTCCTGATGTGGACAAGGTGAAGAAAGAGAACAAACTTCTTTGGATGGTATGCGGCGGTGCTGATGGACTGTTGGGCCACAGCGTACAACTCAAGGCTTTCTGTGATGAGAACGGCATTCCTTGCACGCTCATCAACTATCCTGACGGACAGCACAACTTCGTTGTCTGGAAGTATGGCCTCTACAACTTCGCACAGCTGATTTTCAAATAATCATCCATACAACCCAATAACCCAATATATACGGTAAAGAGCGCAAGATAGGTTTGCGCTCTTTACCGTATATATGGTTATGAACGATTCTGCATGAAATCATCATTAACTTCTATTCTTAATTCGTCGTCTGTTCATTTTGAATGCTTTTTGTTTGGTTTGTATTCTGTATTTCGCTAAATTTGCGGTATGACAGTCAAAGAAACAAAATTGGCAGACACCCAATCATAAATAGTAACCAAATTATGAGTAGGAAAAAAGGAATCATATTGTCAGCAATAGTGGAAACAGTGGCGTTAGCCATCCTCGTAGCGCTATTCTTAAAGGGGTTCATTTCATTTGAACTATATCTTGGCCTCTGTGTTATGGTCTGTATCTTTTTCTCAATCGCAGTGTTGTTCATCATCAAGAATACCAAACCATAGTTCTTACGCATAACGCTATCTTTATTGTCAACAACTCAACATAATAACCATCATGCCAATAATCATAGTAACAAGAACCAATGAGTAGACTATTATCATCCTTGACTCTGATGGCCCTTTTGCTGACAGCATGCCAGCAGAAGCAACAAACCGAGAATACTGGTTCCAACAACCTCTTCTCGGCTCTTCTCGGCAAGAGTAATGCTGAAGTGCAAGAGCGTATCGACAGCATCTGGACGCACTTCTTCACACCTGGCGACATCAGCAAATATGATGCAGACGGAGAAAAATGCGTCTATTACGAAGTCGGAGACTCGATGGGAATCATCGTCGATACAGGTAGTAACGACGTCCGGACCGAAGGCATGTCATACGGCATGATGATTAGCCTCCAACTCAATCAACGCGAGGTGTTCGACAAACTATGGCGATGGACAAAAAACTATATGGCCTATCCAGCCGACAGTCCATGGGATGGTTATTTCTGCTGGCAGTGTGCTCTCGACGGAAAACAAATTGGCCATAGTAATGCCTCCGATGGGGAGATTTATTTTGTAACTGCTCTCTTCCTCGCTGCCGACAAATGGAACGAACCACAATATGCTGAAGATGCCAACGAAATCCTGCACAAGATCACCAATAAGGACGGCAAAAAGACAGGGGTTTATAACCTCTTCGACGACTCCACACGTCTCGTCACCTTTGTGCCTAACGAGGAAGTACATTGGTACAGCGATCCTTCATACTGTCTGCCGGCATTCTTGGAACTATGGGCAGAGAAAGCCGATGCAAACAACAACTTCTGGAGCGAGGCTGCCGATAAAGCCCGCTGGCTGTTGGAGACCGCACAGGACTCCTTGACCGGACTTTTTCCTGACTACTGCCTCTTCGACGGAAAACCATATCGCCGCCCAAACTTCGACTACAATACCGACAGATACATGTACGATGCCATTCGCTGCCCGATGAACGTCGGTATGGACTATTATCTCTCGGGGAAAGACAAGGAAAAACAACGCACGATGATGCGCCGGATGTTGATGTTCTTCAAGAACGACGGATTCAAGGGCGGACAGTTCAACCTCGATGGCACTGAGCCGACAGGCAACTATACCGAAGGAATGGCTGGAGCAAATGCCGTCGGCGCTTTTGCGCTGGCCGACAGTGACAATGAGGAAGATCGCGCTCTGGCTCGCGAATATGTCCAAAGACTTTGGGATGTTCAGCCGCCTACAGGAAAATGGCGCTACTATGTCGGAATGGTCTATTTCCTCTCCATGCTCCATGTATCGGGCAACTTTACCCTTTAAAACGGCTACAATGATTGAGGTGCGACACATCGCTGGTCATCGCTGTCAGGGAATAACAACCATAACCCAAACTATAAAAACTAAACGATTATGAAAAAGATGTTTTTTTTATTGCTTGCTGCCATCATCGGCATTCCTTGCATGGCGCAGCAAATGAGAATGGGACTCGTGAAGGACCAAGATGGCTACACCAACATCCGAAAGGGACCAGGGACAAACTACGAGATTGTCGATAAGGTGCCCGACGGTATGTTCGTCAACTTCACCAAAGGAACAAAAGGATGGCACAAAATCTATACAACCTACACCAGTGGTGAGGAACAGGAATTCATCGGCTACATGGCAGCCAACAAAATTGTGGTGCCTCCCCGCCAGGGAGCGTGGAAGCAAGTGGCACAAGTGAAGGACGAGGACGGATACACCAACATCCGCAAAGGACCTGGCACCAACTATGCTATTGTGGATAAGGTGCGCGACGGCAGCTACATCCTCATCAGCGGTGAATACGACGACCCTTGGTTCAAGGTTTACAACCAAAAAGGCACCCAACGCGGCTATATAAGCGCGAAAAAGGTGCTCCGCTTGGAATCACCTGAATTCTGATTCCTGTAACACCGATTCTGTTGCCGAAGAGTTGAACAATTCTTAAGGTTATTCTTATCAAAAAAGCCGCCCGTCATGGGCGGCTTTTTTGATAGTACGCGCGAGAGACTTACTTGCTCAGTTCTTGCTCGATGCTAGCCTCCATCTCCTGTGGTTCGGTGGTTGGCTCGAAACGACTGACTACCCCACCCTCCTTACTGATGAGGAATTTGGTGAAATTCCACTTGATGTCGGGTTTCTTGGCGTAGTCGGGGTCGGCTTTTGTGAACATCTCGTCCAGAATCTTCGTGAGCGGGTGCTCTGGATTGAAACCAGCAAAACCTGCCTGGCTCTTCAACCATTTGTAAACTGGATGAGCGCCCTCACCGTTGACCTCAGTCTTCTTCATCAGCGGGAAGGTCACACCGTGGTTCAAACGGCAGAATTCCTCTATCTGCTCATCGGTACCTGGCTCCTGATGACCAAACTGGTCGCAGGGGAATCCGATGATGACGAACCCCTGGTCCTTGTACTTCTGGTAGAGCGCCTCCAGACCGTCGTACTGAGGGGTGAATCCGCACTTAGAGGCGGTATTGACGATGAGCAGAACCTTGCCTTTGTAGTCGGCGAAGTTCACTTCCTTGCCCTTGTTTGACAGGGCGGTAAATTCATAAATAGTATTCATATCTTCCTTGTTGTTATTACATGACAGCAAGCAAAGAGCAACTGCCACAATGGTTAAAAAATGAGTCATATCTCACACTGTATTAAATGATGCCTAGGCTTGAGATTTCACTTCACGAGAATCTTCTTCCCGTTCTTGATATAGATACCGGGAGTGGAAGGTTGGGAAATCTTCCTTCCTTGTAAATCGAAAAAGTCAGCATCGTCGGACACCGTAGTCTGAACGCCACGGATGTCAGTGGACACATAGCTGTTAGCCGTTAGCATCAGTTGGCCTATGATGCAGTCAGCCCATCCCACTGGAGCCGTGTAGAACGCCAGCACGTAGTTGCCTTGCTCCTCGATGTCGAACTCATACGTCTGTAAACGAAGAGAACCGAAATTATTGGAGGCATTGTTTCCAATGTTTAACGTGGGAGTATAAGTATGAGTAACCACCGCCTCACCTCCTGTTTGCTTCTCAATACAGATATCCACTGGCTCAAATTCTGGGTTGTTCCAGTTGCAAATCTTGTATCTTAACAAATAATGTCCAGGCGATAAGGTAAGCATGGAACCTGCATCCTCAAGTCCAAACTTGGCCCATCCCTCATGTTCCTTGCCGTCGATGTTGCGGATGTAAAGGCCATAGTCCAACCCACGGGAAGAACCCGTGAACTGCAACACCCTGCACCCTTGCGAATAGCCACTGCTGTAGCCAGTTCGCTTCTCCTGACTGTCGAATGTAGTCCAGCCCGCAGGCAAGGCATTGGCCTCGGTAAACACCGAAGAGAATGTCAAGGACTGCGGAGCCTGCAACGACACCTCCACCGACGCGGTGGCTGTCTCGTCATCGTTGTCGGTTGCCACGGCCTTCAAGTTGTGCTTTCCTGAAGTCAATCCGGTGAAAACAAAACGGTAGGGCGCTTTCTCCACTGTTCCCACGAGTGTAGCACCATCATAGAAATCCACCTTCACCACTTTTCCGTTCGAGTCATCGGCTGTAGCGGTCA
>JAFXVU010000224.1 GCA_017534705.1 Bacteroidaceae bacterium
GTCCGATACGCAGTCCGGCGTCGGCGTTGAGGTCTTTCATCCAAGCATGACCTTTCATCTTGGTAGCGACGCCACCATTGATGCTGATGTAGAAGTTGTCGAACGTTTTGCTTTCGGTCACAGTCTGTGCCGAAACCGTTGTGGCCACGAATGCGGCAACAAAGAAACTCAATAATTTTTTCATTTTCGTTTAGAATTTATTAATAAATTATGTATATTCTTTGCATTTACGACTGCAAAGTAAAATAAAAAACTTTGAAATTGCAAACAAAACTATAAAAAAAAGAGGACAAACCGCAAAAAAGACCGTCTGCTATAGTGAAAAGTAATCATATCGCAGTTGATCAGTAACCAAAAATGCAAGCAATCCAAGTAGTTCAGAGCATAATACATGCAAATGCTGTAGGAGTTTTAGCCTTTTGAGAAATGCCGGTTGGTTATGTTTTAGAAAGAATTCGAGTTAAAGTTGGTTATATTTTAGAAGAATCTTTGATAAAAGTGGTTATATTTTAGAAGAAAAAAGTATCTTTGCAACATAAAAACCATTTATTATGTTCGAAAGAGACCTCATTTCGCAGATGCGCCAGTGGAGCTGCCGCTCCCCCCATAAGCCCCTTGTTATCCGAGGAGCCCGTCAAGTAGGCAAGAGTACCCTTGTGAGAGAGTTCGGCAAGGAGTTCGATGTGTTTATAGAAGTCAATCTCGACCTATCAGAGGACGCTACGATATTTCAGCGCACCGATAAAGTTGAAGACATCTGGCAATACCTATGTCTACGCAATCATGTGGTGTCAGATTCCAATAAGCGCATGCTGCTGTTCATTGACGAGATACAGGAAGTGCCTGAGGCTGTTGGCCTGCTCCGCTATTTCTATGAGAAGATGCCCTGGCTCTATGTCATCACAGCCGGGAGCCGTCTGCAAAGTCTTCTAAAGAAACGGGTGTCATTCCCCGTCTCCCGTGTGGAATATCTGAACCTGCGTCCATTCTCCTTCATAGAATATGTAAATGCGATGGAAGGAGGCCAGTTGAGAGACATGTTGGTTCAACAGAGTGTTCCCAAGCTGATGCATGAGCAGATGATGAGATTGTTCAACCAATATGCCCTTATAGGCGGTATGCCCGAGGGTGTGTCCATCTACTCAAAATATCACGATGTAGAAAGGCTTTCACCCATTTTCAATTCTTTGTTGAAGGGCTATAATGAGGATGTTGAACGGTACGCCAGAAATGAAGAACAAGTGCGCATCATACGCCACATACTCGACACAGCCTGGTATTCGACTGCAGAAAACGTCACTTTTTCCAGATTTGGCAATAGCAGTTATACCAGCACTCAAATACATGAAGGCATGGACTGTTTGGAAAGGGTGTATATCCTTTCGTTGGACTATCCTGTCACCTCGACAGATGCCCCGGCCATTCCCAATTACAAGCGTTCGCCCAAATTGATTATGGTGGATAGTGGCATTACCAATTTCGTGACAGGCATCCAGATACAATACCTTCAAAACAAGGATTTGCTCGACACGTGGCGAGGACGTGCTGCTGAGCAAATAGTAGCTCAGGAGCTGCGCGTGTGGTTAGACCAACACTTTGTTGAGAAACAGTTCTTTTGGGTACGTGAGGAGAACAATGCCAAAGCTGAAATTGATTTCATCTGGCAATATGGCGACCAAATTATTCCCATAGAAGTGAAGGCGGGCACCAACTCTCATTTGAAATCCCTACACAGTTTCGTCAACAAGTCCAAACATTTTGTTACCGCTGTTCGAATTTGGAGCGGAGAGTACTTTGTTCAAGAGGCCAAGACCCCTCAGCCTGACAACAAACCGTATCGTCTCATTAATATCCCCTTCTACTACATCGGCCAGATGATTGACATCCTTGCTAAAGACGGGAGATTTTAAAAACACGACAGCGACATCAAAGTACTTTCCTACCCCCCAACAACTATCACTCTCACGCTATACGGTGGCAAGGTCACTGTTTGGCCGTCAATGGAGAGCGTTTCGCCCGAGTGGTCGTCCGACGGGTCGCGCGGATAGACTTTTTGGTCGGCTGGCTTGCCGCTGAAACCTTCCCACAGAGGATGCGAAGGCAAAGGAAGGCCCTGGACATCGAGTTTCACCTCCGAGGGCAACGCATTCACCAGTTTCAGATACGTGCGGCCGGTCTGCGAGTCTTTCACAACAGTTGCCCCAACCCTATACGCCCATTCGGGGTTCTCAATATCCAACTTCGATGAGATGTACCTGTCGCCACCATAGTTGCCCCAGAGGCGCTGCGTGTGGTAGCTGGGCGTGAGTTCCACCGACGTGTTGCTGAAATAAATCATGTCGGGGTTCCAGTTGTGATGACCTTCCTTCGCCAGCAGCGGAGCATAGCTCGACATCTCAACGATATCGCCATTCCGCTCCAATCCGCAAAGGAACAACGCCTCAGCCAGCGCCGACTCATGCGTGCGCGTTCTCGAAGCCCACTCACCCACATACACCTTGGGCGCCTGTCGGTCGTAGTTGTCGTAGTAGTCCTGATGATGCATGAACCAGCCCGTCGACTCGTAGTAATGCTCGTCCACCATGTCAATCACGTCCTTGTGCTTCTTGGCGAAGTCCCACCCTTCGATGTAGTCGGCTGAAGGATAGTGGAAGGGGCCCACCGTTCCGCAAATCGTTATCTCCGGATGGCGCTCCCTGATGGCTCGGCAAATCATCTCGCAACGCTCCTCGAACAC
>JAFXVU010000225.1 GCA_017534705.1 Bacteroidaceae bacterium
TCGCCCTCATTGGCATGAACATCTTAGCCGCGTGTTCCATTCTCAAATTTGGACTCACCATTTAATATCTCATCTACATCTAAAAGGACAGCCGAGGCAAGGAGTGCCTTCGTTTCAACCTCAGCCCCACAGACATCTTCGGTTCGAAATGATTATGCGGTGGGCGAGAAGCACTGAGTTTAAGGATTAAAAGGATATAGCGCAGCGCCACGACTGCGGCAGCATGAAATCTGCGAAGCATGATACTGTTATTTGTTTTCGCAGGCACTTTGGATAAGACAGAGAATCGTATCATCATTTTCAGGGCAAACAAATTACTATGGCTAATAGTGCCTATACCATTCACTTTCATCGTGAAAAGAACATCTATTTCATCATTTATTTGTACTTTTGCATCGCATTTTGAAGAAGTGAACAACATAGAGAAAACTAATTGAATATCAAAGACGTAAAAACGATGAAAAAGACCCTACTAATCGCTGTTGCCGCCATAATGACTGCTATGAGCATGAACGCGCAAAAAATACAAGTGGTTGACAACAACGGACATGGCATTCCTTTCGTCCATATCTTGACCGAAGACGGTAACATCATCGGGAACACCAACATCGACGGTGTACTCGACGATGTGAAAGGGGCAGAAAAAGTGTTAGCCACCCATGTAGCCTATAAGCCACAGGCTGTCAGAGTCTCATCACTCAACAACGGACGTATCACTTTGGAGGACGTGGACTACGACATCGAAGAAATCGTGGTAAAGCCCAAGCCTTACATCTATGTGGAAACCTACTATCGCGCTTACGCCTTCATCAACGACTCACTGCGCTTTTATCAGGCAGGCATATTCCCCAATGCCCTCGACCTCAAGAACAAGAAAAAAGAAAAGGGAAGCCAACTCAACTGCATGGGAGACTTCTACCCCGCAACGGGAGTGGGCATCACTTGGGGCGCTCGTGTCATGGAATTCAACGCCGGCGAGATTCGTCTGACTACCAACGCAATTGATAAAATAAAAGACATCTACCATCTGACGGTCAAAGATGAAGCTCCTGATCGCCAAAGTTTCCATACAGCAACAGAGAAAATAGGAACCTTGGTGCGCAATGGAGGTCAAACCATATTCACCATCGATGCTGGAAAGGCACAAATGTACAGCAACGAAGTGGAGGGGAAAAACAAACTGCTGGAAAAACGCCAAGAGAAACATTACGATTACCAATACACAGAGACATACAACTGCGATGAAGAAGGAAGCTTCAATGCCGAGGACTTTGTGATGTACAGCCACCAGTGGCAATGGGACGGCGGCAAGGGACGATACAAACTCATCATCGAAACCTATGGCATCGACCGCGACTACATGGACAAGAATGAGTGGAAAGACAAGAAGAAAGAACTCAAGAAAGAATACAAGAGCCATATGTCGCTCGACCTGCTGGAGTCCATTGCCACCAGCCACAACATTCCTGCCCTTGCTCCCTCACTGCGCAGTGCCATCGAAGGCTTGAATAAAAAGAAATAATCTGAATATGAACAAGATAACACTAACATTTCTATTCGCCACGATTATCGCCTTGGCCCTGACTTCTTGCAAAGGCAAGGAGGAAGGCAAGGAAGAAAAAACGGTGGATGCCTGGACTGAGCAGATGAACCACAATTTGGCCGATCTGGCCACACATCTCGACAACTTGCCCTACACCACCGCCATGAGCGTGTATAACCTCAGCGCCGACTCTTTTCTCTTCAACTACCATGAGCGTCAGCAGATGATACCCGCCTCGACACTCAAACTCCTCACAGCCATCAGCGCCCTGGAGAACCTCGGCATGAAAGGGGAGTTCCACACCACCCTGCACCAGAACGGCACAGTCAGCGGCGGAACCCTCCATGGCGACCTAATCCTCGTGGGAGGCTTCGACCCCCTGCTCAGTCTCGGCGACCTACAGTCTTTAGCACATTCGGTGAAGTCAGCCGGCATCAATAGAATCGATGGCCGTATCATAGGCGACTTGAGCATGACCGACACCCTCCGCATGGGCAACGGCTGGAGTTGGGACGATTATCCATCACCCGTGACCCCCTACCTCACCCCGCTATTCATCGACCACCAACGACTCAGTTCCAAAGCCTGGAACATGATTGCCAATTCAGACATGTACTGTCTGCGCACTTTCGCCAGCGAACTGATGAAAGCAGGTGTATCGGTGGATTATGAACGTCTGCTGCTCTCCACCAACGGCGTGAGCCCTCTGGGCAAGGAACTATGCCGTATCAGCCACTCGCTGTCACGTGTGCTACCCACCATGCTCAAGGATAGCGACAACCTCTACGCTGAGGCCGTATTCTACCGCCTGGCCAGCCTCAAGAAGAAAAAAGGAGCCAGCGCCAAAGACGGACTCTCGATGGTGAAGAACACACTTACCCGTGCTGGTTGCGACAACTTCAACTTCCGCATCGTCGATGGCAGCGGACTGAGCCCTTACGACAACATGACCGCTGAAAGCCAGATACGTCTGCTCATTTACGCCTACAACGAGAAGATAATGCTTTTCTCACCACTCTATTCATCACTTGCCGTGGCTGGCAAGAGCGGCACATTGAGCATGCGAATGACAGACGGACAAGCCTACAACCGCATACACGCCAAGACGGGCACCAGCGCCAACTCCTGCTGCCTCACAGGCTTTGCCAAGGCCTCGAACGGCGACGACCTCGCTTTCGCCATCCTCTCAAATGGTGTGCTCAACCCCAACCGATGCCGGGCATTCCAAGACGAAATCTGCCAAATCCTCTGCCAATAAAAAAAAAAACGAAAATGTCATGTCAGGCATCTTTCAGATGAAAAAAACATGATTTTTAGCATAATTAACATCATTTATTGTTTGTTTTCCAAAGAAAATTCGTAACTTTACCAATTAAATTGGTGTAGAATGCACTTTTGCGAAAAAGTCGGAACCTCGCACCACCATTGAAGGCACCTCCTAACCTACGCCTTCCCGAGAGCGATTTCAATAAAAACAAACATATAATGAATTACTTATGGAACTACGAACCATCAACACCAGAGCAGGAAGCAGCAGCTAAGCAGCTGTCGGAGACGGTGGGCTTGAGCCCAACCATCTGCCGACTGCTATTGCAACGCGGTATCTCCACTGCCGATGCTGTGCAACACTACTTCCGCCCCCAGATTTCCGACCTGCACGACCCGTTCCTGATGAATGACATGGACGTCGCGGTCGACCGCCTCAATCAGGCAATAGGACGCAAAGAGCGCATCATGGTTTACGGCGATTACGACGTGGACGGTTGCACCGCAGTGGCCCTGGTTTACCGTTTTCTGACCAAATTCCACTCCAACGTCGACTACTACATTCCCGACCGCTACGACGAGGGTTATGGAGTGTCGATGACGGGTGTTGACTACGCCCACGAGACAGGCGTGAAATTGATTATCGTGCTCGACTGCGGCATCAAGGCTGTGGAAGAGATACGTTATGCCCAAAGCTTGGGCATTGACTTCATCATCTGCGACCATCATGTGCCAGATGACCAATTACCTCCAGCCGTGGCCATCCTCAATGCCAAGCGCCGCGACTCCACTTACCCCTTCCTACATCTTTCCGGCTGTGGCGTGGGCTTTAAGTTCATGCAAGCTTTTGCCATGAACAACGGCATCAGCTTCACACAGCTACAGCCCTTGCTCGACCTTTGCGCCGTGAGCATCGCTTCCGACATCGTGCCCATTACGGGTGAGAACCGCATACTCGCCTATCATGGACTGCGTCAACTCAACAACAAACCCACCATCGGACTCAAAGCCATCATCAACTCCTGTGGACTGCAGAACAAGGAGGTGACCATGAGCGACATCATCTTCAAGATAGGACCACGCATCAACGCCTCCGGCCGTATGCAGAACGGCAAGGAATCGGTGGCTCTGCTGGTGGAGAATGATTATCGAAAAGCAGCAGTGGAAGCCACCCGAATCAACCGTTACAACGAGGAACGCAAGGAACTGGACAAGAAGATGACGGAGGAAGCCAACGGCATCGTGGAGTCGATGGTGAAGAACCACCAGGCAGGCGACTCTATCGTCATCTACAACGAGGACTGGCACAAAGGTGTCATCGGCATCGTGGCCTCACGCATCACAGAGGTGTTCTTCCGTCCCGCTGTTGTGCTGACCCGTTCGGGCGACCTCATCACTGGAAGCGCGCGCAGCGTCAGCGGTTTCGACGTATATAAGGCCATCGAGCAATGCAAGGACTTGCTCGAGAACTTCGGAGGCCACACATACGCCGCAGGACTGTCGCTCAAACTCGAGCATCTCGAGGAATTCCGCGAGCGTTTCAACCACTACGTGAGTGAGAACATCGACCCCAAGCAGACCTCAGCCAACCTCGACATCGACGCCGTGATATCATTCCGCGACATCACACCCAAATTCTGCGCCGACATCAAGCGAATGAGACCCTTTGGACCAGAGAACCCCAAACCCATCTTCTGCACCCGGCAAGTCTATGACTACGGCACAAGCAAGGTCGTGGGCAGGGAACAGGAGCACATCAAGCTGGAACTCGTCGACAACACCTCGAGCCGCATCTTCAACGGCATCGCATTCGGACAAAGCTCGCAGGCAAGATACATCAAGACCAAACAGTCGTTCGACATCGCCTACACCATCGAGGAGAACACCTACCGCAGGGGCGAGGTGCAACTCCAAATCATAGACATCAAGCCAAGACCCACCAAACAAGAGTGACAAGCCAACCGCCACCCCCCACTCCAAAGAAATGTCTGCATCCAACACCACAACCGACATCTACCTTGAGACGCTGCGCCACTATTGGGGCTACGACTCCTTTCGCGGCATACAACGCGAAATCATCGAGAGCGTGTGCAGTGGAAAAGACACTTTGGGACTGATGCCTACGGGAGGCGGCAAGTCTATCACATTCCAGGTGCCGACCATGACGATGAAAGGACTATGCATCGTGGTGACACCGCTCATCGCACTGATGAAGGACCAGGTGAGCCAACTGCGTATGCGAGCCATCAAGGCGGCATGCGTCTATAGCGGCATGATGGGAAGCGACATTGAACGCATCCTCGACAACTGCATCCTCGGCGACTACAAGTTCCTCTACATCTCGCCCGAACGACTCCAATCCGAACGATTCCGCCAGAAAGTGACGCTCATACGCCGCATCTGCATGATATGTGTGGACGAGGCGCATTGCATCTCGCAATGGGGCTACGACTTCCGTCCCTCCTACATGCGCATCAACGACTTGCGCCAGCTCATACCCTATCGTGTGCCAGTACTGGCACTGACCGCCACCGCAACACCTCGTGTGGTCGAGGATATCCAGAACCGTCTGGAGTTCAAAGAGCACAACGTCTTCTCCATGAGTTTCGAGCGCAAGAACCTCTCCTACGTTGTGCGCGAGACTGCCGACAAGACTGCTGAGATGCTGCGCATCCTCCAGAAAGTGCCTCAAGGCAGTGGCATCGTCTATACGCGCAGCCGAAGGCTCACCCGTGAGATAGCCAACTACCTTAATGCCAACGGCATCACCGCCGACAGCTACCACGCAGGACTGACTAACGCCGAGAAAGACCTACGCCAGGCCAACTGGACCAAAGGCAACAGCCGCATCATGGTGGCGACCAACGCATTCGGCATGGGTATCGACAAGGCCGACGTGAGAATCGTTATTCACTACAATGTGCCTGACTCTATCGAAGCCTATTTCCAAGAGGCCGGACGCGCCGGACGCGATGGCATTCACGCATACGCTGTGCTGCTCTGCAACCAGCAGGACAAAGGCACACTCCACCGACGCATCGACACCTCGTATCCCTCCATCGACTATATCCGCCAAACCTACGAGAATGTATGCTATTTTCTCCAAGTGGGCTTAGGCGAAGGCTACGGACACACCTACTACTTCGCGTTCGAACTCTTCTGCCAACGGTTCAGGCAGTTCGCCATCGACACCGACAGTGCATTGCGTATCCTCTCGACAGCTGGCTACATCGACTATCAGGAAGAACAAGAATTCAAGTCGAGACTGAAGTTCACCGTCACCAAAGAGACCCTCAACCGACTCCATACCCGCGACCAACAGACCGACGACATCATTCAAGCGGTTTTGCGCACCTACACCGGTGTGTTCGCTGACTACGTGTTCATCGAAGAGACACTCATCTCTCACATCACCGGTTACGACAACGACACTGTCTATAACACCTTCATCGAGCTGTCCCAAAGCCACGTCATCAGTTTCATACCTCACCGAAATACACCCACCATCACCTTCACCGTGCCGCGGGTAGACACCGAGCGCATACAACTGCCACCCATCGTTTACACCGACCGAAAGAAAGACTATGCTGAGCGTATCGACAGCATCATCGATTACTTCAGCAACGACAACGTCTGCCGAAGCCGGCAACTGCTCCGCTACTTCGGCGAGAGCGACACCCACGACTGCGGTCAATGCGACGTGTGCCTGCGACGCAAACACAATGGCTACAGTCACGACGACATCCTCCGCATGAAGGAACGCATCAAGCAAATCCTCAGCGACGGATTGCCACATCCCGTCACCGACCTCCACACCATCAGCGGCAACATGGCACTCATCAAGGACACCATCTCCCTCATGGTACAAGAGGAGGAACTGCAAGTCGCAGGCAGCAAAGTGCAGCTCTGCTGACAATAACTATTGAAAGATGAAAAGGTATTAATTTAACTTTTCTGTTTTTTATGAATCACAACACCACTGCAACATACCAGCCAGAATCGGCTGACGAGTTGTTCAAGCAACTTTGTCAGTCATTGCATCTCGCACCCGAATACCAGAAGATGTATCACAAGATGAACAGCGTGATGCAAGAGTGCCTGAACCAACAGACCGCCAACGTACCGCTTAACCTGTGCGGCTCGTTCGCGAAAACCGACTACCTGCTCAAGGAACGCGGAGCAGACGCACCACTCACGAAGGCTGTGAACAACACCCGAAACCGGTTGCGCAAACACACCACACTCGATGACGCAACACTTCAAAAATACCACCTCACCGATTTCCGCAACCTCTGCCTGTTCATAGCACTTGTTTCTGGCGCAGACGTGCCGACTGCATGCTCTCGGCTCTTCCCTATCAACGAAGTGGACGAGGAAGCCGTAGGCCGGTCGATGGGCGAATACATGAGAGTGATTGTCAGGTCGAAGTCGAAGAATGGCCTGCAAGTGATGCCGGAGGACTCCACCGAGGGCTTGCTGTTGCTGCTCAGCCTCGACGGCATCAACGAGGAAGAGAAAGGCAAATGGTCGTATCTTGCCGACATGATAGAGGAAGGCACACAACTCAACCTCATCCGTCCGCGCATGAAAGGAGGATGGGTACGGGCTGAACTCATCATTCTGGAACCCGACTATCTGGTGAATGTCACTGCTGTAGCCCATTGCTTCACCAACTATGCAGAGTCGCATCTGGTCAATCTCCTCCAACGCATTGAACCCTCTCCGTCTGGCGAACCCATCCTCTTCGGTAACTTCTCCAACCAAATGCTTGACGAGCAAATCCACTTTCCACCCGACCAACAACCATCATACACGGATAGTGCCAAGCATTTCTTCAAGGACTATGCCATCAGCCTGCTCACCACCGAACTGAGCAAAGAATTCCACGCCAACGCCAAAGTTCAGAAACAGCACATCGCTAAAGCCATGTGCCAGACACTGCCTGAGAGCGTAACACGTTTCGACATCAACGAAGGCATTGTGGAACCCTCTTTCTACAGCGAGATGCTCGGACTGCAAGGACGTATGGACTATATCCAGCACGACCTGCGGGTGCTGATTGAGCA
>JAFXVU010000226.1 GCA_017534705.1 Bacteroidaceae bacterium
CCAGTATCTCGTTTATGATTTCGATGGTGACGGCCATGCCGAGATGATGTGCAAGACCGCTCCTGGCAGTAAGGACGGGACAGGTGCATACGTCAACCAGGCCGCTACCGACTCCAAAATCAAAGCCGCCGACAACGGCAAGAGTTGGGTGGCTGGTGGCGGGCGCATCAATGGCGGACATGAGTACCTCACCGTATTTGAAGGCCTGACCGGAAAAGCTATCCACACCATCGCCTACAATCCCACGCGAAATGCGTCATCAGGATTGAGTGAGGCTGCAGGTACATTCAACTGGGACGACCGCAGTGGCAAAAACGACAAGGGCGACTATGGCAACCGCGGCGAACGTTATCTCGCTTGCGTGGCAGCGCTCGACGGCCCTGACGGAACCGCATCCGGTGTCTTCGGACGTGGTTATTATACGTTTGCCTATCTGTGGGCTGTGGATTTTAACGGCAAGCAACTCAAACCACGTTGGCTTCATAAGTCGGGTTCCAGAACCACCTACAGCGTGGTCAATTACCAGACCAGCGCCTCTGGGACCACTAAGAGTTACACACCAGGAAAATCCACATCAGGTGGCGGTTCCAACACACTTTACGCCAACGGCAACCACAACATCTCCGTGGCCGATGTGGATGGTGACGGCAAGGACGAGATTATCTATGGCTCGGCCGCAGTCGATGATGACGGCAAACTGCTCTATGCTGTTGGATTCGGTCATGGCGACGCTATGCATCTGGGAGACCTCAACCCTGAGCGACCAGGTCTGGAAGTCTTCGATGTGCATGAGGAAAAAGGCACTTACTCGTGGGACCTCCACGACGCGGCAACCGGACAGGTGCTCATCAAGGGAGGCAACAGCGGAGTGGACAACGGGCGCGGCATAGCGGCGCAACTCGATGCCAACCATTATGGATGTTACTTCAGCTCCGCCGACCAAAGAGACCAACGCAGTGCCGTCACAGGAAAAGTGATGTCTTCAGGACAGACTTCACTCAACTTCCGCATCTTCTGGGATGGCGACCTCCAGGAAGAACTCTTAGACGGAAACAAGATTGACAAATGGAACGGCAACGGAACAACACGTGTTTTCATCAACGGCAAGAATCCTTACGACTACAATAGTTCGAGCAGTTGCAATGGAACGAAATCCACTCCCAACTTGCAGGCCGACATCTTCGGCGACTGGAGAGAAGAAATCATACTCTGGAACTCCAGTGACGGCGCCACAATTAATATTTTCTCTTCGAATGTGCCCACAGACTACCGTGTGCCTACACTGATGCACGACCACACCTACCGTTTGGCAGTGGCATGGCAGAACTGCGCTTACAACCAGCCACCTCACCTCGGGTACTATCTTCCCGACCTCTTCCGCACCCGTTTCTATCCCATGGACGAGTTCGCTCAGGAGCAGACAGTGGTATTGGGCGACAGCATCAGTCCTGTGGTCTTCATGTACCGCAACTGCAATTCTGTCAATGTGGATTCCACCTTCACTCCCGAAGGACACATCAAGGGCTTGGACAAGGCGTTCACCTTCAAACGTGACTACGTGACTCGTTTGGTCACCATCACGGGAAAACCTGAGGTGGAAGGCGACTATGAGATTGTGCTCAGAGGTTCAAACAACCCCATTTTCAGTGGTAACGCTTACCAGAGTTTCATTATCCATGTGACAACGACCAATGACATTGTCTCAATAAAGAATGATGACGACGATGCTTACTACAGCTTGCAAGGCATCCGTCTGGAAGGTGTGCCTACTGTTAAGGGCATCTACATTCACAGAGGGAAGAAGATATTCATCAAATAGCCCCTATTAACTCCCCCTTTAACTCCCCCTTTAACTCCCCTTTTTTAATCCCCTTTAACTCCCTCTTCATAAAAATGCGCGATACATTAGTAGAAAATAGCATGAAACTGGGTTTCGGCATGATGCGATTGCCTAAGATTGAAGGCACTCAAGATATTGACTTGGAACACACCAAGAGGATGGTGGATGCCTTTATCGAGGCTGGTGGCAAGTACTTTGACACGGCATACATCTACGAAGGGTCAGAGCCAGCCACCAAGGTTGCGCTTTGCGACCGTTATCCTCGGGAAAGTTATTATCTGGCCGACAAACTCAATGCCTCGGATTTTGCCTGCAAGAGTGAGGAAGAAGCCAAAAACGAAATAAAAGTCAGTCTTGAACGCACTGGGGCTGGTTATTTCGACTTTTATCTCCTCCATGGTATTGACGCGGGTAATAAGGAGAAGTATGCCCAATACGGCATCTGGGATTATATGAGGAAACTGAAGGCAGAAGGGTTGATTCGGCATTATGGCTTCTCCTTCCACTCCACACCGGAACTACTTGAAGAACTTCTCACAGAGCATCCTGACATTGAGTTCGTTCAACTTCAAATCAATTATTCTGACTGGGAAGACCCTCTTATCTTGTCGCGCCGTTGCTATGAAATAGCCACAAGGCATGGAAAACCCATCATCGTGATGGAACCAGTGAAGGGAGGCAAACTGGCCGATCCACCCCAACAAGTGAAGGATATTCTTCTACGAGCCAACCCTCATGCTTCCTTTGCTTCATGGGCTATCCGATTCGCCGCTTCGTTGCCTAATGTGATGATGGTTCTCAGTGGAATGTCGAATATGGAGCAGATGGAAGACAACTTGTCGTTCATGCGTCAGTTACAGCCTTTGGATGAAGGAGAACTGAAAGTGTTGGAAACTGCATGCAAGTCGTTGTCACAGTCCGACATCATCGGTTGTACCGCATGTCATTATTGTACTCCAGGCTGTCCGATGGACATTCATATCCCCGAGATTTTTGCAGTGATGAATGTGTACAAAATGTATGGCGACCTGAAAGAGGCTCGAAACGATTATCAGTGGCGTCCCGGAGGAGAGAAGGCATCAGCGTGTGTACAGTGTGGACAGTGCGAAGATGCTTGTCCACAGCACTTGCCTATCATTAGTTTGTTGGAGGATGTGGTGAAGACGTTGGAGGAATGACATACCGATGACTATTGTTGAAATCCGCTAAATCATGTATTGAAAAAAGTAACCGCTTGAACCATTGAGGTTCGAGCGGTTACTTTTTAGGTTGTGGAGCTGGAGGGA
>JAFXVU010000227.1 GCA_017534705.1 Bacteroidaceae bacterium
ATAAACAGTTCTGATATAACGTAAGATGGATTAATCTTCGTCACCACCCATGATATCCATGATTTTTCCAAGAGAATCGAGTGATATTTTACCTTCCATCACCATCATCTGACATTCCTCTCCTTCGGCAGAAACAACGATAAAAGCCTTGGCATTATCTTCATCGCCATCAATAAAGATAATATTTATTTCATCGTTTTCATTGCTCTCTACCAGTTTGTTGTACTTAGACTCCATCTTGGCAGCTTGTGCGAGAAAGTCTTTCTTGATGGTCTCGCTACTCTCTGTGAGTTCAAGCACCTTCATGCACTCAATGTTTTTCATGACAGCCTTAGACTGAGCGTCAGCGTCGGAAAGGGCCACACTCAACAACGCTTTAGAAAGTTCTGTAAACTCAACGCCCTCCTTGTCCTTGAATTGGTTGATGACGTCTGTGTAAGTCTGGCAAAAAACAATTTGGCAAGTGAATACCAATACCAATAATGCAAATAGTTTTTTCATAATTTTCATAATTCAACTTTCGGAAGTAAAATGGAAGTAAAAATGGAAGTAAACTCGCTTCGCTCTTGGGAGTTATGTGCTATGCACAGGACAATAGCATTGAATTGCCGTAGTATCGTCCTGCACGAAAGTGCTTAACTTCCAGCCAGCACGGCTGGCTTAACTCCCTATTTAACTCCTTTTTATAACTTCCGAAACTTCAGTTCATAATTTATAATATTATAAGTTTATGAGTCAGCTTATGCCTAAAGCCTAATCTCAATTAACCCACACGTAATTAGAGGAATAAGTGCGCTGTTCGACTTCGTCGTTTACGATGCGGAAAGAGCCCATATCGATGTGCTCAGGAGCCGTCTCTATGTACCAAAAAGTGACGTTCTTGCCGTCGTCATCAGCAGAGATGATGCTCTGGTAGGGATAATCGCCTTCCATATCAACTGCCCACATGGCCTCACCACCATCCACATCAGTGCTCTCCATCTTACCAAGGTGGAGTCCTTTACGCGAGAGGAACACCTGCATGGCATAGGCCTTGTCACCCTCATTCTCGAACATGACGGTGTAGAACTGGTACATGTCTTCCTCAATCTTACTGTTCAGCCTTGATTTCTTAACTTTCTTTCCTGTAATCTTCTCCAACTCCTCCACTTGGTAAGGGGGAAGAGGCACCACTTGCTCTCCATCTTCATCGTAGGTGATTCCCACACCTTCCACTTTCAAGGGTTTGTGGGTCTTGGCGTATTTCTCAGTCACCAGAATCGCCATGTCCCATCCATCTTCATTCACGCCGCTCTCGTTTCTGTAGCGGAGGTACTTCATGTGCTCGTCGCGTTCCGCGCCTTGCCATCCCATGGCAATAGTGTTCTCCTGGCCCTTGTCGAAGTTGGCGGACACGAAACTCACTTTCTTGTCACCATCAGACTTACGGAGGACAGTGTATTCTTCCATGTGCTTCTTGAGCATCTCGAAGAAGACGCTCTTTTCTTTCTCTTGACGTTCAGCCAGTTCTTTCCACTGCTCCTCTGTGAAGTTGGCATAGTCGGCATTGGGGTCTTCCGAGGATTGATAGCCGATAGGTGCATACCAGTCGGGGGTTTCGTAGTCAGAGATGACCAGCAGAGGCTGGTCGGCGAATTCTGAGGCCTTCTGCACAGCGGCCTCGGCGTCTCCCTTTAATGAATCTATAGATTCTCCATTAGATGTACTGTTCTTGGCGTTTTTGTCACCGCACGATGCCAGAACTATCATTGCCATCAGGGCATAAACAAGTTTTCTCATAAGTTGAATAATAAAGGTTTATAATTATAATGTGCAAAAGTACACGTTTTTTTTCTGAGAATACAAACAAATAGGGAAAAAGAATGATAAAATAACAGTCGGCCGTCATAAGAATAATAAAAAAATGTTATATTTTTGCCTCATGAAATCTTGAAACCAACCTTTTACTGCCTTTAATATGCGACAAAAGTGTAGACTCATCATTATTGCCATGGGGCTTGCATGCTTCACCCCTACCCTCTACGGCCAGGAAGTCATTGACGAGAGCGAGTTGAACAACAAGGAAATCGCCACCAATGCCATCGACGCCATCAAGGGACGTGTGGCAGGAATGCAGGTGGAGACCACTGGCAACGCGCTGAGCGCGGTCCGCCTCCGCGGTACGACCTCCCTGAGCGGTGGCAACGACCCTCTGGTCATCGTCGATGGTGTCATGGGCGACATCAGAATGCTGGAAAGCATACTTCCCACCGACATCAAGAGTTTCAACATCCTGAAGGACGCCTCCGAGACCGCCCAGTACGGCAGTCGAGGTGCGGCGGGCGTCATCGTGGTCAACACGCAGCAAGGAAGCGAGGGGGAAACCCGCCTGACCTACAACACGTCGTTGAGCATGTCGCCCATCTACAAGCGCCTGAAGATGCTGGATGCCGACACTTACCGCTTGGCCATCCAGCAATTCAACATGGGCATCCTTGACAAAGGATACAACACCGACTTCCAGAAAATGATTGACAGGACGGGCTTCACACAAAACCACCACTTGGCACTGACTGGCGGCAATGAAAGCAGCAACTACCGTGTGGCTGTAGGTTATTTCGACGGCACAACGGTCATCAAGGGCCGTGACGAGAACTCTCTGTTCTCCAACATCAACGTGACGCACAAGATGTGGGACGAGTTCATGCGCATCGACCTCGGTATGTTCGGCTCCATCAATAAGAACAAAGGCATCAAGGACGAACAAAAGCTCTTCTATTCCGCTGCCGCCTTCAACCCCACCTTCCCCAATCACCCCAATGCCGACGGCGGATGGGATGGGTATGGAGCTGCCTCACAAATCGACAATCCCAATGTGCTACTCAACGAAAAGAACGACACGAAAGTGGGCAACCTCGCCCTCCATGCACGACTCACGTTGCAGTTGCTGAAAGAACTGGACTTCACCCTATTCGGAGGCTACACCTACAACAACACAGAGAACGGAATATCCACGGCAGGTGATGCCAGCCGCTCACAACTGCGCAGGGAATTCACCATGGGCAACGCCACACTGCGCTTCAACAAGTCGTGGAACAACCACACCCTGAAAGCGACAGGCCTCTTCGAACTCAACCACGAACTCTTACAGGGGTTTAACGTAGCTGTAGCCGAGATGTCCACCGGACTTGTGGGCTATGACAACCTGTCGGCCGGTTCTATCCGTCCGTGGGACGGCACAGCCTCGATGAAGGAGACATCGAAGATGGTATCTTTCATGGGCAAGGCTGAATACGACTATGCCGACCGATACAAGATGGGATTCACGCTGAGAGCCGACGGCTCGTCGAAGTTCGGTTCCAACAACCGCTGGGGCTACTTCCCCTCCGTATCTGCCTCATGGAACCTCCACAACGAACAATTCATGAAGTCCGTGGACTGGCTGAACGAGCTGACGCTAAGCTGCGGCTACGGACTTGCCGGCAACCAAGGCGCCATCGACAGTTACACTGCGATGCGGCTGCTCCGTCCAAATGGCATCGCTGCCACGGGCATCAAGCCCATAGCTACCTTCCAAGAACTGACGAACGCCAACCCCGACCTGAAATGGGAAGTGACCCGCACCGTGAACCTAGGCATCAACACCAAAATGCTCAACGGACGACTAGTGTTCACCACCTCTATCTACAACACCAAGACCACCGATATGCTCTATCCCTATACTGTGAGTGTACCGCCCTTCAAGTACCCCACGATGATGGCCAACCTCGGCAGCATGCGTAACACCGGTATCGAGTTCTCTATCGGCGGAACACTTATCGCCACCAAGGACATCTCGCTGAACGTCAGCGCTAACCTGACATTCCAGAAAAACAAACTGGTGTCACTCGGAGGCAACTATAAAGGTGAGGAACTCTACGCTCCGACAGAGATTGCCATAGCCGGCGTGAACGGAGCGGGACTGCACGGCGACAACCAAATCACCTTCCAGGTCATCGGACAGCCACTCGGTGTTTTCATGCTTCCACATTCGGAAGGACTAGAGTTCTGGGAGGACGGAATCACCACCTACTACCTGACAGACGGAATGCGAAAGGTCCGCGGACAAGCCATTCCCAAAGCACTGATGGGTTCCAACATCTCCTTCCGCTACAAGGACTTCGATGTGGATATCCAAGTGAACGGCGCTTTCGGCCACAAAATCTACAACGGAACGAGCCTGCAGTATGTCAACATCGGTTCACTGCCTTTCTACAACGTGCTCGCAAAGGCCGCTGAGAAGAACATCTACGACCTGACCATCACCGACTACTGGTTGGAAAGCGGCGATTATGTCAACATCGACTACATCACACTTGGATGGAGAATACCGCTGAAAGAGAACAAAATCGTGAAGTCGATGCGTATGACATTGACGATGAACAACGTCGCCACTTTCACCCATTACAGCGGCCTGACACCTATGATCAACTCTTCCGACATCAACAGCACGGTGGGCGTGGACGACAAACGCACCTACCCTCTCTACCACACTTACACACTGGGCGTTTCTGTCAATTTCTAAATCCTTTCACGTTATGGCAACCAAGAAAACACTACTAACGATATGCGCCGCTGGCATACTCTGCTGCGGCTGCTCCGACTATTTGGAAGAAAACCCCGAGGGCATGCTGACCGAGGAACAAGCCTTCTGCAACTTGACCCAACTCAAGAACAACGCCCTGCTGTCAATCTACAACTATATCGGCGGTAACGCCAGCAGCCAGGGCCTCCAAGGAACCGACCGCGGAGTATATGACCTCAACTCGCTGACCACCGACGAGCAGATTATCCCCATCCGCAGTGGCGACTGGGAAGACGGCTACCTTTGGTACAGACTGTTCCAACACACTTGGGGCAGCGACGAGGAACCTTTCATCAACACATGGAACTACCTCTTCAAGGTCATTGTAATGACCAACGAGGGCATCGAACGGATGGAAAACTACAAGAAAGGCCACGCCGAGGAGAGCATGAAAGTGAATTCCTACATCGCTGAACTACGTGCGCTGCGCGCCTTGTTCTATTTCTACGCAATGGACCTCTGGGGACGTGTGCCACTCATCACTAGCACCGGCATCAAGACGAGCGACATGACCCTCTCCGACCGCCGCACCACCTTCTTGTTCATCGTGAACGAGTTGCAGGAGGCACTCCCTTACCTCGAGCCCATTCAAAGTCCTATGCCGTCATCGGAATACTACGGACGCATCACATACCCTGTGGCAGTTTTCCTTCTGGCCAAACTCGCACTCAACGCCGAGGTCTATTACGACAATGACTGGACCGACAACAAACGTCCCGACGGAAAGGACATCTACTTCACGGTCAATGGCGAGAAAAAGAACGCCTGGCAAGCTACGGAGTCCTATTGCAAGCAACTTGACCGCTTTCATACCACGACGCTGTTATACAGCGCCAATTTCTCCGTCCACAACGAGACTTCGGTGGAGAACATCTTCACGATTCCTATGGACCCGACGATATACAGCAACCAATACGTCTATTTCTTCCGCTCACGTCATTTCAGCCAGGGCAATGTGCTGGGCGGAAAGTCAGAGAATGGCACCTGCGGAACCGTGACCGCCATCAAGGCTTTCGGTTACGGCACCGACCATGTGGATTACCGTTTCTATGATTGTTTCTATGCCGACACGGTGTATCAGAATGGGCAAATCGTTTATGATGAGGATGGCGTGACCCCACTGGTTTACCATCCATTAGCCATTACCCAATACGACCTCTCCGGTCTTGCTTACGAGAAGACGGCTGGAGCACGTATCAAGAAATACGCGCCAGACCCCACCGCCCGCATGGACAGCAAGCTGATCAACAACGACATCGTGCTTTTCCGCTACAGCGACGCGCTGCTCATGCGTGCCGAAGCCTTGGTGAGAATGGGTAATGGAGAACTCGCATATCCTTCTTTCTCTGAAGTCCGCAACCGCGGTACCTACTCTTTCGACACCATCCCGTCTGTCATCACGCTCGACATGATCTACAAAGAGCGTCTGCTGGAACTGATGTGGGAGGGATGGCGTCGCAATGACATGATTCGTTTCGGCACCTACAACACCGCCTACGACCTGAAAGATTACGCCGAACACGAGGCCGACGGTCACACGATTGTCTTCCCCATCCCCACTGCACTTTTGCAGATGCACCCCAACTGGAAACAGAACCCTGGATATTGACACGCATCTTTCCTACATAACTTCTCTTGTCTATCCAA
The DNA here is from genome assembly GCA_017534705.1 of Bacteroidaceae bacterium. Taxonomy (GTDB): domain Bacteria; phylum Bacteroidota; class Bacteroidia; order Bacteroidales; family Bacteroidaceae; genus RUG11857. Next base: position 6,251 of record JAFXVU010000227.1, read on the forward strand.
AACAAATATAATCGATAATTATGAAAATCAAATACTTATTGCTCTGTTTCCTTTCCGCGCTCTCAATCACCGGCAAAGGGCAGACACTTCGCCTCGATGCGACACAGAAACACCAGTACATCACTGGATTCGGAGGTTTTGTGTGCTCACCGCAGTTCGGCTACAACCACATGAGTACGACAGAAATCAAGAAGGTGTGGGGACCGACAAGCACGGTGGGCTGCAACATCATGCGACTCTACATCCCCATCGGCAGGAACAGTTGGCAGCAGTCGCTGCAGACTGCCAAAACAGCCAAACAGATGGGACTCATCGTCTTCGCCTCGCCTTGGGGACAGCCTGCGGAATGGAAAACCAACGGCACCTCGAACGCCAAGAACAGCGACGGGACGACGGGGTCGCTGAAACGCGAGAACTGGGCCGACTATGCCAAGTACCTTGAGGATTACGTACAGTACCTTCGTAAAAATGGTGTGGAACTCGATGCCATCTCCATCCAGAACGAGCCTGACTGGCCTGCTGAATACGCCGGCTGTCTGTGGAGCGCCTCCGAAATGGCAGAGTTCGTCAAGACTTACGGCAAGAGCATCAGTTGCAAGGTAATGGCGCCTGAGACACTTGCCGTGCGAGATGACTACGTAAACGCCTTGAACAAGAGCGATGTGCTTGACTGCTTCGACATCTACGGCGGACATCAGTACGGCGGCATACAATCGGCATACAAGAACCTCATCAAGAAAGGCAAGGAGATATGGATGACGGAGTATCTCATCAACTGGAACGAGGGACAGGCCACATCACGCGCATTCGACTTCTCCAAAGACTTCTTCAATTTCTTCAGCGCCATCAATGTCTGCATGCTGGGCGACTTCAACGCATGGATTCACTATGCCGCCAAACGATTCTACGGCATGCTGGGCGACGGCCAGCAAGGCACATCGAATGGAACAGTGACCAAACGCGGCTACATTATGGCTCACTTCGCGCGGTTCGTCACTGGCATGACCCGTATCGACGCCACATTCAGCGGTGCAGCGCTTGAAGGTTCGGGGTATCTTTCACAAACCGGCGACACGGTTGTGGCTGTACTGGCCAACAAAGGTGATACGGACTGCACCCTGAATATCGACCTGCCGTTCTACACCACAACAGGAAAACTCTATACGACAGGGAAGTCGAGAAACTTCGCGGCAACCGACATCACGCTCGAACAAGAGACTTGCCGGCCCACTGCCAACATCCCTGCACAGAGCGTCGCCACGGTACTCTTCGTCCGCAGCCGTGACAGGCAACCTTCCAACATGAAGGGCTCCGCCACCCACTTCAACCGACTCGACGACATGGAACCTACCAGAAGCGTCTTCGGAAGAACCTACAAATTGTCTGGCAAGAGCGTGACCTTCGACCATTCCAACCCGCTGATATCATCGAGAACCAACACCGCTGGCGGGTATTTGGCTCTCAACGACCGCTACGACAAGTTGGTGATGCACATCAACAAGGTGACAAGCAGCATGAACTACACGGCTTCGGAAACTACCTTGTTGTATGTCAACGACAAGGGGGTCCTCTCCAGCCACAACTACGGCACAATGGATTTCAGCAGCAGAGAGAACATCGAACTCATCTTCGACCTCTCGCCTTCTACCCTTACCGACGGATGCAGAGGACTTGTGAGCCTGACCTGCAACAACTGGTCCTCGGTGCTCACCATCTCTTTCGGCGAAGTCTATCTGGGCAGCAGTTATGCCGGAAAACTGAGCGGCGATTACGTGGAGGACGACAGTTACGTGATTGATTACACCAACGACCCGTCGTGCACCAGCATCGACATGACGGCGGTAAGCCAATTGCCATCCAGTCTGCCTTGGATGGAAGGCAGCAACCGAATGGTTTATGTGTCTGAGAGCAGTGGTCTGACTGGCGACAACGTTGTGACTGACGGCAAGTGCGCCCGCCTGTCGTTGAGCGACACTGGTGGCGACTTCCACCCTGCCACCACAGTGACAGCCGACGAAGCGGAACTGACCCTAACCGACATCGGAGGGCTGAGAATGTTGGTGCTGCCTTTCGATGCAGACGTGCCTGAAGGCATCTTGGCCTACACATTCGACGCCGACCTGCACCTGCAACCCTGCAACACCATCACTGCCCACCAGCCTGTGCTTGTGGCTGGAGAGGGACGTGCCGTCTTCAGCGGAAGCGGTGAGGTGACTTATGTCAACAGTCCGCTTGATGCCACCCTGCGCGGCACTTATTGCACTACAACCCTCCACGCCGGCGATTATATATTGGCTCAGCAAGACGGACTGTGGGGACTGAAACGACTGACTGCACCCACCACACTTTTGCCTTTCGGTGCTTATGCCAACCTTTCGTCAACGGACGACTTCATTCCGCTCGACTTCGACCCAACAGCTATCAACCGCATCACAACCGACATGCCTGAGGCTTCCGACACCTACAACCTGTCGGGACGGAAAACAGCTATCAACGAGCGCGGCATTGTCATCCAGAACGGAAAGAAGATGCTACGGAAATAATCCAACAAGAACGGCTCTTACAGAATTTCGCGGCTGCCATCACGCAGCCGCGAATTTTTTTCCTCGTTTTTCTTGGTCGTTTAGAAGATTTATTATAATTTTATACTCGATTTCAGAATGGTCATCATATCTATACATGACCACAGAATCAACCTTACATTAACCATTAAAATAAGTAGACTATTATGAACGACTATTTTGACAACTACATACCCGAATATGACCCCGAGGCAAGAGATGTCGGTGGCTACCACGACGACGGGTATGACGAAGAAGACGACCTCTTCACTGACGATGAAATCCGCGACCAAGAAACAGGCTTCTGCTCCCGCCCACCAAAAAAGCGCGGCCACAGACGTTGAGGAATACCTAGAATCTCCTAGCCCCTATGCGAAAAAAACAAGTATACAACTATCTGATTGACTACTTCAGCAGGGAGATGCCGGAAGTGGAGACGGAACTGCAATATGAGAACCATTTCCAACTGCTGGTGGCTGTCATCCTGTCGGCGCAATGCACGGACAAGCGGGTGAACATGGTGACACCTGCGCTGTTCGCAGCCTACCCTACCGCCGAAGCGATGGCAAAAGCCACTACAGACGACCTCCTGCACTTTATCCATTCCGTAAGTTATCCCAACAGCAAGGCAAAACACATTCTCGGCGCCGCCAAAATCGTGGCCGAAGAATATGGCGGTGAAGTGCCCTCCGACATGGACTTGCTGATGCGACTCCCCGGTGTGGGCAGGAAAACCGCCAACGTGGTGCAGGCTGTGGCATTCGGCAAGGCCGCCATGGCGGTCGATACCCACATCTTCCGCGTGAGCCACCGCCTTGGACTGGTGACCAAACGCCACACCACTCCCTACAGCGTGGAAATGGAACTCGCCAAGAATTTCCCGCCTGAAATCATCCCCAAAGCCCACCACTGGCTATTGCTCCACGGCCGATACGTATGCACAGCTCGAAATCCCAAGTGCGCAAAATGCGGCATCGCTGAGGTCTGCAAAAAGATTTTATGATTATTTAATGAGATACATTTTGTTATTTGGCAAGAAAAAGATTAAATTTGCAAATCGTAAGTGGGAGATTTACGCAGACAACAGACCTGCGTACCCAGTAAAACACCACAGGCAAGATGCCTGTATACCTTGTTGATCATCGCGGGCGAATGCCTGCGTACCAGTAAAAACACCGCGGGCATGATGCCTGTGCACTCTTGTTTGTCCAACCAATGGACTCTTTTTGGAACAAAAAATAACCATTTAGAAACAAATAACAAACATTCAAAAAACAGAAAAGATTTATGAATATCAACGATTACAACTTTGCCGGCAAAAAGGCAATCGTACGCGTGGATTTCAATGTCCCCATCCAGAACGGTAAAATCACAGACGACACTCGTATTCGTGGCGCAGTTCCAACACTTAAGCTGATTCTAGAGAAAGGCGGCGCTCTCATCATCATGTCGCACATGGGCAAACCCAAAGGCAAGGTGAAACCCGAACTCTCCCTGAAGCAGATTGTTCCTGCCGTTAGCGAGGCTCTTGGTGTACCCGTTCAGTTTGCTGACGACTGCCAGAAGGCAGACGCACAGGCTGCTGCACTGAAGCCAGGTGATGTGCTTCTCTTAGAGAACCTTCGCTACTATCCCGAAGAGGAAGGCAAGCCCGTAGGCGTGGAGAAAGGCACACCCGAGTACGACGAGGCTAAGAAGGCCATGAAAGCCAGCCAGAAAGAGTTCGCCAAGAAATTGGCCTCTTACGCTGACTGCTGGGTGATGGACGCTTTCGGTACAGCTCACCGCAAGCACGCTTCCACAGCCGTCATTGCTGACTATTTCGACAAGAACGACGTGATGCTTGGCCTCCTGATGGAGAAAGAGGTTCAGGCTGTTGACAACGTGCTCAACAACATCAAGCGTCCGTTCGTTGCCATCATGGGTGGTTCTAAGGTTTCCACCAAGATCGGTATCATCGAGAACCTGCTTGGCAAAGTTGACAAGCTCATCCTCTGCGGAGGTATGACTTATACATTCATGAAGGCTCATGGCGGTGAGATTGGTAACTCCATCGTTGAGCTCGACAAGCTGGATGTAGCTCTTGGCGTAGAGAAGATGGCCAAGGAGAATGGTGTAGAGCTCGTGCTCGGCGAGGATTCCGTATGCTGCACAGGCTACGACTTCTCCACTTTCTCAGTGAAGCCAGGCGCTGAAATCAAGACATTCCCCTCCAACGCCATCGAAGCTGGTTGGGACGGTCTTGACATAGGTCCAATCAGCCGCGAAAAGTTTGCCAAGGCTATCGAAGGCGCTAAGACCATCCTTTGGAACGGTCCTGCCGGCTGCTTCGAGTGCGAGGAGTTCACTGCTGGTTCACGTGCTGTGGGCGAGGCTGTGGCTAAGGCAACTGAAGAGGGTGCTTTCTCTCTCATCGGTGGTGGTGATTCTGTAGCATGTGTCAACAAGTTCGGTCTTGCCGACAAGGTGAGCTACATCTCCACTGGTGGTGGCGCTCTGCTCGAGGCTATCGAAGGCAAAGTGCTCCCAGGTATTGCCGCAGTTCAAGGTTAAACCAGAAATCCCGGGCCATTCGGCTCCTGACCAATAGAACGGGGGTGCGCCTCGAAATCAGGCGCACCCCCATTTGATATTTAACAGATTATTAGATTAGTAAGACCTCACCGCATTGCGCACGCAAAAAAAGGCCATTCCCAGAATGGACAACAACTCTCCTTTCATCCCTAAAATGAAAAGAATCTTATTCGCAGCACTTCTGCCCCTGCTATTGCTGACAGGCAACACTGGCTGCAACCATCCGCGTCCTGCTGCCGCCAACGACAGCATCGACAGTCTTAGTCTTCGTATGGGACTTCTTCCCACACTCGACTGCCTGCCTTTCTACATAGCTGAAGAGAAAGGCATTTTCGACACTTTAGGCCTCGACATCCATCTCATCACCTACAGTTGCGCCATGAACTGCGACACCGCTTTCTTGCGACATCACCTCGACTGCTCGGTCAGCGACATCGTGAAAGCACAGGTATGGAATGCGGAAAACGACAGCATACGAGCCTTGATGACTACCAATCTGCGCCTTTTCCTGCTTACCTCACGACAGGCGCGCATCATGAACACTGAAAGCATCAAAGAGAAGATTCTCGCCATCACCCGAAACTCTGTGTGCGACATGACTCTCGACAACATATCACGAAGCGTGCAACTCGGTTCTGACGAAGTGAACAAACCCCAAATCAACGACTTCGACCTCCGTATGAGCATGTTGGTGCAGAACCAATACGACGGTGCACTGCTGCCCGAGCCCTACGCCAGCATGGCACAGCAACGAGGCGCACGTCGTGTGAGCGACAGCGACCTTTTCTGCAAAGGCTTATCGCTGGTGGTTACCCATCTCTCTACCATCGACCGCCGTCGGAGCGACCTCGAACTGTTGGTGAAAGCCTACAACATCGCTGTTGACAGCATCAACGCCAGCATCGACAAGGGACTAGGCCGCCAAATCATCCTGTCATTGCCCGTCAACGGACTGGAGAACGACACCACTTTGCAACTCAGCCGTTTCAGCCATGCCTCCCTGCCCAGCGACTCTTCACTCACAGCAGCACGCACCTGGGCCACAGGACGTCGGTTGATTCCCGCCAAGAAAGCTCCCGGACAACTGCTCGACAGCACCTTCGTAAAAGTCCACCATAATCCCTAGAAAATCTAGAATATCTAGAAAATCTAGAATATCTAGAGCATCTAGAAAATAAAAAAAGCGCACACCTTTATAAAAAGAAAGAAAAATGCAAACGACAGCACTAATATCAGGACACCAACTACTTGAAGCGTTCGACGAGATGAGCATCAAACTTAACGGGCTCAACAACTGGGCACTCAGCCAAGCATTCGACGAGCTCAACCACACTTATACCATGATGCTCGAATACATACGTCGTGGTCAGAACGACCCGATGAACAACAAACTCTACACCCAGGTCATCCAACAGGCACATGCCCTAAACGACCGCATCACCCGCCAGGAACGTCTCAACAACCCGAAATACGAACCTTACAAGAACAAACTCCAGAATCTGAACCCTTCGGTGACGCTGACGAACATGTTTATCGCCCTTGAAAGCTACTGGGAACAGAAAAAACGGGGTTTTATCAGCGACAGTCAGCGCGACGACCAAGGACGACAACACGACACAAACCTCTGCAACCTGTTCACTCTGATATGGACTTCAGGGGCTTGGAGCAAGTCGGAGGCCGAGCAAGCTTCAGAACTTATCTATAGCGACAAGATTGACCCAACAGACAAAGCATTGGTTATCAGTGCTGTGACATTGTCCGTCATAGAATATTTCGATGAGCGGAAACTGATGTTGCTCTTCGATGCCTACCTCAGCAGCAACGACATTGTTTGCCAAAGGGCACTTGTCGGCCTGCTTTTGTCACTCATCCGCCACAACGACCGACTCGGCGACTACAGCGAGGTCTGCTCACGGCTTTCGCTCTACTGCGAGAACCCTGAATTCATCAACAATGCCTACGATATCTTCTCACAACTTCAAAACAGCCTCGACACCGACAAAGTGAACGAGCGCATGAGAAACGAGATTATCCCCAATATCCTCAAAAGCCACAACTTCAGACGAACACCTATCGGTTTCGAGGAGATAGACGACATGCTCATGGGCAAGGACGAGAAACTCAGTTTTGAAGAGAAGAAGAAACGTGACGAGAATGAAGACAGACTGCGTGAGCAACTCACTGAGATGGCACAACTGCAAATGGATGGGGCTGATGTCTATCTCAACACCTTCTCTCACTTGAAGAACACCCCTTTCTTCAGCGACATCGCCCACTGGTTCACTCCTTTCTCGATGGACCACCCATCGGTGGCACACTCAAAACTGGCCACCAACAGCCAACTGCCTAAGGTCCTGTCGCTGTTCCTTCAGGCTCCTGTGCTCTGCGACAGCGATAAATACTCGTTCTGTTTCATCCTCGACACCCTCCCCGACAATTCTCAAGAGCTGATGGCCAAGCAGTTGGGTATGAACATCGACCAAGACGACATGAACCAGTTGATGGAGGGAGGCAAGGCCCAGAAAACAAAACCATCCGACATCAGCCGTGCCTACATCCAAGACTTGTTCCGCTTCTTCAATGTGTTCAGTGGCTATACCTGTCCATGGAATCCCTTCAAGACCATCAAGAGTTTCTCACCTATACGGTTCAGCGTGCTGTCGGAACTGACACACCACTCCGAAGCCTTACAGAAACTGGGTGACCTGATGATGAAGAAAGAACAATACGAAGAGGCGCGCGATATCTACCTCTATCTCGACCCCAAGGAACGAGAGGACGACATCGACCTGATACAACGTCTGGCCTTCTGCTGCCACAAACTGATGGACACACGTTCTACCGAATATTATGAGATGGCCAACCGGCTGAGGCCAAACTCCGTATGGACACTCACCCACTACGCCCAGATGGCTTTTGCACTCGGGGATTTCGACAAAGCTGCTCAGTGCTACAACAACCTGTTGGACATCGACCCCGAGAACGTGAAATACATCACCAGAAAGGCCAGGTGCCACATCTGTTTGGAGGAATACGACGAAGCATTGCCTTTGCTCTTCAAGGCGGCCTACATCGACGAAGCGAATCTCAACACCCTACGCTCCATCGCTTGGTGCCTTATCATGCAGGGTGACTACGCCAAAGCTGAGGAATACCTAAGGAAAATAGGTGATGAACAGCACAATTACAACGACTTGCTGAACCTTGGTCATTGCCTCTACGCCCAAGGGCTGATACAAGAGGCTTTCACCGCCTACCGACGAGGCCATGAACTGAGCCAGCAGAATGAGAATGGACACAACGACTTCGTCACTGACTTCAAGCGCGACTACAAGACTTTGAGGCTTCAAGGAAAAGGCAACCACACGTCCATGACGCTGATGCTCGACGCCATCTGCGATGTGCCGCCCGTCAGCTGAATCCCAACCACCCACGATGAACTCCACATTACCACTCATACGCCACCGAGCCCTGCTCCAGCAGGAATACGAGGCAGAGAAAGCTGAATACAAGGAACAAAGCGAGCGCATGGGCCTGCAGGCCCGTGTGCGCCGTGGCTTATGCTGGTATCCCATCCATAGCGGGCGCAGTTACTACAACTCGCTCAATCAACTGGTGGTGGAGGTCGAAAACGGCGATTACGACGAGGACGACGACACCTGTCTGTTCGAATACGGCAAACCCGTCTGCTTTTTCCGTTTAGGAAACGATGGCAAAAGCCACTACCTAAGCCACCGCTGCACGGTGAGCCGTGTGGAGGACAACCGCCGCATGATTGTGGTACTACCAGGGTCACAAGCCTTAATCGACGTGCAGAATAGCGAGAATTTGGGCGTACAACTTTATTTCGACGAGACAAGCTACCGCACCATGTTCCATGCCCTGGACGATGCCATCAATGCCAAGAACAACCGGTTAGCAGAACTGCGCGACATCTTCGCGGGGAACCGGAAACCCGAGAAATTCACCTTCCAGCCTCTGGCCTTTCCCTGGCTCAATCCCACTCAGGAACAAGCCGTGAACGAAGTGCTGATGGCCAAGGACGTGTCGATTGTGCATGGACCTCCAGGCACAGGCAAGACCACCACCTTGGTTGAAGCCATCTACGAGACCCTACGACGCGAAACGCAGGTGCTGGTCTGTGCGCAAAGCAATATGGCGGTGGACTGGATAAGCGAGAAACTGGTGGACCATGGCGTACCCGTCCTACGCATCGGTAACCCCTCACGTGTAAACGACAAGATGCTCTCGTTCACCTACGAGCGCCGTTTCGAAAGTCATCCCGACTACCCTACCCTATGGAGCATCCGTCAAGCCATGCGCCAAATCAGGGAACAGAAGAAGAAAGGCGATTCCATTCACGAGAAAATATCGCGTCTGCGCGACCGAGCCACGGATTTGGAGATGCGCATCAACGCCAGTCTGTTCAGCGAGGCGCGCGTGGTGGCATGTACCTTGGTCGGTTCTGCCAACAAGGTGCTGGTTGGACATAAGTTCTCCACCCTCTTCATCGA
>JAFXVU010000228.1 GCA_017534705.1 Bacteroidaceae bacterium
CTACATTGACGGCCAACTGGTCCATAATGAAAATTTCACAGCCCTCTACAACCAAAAACTCTTCCTCGCCGCCAGCACAGACGAGGAGAAAGGGCTCATGTATGTGAAGGTGGTGAATCCTTCTAGCACTCCGCAGCAGACTACATTCCACCTTGCCAACGCTGAATGGACTGGTGGCGACGTGGTTTATCTGACCAGCTCTTACGGCACCGACGAGAACACCACAGACAACCCTCGCCGTATTATCCCTAAGACCAATAGCCTGGCGGACAGTTTTGGACAACAAGCTTCGTCTTTCTCTTACAATGTGCCAGCCTACAGCTGCTGCATCTTCCGTTTAGGATACAACGAGACACAGGGTAGTGAGGAGGCTGACAGCAACATGCCTGCTCCCATCATCAGTTATGGTTTCTCTCATTGGGGCTACGACGATTCAGGCACCTATCCCTATAGCATCAAGGGCGACGCTTTGGTGAGTGAGATGGACGATGGCAACAGAGTGTTCTTCTCGGGCGAGAAAGGCTATCTCGACCTGACCACGAAGATGGCACGCGACATCTGTCCGCTGCTCACTGGCGACTATAGCGTCTCGGTCGATGTTTTGGTCAACGATGAGGCCGATCTCACGAGATTCTGCTGGGCATACGGACTGACCGTCGGCACATCCAGCTATATGGGGCTTGTCAACGCTCCTGGCAACAACAACTGGTACTACGAGATCAAGAGGGTCGACAAAATGAATACATTGAGAAGCGAGACTGCCATCAAGGTCGGTGAATGGAACAACATCGTCTTCAGCCAGCGTGATGGCATCGGAACCATCTATGTAAACGGTTACGACATGGGCAGCATGAATATGGATAGGCAACCTTCGGAGTTCACACGTGTCACTGCTGCAAATCTCGCTAAGTCGCCCTTCGATAACGACGACCTCATGAGCTCAACTTACTTCGATGATTTCAAGATTTACAACAAGCCTCTTTCTGCGGGCAATGCTGTTTATCTTTACAACCTGGCCAAAAGCAAGAGCATGAATGTTTCTGTTGCTGACGGCATCGACAGGGTGGGGAACAGTGCTCCACAGAAATCTGACACCTACACCATCAACGGTCAGAAAGTCGATGACAGTTACAAAGGACTGATCATCAAAGACCACAAGAAGATACTTAGAAGATAGATACAGAAAGAGGGTGTGTCATTTTGACACACCCTCTTTCTGTTATTCGTTTTTCCGTTTTCTCGTTATTTCGTTTAATCGTTTAATCGGGATAACGGAATCCAGAAAAAACTGAAAAAACTCACTTCCCGTGCTTCACATTGAGGACCTTCATGTCGGGGTCGGCGGATGAGGTGCCGACCATCACGGTATAGGTCTTGTCTTGGGCGTGCATGGTGTTGGTGTTGCTGTTCCAGAGGGCGAATGCCTTATCGTCCAAAGAGAAAACCACATCCTTCTTCTCACCTGGTTTCAACTGCACACGGGTGAAGTCGCGCAAGGACTTGATGGGACCGTCTGCATCGTCGGGGTCTTTCATGAAGACCATCACGGTCTGTGTCCCATCGAGGTCGCCTGTGTTGGCCAAACTCACACTCAGAGTGCCCTTCTTGGCATCCCAAGTAGGATTGCCCAACTCAAACGAGGTGTAACTCAGACCGTAGCCGAAGGGGAAGAGTGGCTCGCCCTCGAAGTAGCGGTAGGTACGGCCCTTCATATTGTAGTCCTCGTAGTCGGGCAACTGGTCGGTGCTCCGATAGAAAGTCACGGGCAGTTTGCCACTGGGGTTGTAAGCACCGAAAAGTACGTCGGCCAGAGCCTCTCCGCCTTTCTCGCCACCATACCATGCCTGCACAATGGCGTCGGCGTTCTCTGCCTCTGGTGCCATGGCAATGGCGCTGCCAGAGCAGTTCACAAAGACTACCTTCTTACCCGCCTTCTTCAGCGAGGCAATCAGTTCGCGCTGCACACGAGGCAGTTCTATCGAGGTGCGGTCACCACCCTTGAAACCTTCCTCATTGACCTTCATCTCCTCACCCTCCAGACGAGGCGAGATGCCGCCGACAAACACCACTGTCTCGGCATCGCCTACCTCCTGCAATACTCCTGCAGTGGTGAGTGTGCGGTTGGTGATGATGTCGAAGGTCAGCGAGGCGAAACCTGTGGTCTGCACGTAAGTGAGGCTCAGTGGATATTCCTGTCCTTTCTTCACTTTTTTCGTAAATGTCGATGGACGGACACCATGTTCGTTGGTTTTGTCCAAGAGTGTGTCGCCGTCGAAAATAAGTAGTGAGTAGTTGTTGTTGAGTATGTTCAGTAGAATCTCACCGTCTTCCTCTGAACGGTAAACGCCTTCGAACAGGGCAGAGAAGTGCTCGATGTTCACTCCTGGAGCAAAGGCTGTGTTGCCGCCAGTGTTCAGATGTAGCGGCTCACCGATAACGGGTTGTGCGGCAGCCTCGCCCTCTTGCTCCTCGTTGTTCCAGTAGGTGGCTTGCAGTCCACGTTGACCCGATGGTGTGTAGAGGTGGTCGAACATGCTGTTGGCGACCGTCGGACGTGTCAGTCCACATCCCTTGCTGAAGGTGGCCTGTGGCGCGTAGCGGCGTATGCCCTCGAGTATGGTCACTGTGTGGGTGGGCACGCCGTTGTAGTTGCCCCAAAGCATCACGGAGTCGTTGGCATTGGGACCAACCACTGCAATCTTGGCGGATTTATCGAGAGGCAAGATATTGCCCATGTTCTGCAACAACACAATGCTTTCATGCGCCATCTGCAAGGCGAGGTCCTGGTGTTCCTTGCAAGCTGCTACCGACATCGGAATCTCAGTCCATTCCACTTCGTCGTCAGTATCAAAGTCGCCCAACTCAAAGCGGGCTTCTAGCAGGCGCTTAAGGCTCACATCCATCTGCTCTTCTGTTAGTTTGCCTTCGGCTACAGCTTGTGGCAGACTGGAATAGTCACCGCCACACTCCAGGTCGGTGCCGCTATAGACACCACGGGCGGCGGCATCCTCACGTGTGGCAGAATAACCATGGTAGCCGGGTTTCCAGAAGTCGCTGATGGCTCCGCAGTCGCTGGTCACTAGTCCTTGGAAGCCCCAGTCCTCGCGCAGAATCTGCTGCAAGAGGCGGGTATTACCGCAACAAGGCTCGCCTTCGAAACGCTGGTAAGCGCACATCACTTCCTTCACCTCTCCTTCCTGCACCAAAGCCTTGAAGGCAGGCAGATAAGTCTCCCAGAGGTCGCGCTCATTCAGTTCCTCTAAGTTGAATTGATGGCGGTTCCATTCTGGTCCGCTGTGGACAGCGAAATGCTTGGCGCAGGCAAAGGCCTTAGCGTACTTGATGTCGGGATGCTTGCCCTCGTAACTGTAGCCTTGAAGGCCTCGTACCACAGCCAGGCCCATACGGGTGGTGAGGTAGGGGTCTTCTCCATAGGTCTCTTGGCCGCGTCCCCAGCGAGGGTCACGGAAGATGTTGATGTTGGGAGTCCAGAACGAGAGGCCTCTGTAGCGGCGCATGTCACCGCTACGTTTGGCCTCGGTGTTTTTGGCGCGTCCCTCGTCACTCACAGCGGTATAGACTTTGTGGAGCAGCAGGTCGTCGAACGACGACGCCATGGCCATGGTGATGGGGAAGACTGTGGCAGTGCCGTTGCGGGCCACACCATGCAATGCCTCGTTCCACCACTCAAATTGAGGAATACCCAGCGAGTCGATGGCTGGTGAACGGTCCATCATCAATGATGCTTTCTGCTCGATGGTCAGGCGTGAGCAGAGGTCGGCAGCGCGTTCTGCCGCACTCAGTTTTGGATTCTTGTAGGCTTCCTGTGGCGCGGTGGTGCAGCCTACCAGGACGGTGATAGTGGCTAATACCAGTAAATGGTTCTTCATAGATGTTAATATTTTATTCGAATACAAAGTCTTCAAGTGTGCAGATAGACTGCTCTTTCGTTGCAGAAGAGAATTTGAAGAAGATGGCATGCAGACCTACCAAATCTTCAGGATTGTCGATGGCTACCGTCTGCTCTGTTGATGTCTTTGGCATGTTCGACTTCAACTCTATCTTGCCAATGGTTTTTCCTCCTTGTGATGTCCATGGTCGGTCGGCCATGATTTCAATCGTGCCGTCGACACCTTCTGGGATAAGGCGCAGACGCAAGTGCAACTCTTCGTCCAGACGAGATGCGTCGAAACGGAAATACTTGTAACCAACAATCGAGCCGTCGGTGTTGTTGACCACAGAGTTGGTGTTGTAACGCAGGTCGTAAGGCGCGTCGTACTTCTTGGTCGAAGCAAGCGCCTCTTCCTTCGTCATGCCTGCTTCACCACCGTAGCTGGCAGCCACATACGAACCGTAGAACGTGTTGTTGGGCCACTCATGTGTTGCGGGTTTGGGACCAGTGTACCAACATGCGATACCAGCTGAATGGCGCTCAAAGGGATTGAGACCTTCCAGAGCGAAACCATTTGAGTTGTACTCGCCCTCCGAAATCGTCACTTTGCCGCCTGGACCTTCTTCTACCTTCACGCTGATAGGAGCCACCATGGCCTGGCGGGCATATTCGTCGGTGCCGGTCTGGCGATGGTAGAACACATACCATTGCCCGTTGATTTCGCAGATACTTCCATGTGTGTTGCCGTCGGGAGTGGCAGATGCAATCACGTTGCCTGCCTCGTCTTTCTCACGTCCGCGACCATCGATGATGGTACCACCATAAGTGAAGGGACCCAGAGGGTTGTCGCTGTAGGCATAGGCCAGCGTGTAATTGGATGTCGGAAGCCCGAATTCACCATCTTCCGTGAATCTGCTGTAGATGAACACGTATTTGTCCTTGATTTTTCGGATAGAGGAGGCCTCGAAGAAACGGAACTGGCCAGGTTGGTTGCGACCGGAAATCATGTCCTCCACAATCTTGGTGCCTGGCTTCACTGTAGCCATTGTCGTCGGGTCGAACTCCGCGGCATAAGAACGTTCAAAGCCCCAGTAACCATAAACGCGCCCGTCGTCGTCCACAAAGACGGCTGGGTCGAACTGAAGCACACCATCCACCTGATTGGGGTTGTCCTTGCTCCAGTTGCACACCTCGAAGGGACCGTCTGGACGGTTGCTCTTTGCGATTAATCCGTTGCGGTAACCCGTTTGGTCGTTGGGGAACAGGTAGTAGGTCTTATTGCCGTCTGCATCGGTCACCAGCGTTACATCCGGTGCATAAAGCACATCGGCGGTACCCACAGAATCGAAGGACTCTCCGTTGGCATTCTTATCCACCACGAGGATAACGCCGTCGTAGCGCCAGTTGTTGAGGCTGTCTACAGAAGCCGACCACACCACCTGGTCGCGGCCGCAGTAGCCTGTAATCATGTCGTCGTGCGACCCATAGACATACACACGGTACTTGCCGGGCTGGTCGGGGTCTTCGAATACGTATGGCTCGCCGTCTGGAATATGTTCCCAAAGTGGCATGTAGGGATTGCCTACTGTGGTAAGACCTTGTTGGGTCGTCTCTTTCTGCATGTTGGTGCAAGATGTTGTCATAAGGATGCAAATGAAATAAAAAAAGGTAGGCACGCAGGTCATCGCGAGCCCTTTCCATAGGGGTGATGTAGTGTAGCGCATAGTTTTTAAGTGGTTATTGATTACATTTGGATGATGATACGTCGGTAGGCCACAAGATGGAATGGACCATCGTCGTGCACTTCGCAGATGATGTGGATTTGCCCAGTGGCGTCTTCGGGAATGCGGATGTTGGCGACGGGTCGGTCGGCTTTGGCGATGTCGGCTTTTGTCGTTCCTATTTCTGGCTGTTGCCACCAATGGAAGGTCAGTTTGTCGGCATCAGGGTCCGACGACCGTGAGGCATCCAACTTGATGGTGGTGCCTGCCTTGGCATGTACATATACTGTGTTGGAAAGGATTTTTCCTCCCTTGGCTTTGACTGAAACGAGAGGATTGTGGTTGCCTCGTCCTTCGTCGACCCATTGCATGCGGGCGGAGAAGTCGTTGAGCTCGTCGGTATAAAAACGTCTCTTGTAGCCGATGCTGATGTCGCGGACGGGATTCTGCCAACTGGTCCATGCTGTGGTCAGACTATCGGGACAGAGACCGCGCTCATGATAGCCAGCCCAACCAGCCTGGGTGGGGTCTTCGGGGTTGTTCAGACCATTGGGCATCAAGTAGAGGAAACTGGGTGTGTCGCCCTCCACACCCCATTTGTAGGTGGGGTATTCGTCGCCTAAAGCCCCTTTGCCTTGGATGAGGGAGGAATGATGTTCCCAGTGCTGTTTGCCCAGCTCGCATTGCTCTTGCCATGTGCCTTCGTCCCAAATGAACTGAAGGTCATCGCAGAACTCTTGTCGTAGCCATTGGTGGGAACTATAGGCTCTGTCCATGCGCATGCTGTATTGCATGTCTTGGTCGGTGATGGTGTAGATACGGAATTTACGGACAAAACGTTTCAACTCCTCCGCACTGCGGGTCTGTTTCACACGCCAGATGGCTTGTGCCAAGGTATTGGCTCCACCCCATGCCGCCACATAGATGGGACGGGGGTCCTCCTCATCGGCCAGACGGATCAGTAACTCACTGCCGGGGGAGTCGTTGCCTTCGCCAATGGACTTGATGCCGCCATGCACACTGCCCATCACGGCGCGACTTCTCACGTAGTCTGCGCTGGGCCAATATCCTATGCGTTGGCTGCCATTCTCTTTCTCTATCGGGAGGAACTCACGTTGATTGGAGCGCTGCATCAGGTGGGGCAAGTCCTTA
>JAFXVU010000229.1 GCA_017534705.1 Bacteroidaceae bacterium
GTACTCCGCCAATGTAGGAATGCTCGACGTTGTGGCGGCTCTGCAATGGGTGAGAAACAACATCAGCCTATTTGGTGGCGACCCCAACAACGTCACCATCTTCGGCGAGTCAGGCGGTGGGGGCAAGGTGGGCACACTGCTGTGCATGCCACCCGCCCGTGGCCTCTTCCACAAGGCCATCATCCTCAGTGGCACGATTCTCAATGTCAACACCAAGAAGATGTCGGAAGCGCTAGGTGAGGCTGTTCTGAAAGAACTGGGTATCGACAAGGAGCACATCGACAAGATTCAAGAGGTGCCGTACAAGGAGCTCTACGCCGCAGGACAACGGGCGATGGCAGCCAGCATAGGCACCCGCAAACCCGGCACCCCTATGATGTGGGGATTCGGTCCTACTCCGGATGGCGAGACCTTGCTCCAGCAACCTTTCCAACCGGGGTTTGCCGAGATTTCCAACGACATCCCCATCATCATCGGCACGACCTTCAACGAACTGCAACGTTTGGCGTACAACCGCCCGATGACGATGGAACAGGCCAAGGAAACGCTGATGCCTGTTTTCGGCGACGACACTGACGAGTATATCCGCGCTTTCGGGAAGGCCTATCCTGGTTATACGCCGCAAGACCTCGTGAGTATCGACTGGCTCTTCCGTCCCAAGACCATCATCACCGCCGATTACATCAGCCGTAACCGTGAAGCCCAAACCTACACATATATGTTCACTTGGCGTTCACCCATCAACAAAGGATCGGTCCACGGGCATGAATTGAAATTCTGCTTCAACACGCTCCAGCATTCCAAGAACGAACTTCCAGAGCCGACGGATGAGGACGAGAAGTTGGCCGACCTCATGAGCAGCGCCTGGTCAGCCTTCGCACATACTGGGAACCCCAACACCAAAGGTCTGCCCAAATGGAAACCCTACACAGCCGAGAAAGGTGACATGATGATTTTCGACCACAAATGCAAGATACGCCACAACCCCGACCGCCATCTCGAGGAGTTGATTGACAAGCATTGTTTCAAGCAATTGGACGAATTTCGCCAAAAGAACAGATGAGAAAAGCTCATGAATTATCGATTTTCCTATGGCAGAGGGATTTCTGAGTTCAACAAACCTCGTCCTCACATAATAATATTACCTCAAAAATAATAAAATCATAACAATTTAATAATCTGTTATTCATATATTTATAAGCCATTTCCACTTCATGCGATAAATTTCGCAACGAAAATTTTCGCATGAAGTGTTTTGATATTTTGGACAATATAATCGTTGAAGAAATCCTGACCTTCACCAACCTTCATCCTTACTACACTCAGCAACTAGCTTCAGAAGTATGGGAACTGATGACATACGAAGGGAGCGTTAAAGGAGTGGTCACCCAAGCCATCGATCGGATTGTCCGTACTCATGACTTGGATTTTGAACGGTTGTGGCAGAACCTCAACAGAACAGATCGGCGTATCATGCAGACTATGTGCAAGAATCTTAATCCTTTACAAGATCGTAGAATAGCAACGAGTACTTCTTTCAGCAGCATCAAGCGACTCATGAAGGCTGGCTATGTGATACGAGTGAAAGATTATGAAATAGAGGATCCGTTCTTCAAGGAATGGATCTTCAAATCGTGCATGTAGAGCCTCCTGATTGCAGAATCGTAATCAGGAGGCTCGTGTTTGTAGTGTTAATATCGTTTCAATTCTTCTTGAAGACAGGTATATGCTCCAAAGTGGGTGGCATTTGGATGGTCTGTCCGCCTTTATAATGCTCACCGGTGAAGTAATCGGTCCATCCAGCGGGGTTGACAGGCAGATAGGCGCTGACATTACCGTCGGAAAGCGATTGATAGACGGGACAAACCAGCAGTTCGTGACCGAACATATATTCCGTTTCCTGCTTGAGCGCCTGCTCGTCGTTGGGGAAGTCGAAGATGAGCGGACGCATGAGCGTGCCACCCTCGTTCGCCACACGTTCAGCCTCCTTGATAATATAGGGCAGCAGTTTGTGGCGCAGGCGAATCTGTTCGATGAAGAGACGCTGAGTTTCGGGCGAGTAGTTCCAAGGTTCGGTGTTGCTCATATATCCATGCACTCTCATCAAGGGAAGGAAGACAGAGGTTTGTATCCAACGTACCAGACGCTCCTGATAATCCTTGTCGGTGTATTGGTTGTTGGGTCTGAAGAAACCACCGGCATCGTATGTCCACCAGGGAATGCCTGTTGCCATCAATCCCAGTCCACCCACAATCTGCCGACGTAGCGTTTCCCAGTCGTTGCCAACGTCGCCCGACCATAGCGCTGCTCCGTATCGCTGTATGCCAGGGAAGCCAGAACGGGTGAGGATAAAATCGTGGCTGCCCTCATAGACCGTCTTGCAGACGAGAAGAGGATAGACATTGCGCACCATCTCGCCTGGTATGGTGTTGTTCCACACCATACGTCCGACCAAGTCGTCGTTCTCAGGTTCGGTGGCGTCTTGCCACCAGCAGTCAATGCCCGTAGGCACCAACTTCTGACTGAAGTTATGCCAGTAGAAGTCGGCAGCAGCAGGATTGAAGAAGTCTATCCAGTCTGTATTGTGAATATAATAGTCTTTGGATGCAGTCTCTTTTCCGAGTTCGGAGTTGCGGTCGATTTTCGACCATACGCTCAGCATCAATCTGACATTCATGCTGTGGAGTGTGTCCATCATCTCCTTGGGGTTGGGATAATGGTCCTCGTCGAAACGCATGGCGTTCCATCCATACTTTCCCCACCACTGCCAATCCTGGACGATGACGTCAAGCGGTATGTTCTCTTTCTGGAAGCGTCTAGCAGTAGCGATTATCTCATCCTGGCTGTGGAAACGCTCTCGGCAATGGATATAGCCAAGCGCCCACTCTGGCATGGCAGGTGCCTGTCCGGTGAGACGGCGGTAGGAGGCAATGATTTCGTCGGGCGTTCCCGTGAAGACGGTGAAGTCAACACACTCTGCAACCGGCGACTTGAAAGTGGTGGTCTGGTCAATCTCCTCCCAATAAACCGATGGTTGGTCTCCCCTGTTGCCCTGTACCAAGATGGAGTGTCGTCCTTTGGTGAGATGCAGCGTGGTGGATGTTGTTGGTGGCAGCCAGACGTTGTTCATATCGACAACCACCTCTCCATCAATCGACATCCAGTGCTTGCGTGCCATCTTCTGTCCCACATCAAGCAGGAAGGTGTAGTCGGCCGTGCGTTCAATGTCAATCTCGGCGGCGAAATTGTTGCTATGGCGCACTTCGCGTCGGTTGCCCGTAGTGGTGGTGACATCAACCACTTCGTCTTTTCCGTTGCCATTTTCCTGTACTTGCTCCAACTTGACAGAATGGCTACAAGGATTGAACTCAGTGAGTCCGTAGTTGTTCCATAGGATGGCGTAACCCTTGCTGGACATCATCATCGGAACAGAAATCTGTGTGTTGACCTGTGTGAGCCGTCTTGTCAGTCCGAAGACATCCGAAACACCGTCTTGGAACTGTCCGAGTCCATATTGGTACTCCTTGCCTTTCTGTGGTGAGACGAACGACAGTTCGGCAACTTGCGTAGGCATTCCCTGCACCGTGGACGGGGTGAGCGACATATCCACCGACTTGAAGACCACCTTTCCCTTGGCGTCACGTATGGTGACATTGCCTCGCTTATCGGATGCATAACGGATGTTACGCGGGTTTGGCGTACTCGATTCCTTATTTATATAAATCCACTCAGGCAACCGCGATTCAACGGTTTTGCCATATTGCACCCTGACAGCGTTGTCGGCAAGGGGTGTGAACTTCACTTCCTGAGCCATCGCCTTGGCAGATGGCAGCAAACTTGATAATAAGAGAAACTGAAAGATTTTCATGCTACAATAATGATAAAATCAAAGAAATACAGTCACAGGTCATCCATCATAAAAAAAGTGGACAAAACCAGTTGACTTCTTAATTTGCAAAGTTAGCAGAAAATCCCCAAACGATATGGGATAAACTATAAAAAAGATAGGACAAAATAAAACAAGGCATTTTATAATGATTTCAACTTTCTGTAGTAAAAAAGGAAGTAAAAATGGAAGTAAACTCGCTTCGCTCTTGGGAGTTATGTGCTATGCTCAGGACAATAGCATTGAATTGCCGTAGTATCGTCCAGCACGAAAGTGCTTAGCTTCCAGCCTGCTCGGTGGCTTAACTCCCTATTTAACTCCTTTTTATAACTTCCGAAACTTCAGTAATGATAAAAAAAACTGCAGTGGCAACACCACAGAAAAGAGCTCAGCATAGGGTCTTCTTCCCCTTCATGTTGTAGAAATAAAAAGGACTACTCTCACGAGCAGTCCTTTTCAACTTAAATTTTATTACTATGAAAAACACATTTATAACGTCCGTGATTGTTGCATCAACCACGGTGCAAAAATATAAGAAAAAAATCTATCCGCAAAATGTTTTGTGTGAAAAAAAACTTTTTCAGCTACAGTGTCATCGCTTTTGTGACAAAACGAACTATATATCTGACGAATTGCAAAACCTCAACATCAGAAAAAAGCCGTTATTCCATAATATACACAATAATATTTGAGGCCATGGCCATCCAATCTGAAAAAATAACTTTTGGTAAATCGTTCAAGAATTCCACAAGTTGAGAATCCTACCCATTTTCGCCATCAAAAGCATCCAAGACGACCTAGAATCATCCATGGGATTGCATGCAATCTGGAGGGGGTTAAGGTTGGGAGTTCTTTGGACAAAAAAGGGGTTAAAAATCTTAATTAATTTGAAAAACTTGGAAAATCGCTTTTTTTTCACTAACTTTGCAGAAATTTGCTAAAGATGAGCAAATAAAGGGCATCTTATGGTTCCCTGAACAGTAAGGACAAAACGAACAATGAAGGCAAAAAAAATCTTATTCATCACACAGGAAATCATTCCTTTCGTACCCGAGTCGAGTTATTCGCTGTCGGGTCGTTACCTACCCCAAGCAGTACAGGACTCAGGTTGCGAGATACGCACCTTCTCCCCGAAATGGGGCATCATCAATGAACGCCGAAACGCCTTGCACGAAGTAATCCGTCTGTCAGGCATGAACCTGATTATCGACGAGACCGACCATCCGCTGATTATCAAGTGCGCCTCCATACAAGCCACCAGAATGCCCATCTACTTCATTGATAACGACGACCTTTTCTCCAAGCGCGGCATCACCAGCGACAAGACTGGAGCCGAGTATCCCGACAACGGCGAGCGTGCAATTTTCTACGCCCGTGGTGTGTTGGAAACGGTGAAGAAACTGCGTTGGGAGCCCGATGTGATTTTCTGTCAGGGATGGATTACCGCCTTGGCCCCCATCTATCTTAAGAAAGCTTATGCCGACGAGCCTTGGTTCCGCGAGGCAAAAGTGGTGTATTCAGCCGGCGGCAACGATTTCGCCAACAACTGGGGTGAGAACTATGCCACCAGCGCCGCATTCGGAGAGGCCACCAAAGAAGACATCGACGCAGTGTGCGAAGGACAATACAGCCACGACGAGATACTGAAACTCGCCGCCAAATACTCCGACGGCATCATCTTCGAGGACACAGCCTTCAGTGACAATGTGAAGCAATTCATCGAATCGCTGGGCATCCCTACCCTTCAGCGACCTGAGGACAAGGAAGAATACTACAATGCTTGTATCAACCTTTTCGACGAGGTTTTTGAGCATTGACCATTGGCCTTTGACCATTGACCATTGAACATTGAACATTGACCATTGACCATTGGCTTCGCCTAAAATGCTCACGCTCGGCATAGGAAGAACAAGTCCGGTCCTTGCCCTGCAACGACAACATAGACACTTGATTATTATTTCAGAATTATTCTAAATGAAGATTAGTAATCTACCCTCAGTGCTCATTGCGGCGCTGATTCTCATCGCTTGCGATGA
>JAFXVU010000230.1 GCA_017534705.1 Bacteroidaceae bacterium
ACCTTTACTGTTGTAGGCAATTCTATGTCTTTCCATTCACCATAACTGCTGACGATGGTTACAGGTTCATCAACATCACCTTCAATATAAATGTTTGGACGTGTACCGCAGAATATTGTAGCACAAGAGGTGGAGGACACAATTAGAAATAAGAGAACTATCCATGTACAAATAACAGATATGCTCCTTCTCATAATCGTCATGAAAAAAATAGCTTTTTTTTTAGGTTACTGCAAAGTTACTGTTATTACGATTGGTGCCCAAACTTTCTCCATGGAAATATAGATATTTAACAATCCACTATTACCATTTAAACATTCTTAAAAAAACATTAGTCAAGATGGTGCCTAATCTTCAAATCTTTTGTAAATTTGTAGTCTCAACTTATCCTCACAACAAAAGTAATAAAAGACTATGAGAAGATACCTTGCATTTCTCGCCTTTATTGTAGTGCTTAACCAAGCGATGGCACAGAAAGTGTCTGTGCTAGGCGATTCTTACAGCACCTTCAAAGGATATGTCACTCCCGACACCAATGAACTCTGGTACCCGCTCGACTGGGATGGCAATGACGTCCACCAACTCGAACAATCATGGGTCTATAAGTTTGTCAATGAGAACGGATTCACGCTCGAACGGAATAACTCTTATTCGGGTTCCACCATCAGCAACACGGGGTATAACAAAGAGGACTACACTTACCGCTCGTTCACTACAAGAATGGACAACCTCGGCAAACCCGACATCATCATCATTTTCGGAGCCACCAACGACTCATGGGCAGGTTCGCCCATTGGGGAGTACAAGTATAAGAAAATCAAGAAGCAAGACTTGTACGCCTTCCGCCCCGCCATGGCGTATATGTGCCGCTATATGAAGAAGCATTACAAGAAAAGCAAGATATTCTTTGTGCTCAATTCTGAACTCAAGGAAGAAATCAATGAGTCAGCCAAAACCATACTCAGTCGCTATGGATTGCCTTGCATCGTTCTTCACGATATTGAGAAGCAGGACGGACACCCGTCAGTGAAAGGAATGCAAAGTATTGTGGACCAACTCAACGAGTTCATTTTACCAAGAATAAAATGAACCAAACTGACATGTCTGAAATGCTGTTGATGTCACATCAACGACTTTTTGACATGTTATGGAACTGATGAGGCCAGATAGAAAGACTTTCTTCTATGAGTTAAGTCTCTTCTTCTCCTTCACAAGTTGAATTACAAAATAATGTGCAACAACAAACAAAATGAGAACTAATATGAAGAAGTTAAAACTTATTATCTTGATGGCGTTCGCCTTGATTACAGGAAGCATTAGCGCCAAGAGCGTGGTATTCACCCTATCGGATGGAACACAAGTCTATTATTTGATTGGAGGAGGAAGCAATCCAGTCATGACGTTCAGCAACGGAACCGTCACCGTGAATTCCGACACGTATCAAATCTCCGACATCGTGAGTTTCTATATCTCAAACACTGATGATCCCTCAGGCGTTTCCCAACTTCAGGACTCCAGTTCATCCTTCAAGATGCAGGGGGAGACATTGTATATAGGAACAACAAGTAAGGAAGTGAAGGTCTACGGCATCAATGGGGTAGAGCAGGATGTGGATATCAGTACTATCGGTGACGTGACCGCCGTAGGCATCAGCAAACTGCCTGCTGGAAACTATGTGGTGAAAGTTGGGAAAACCAGTTTCAAATTCAACAAGAAAAAGTAATGTCTAATCATCGAGAAAGGAGTGGTGTTGTCATTTCCTTTCTTATTATCATTTAATCCTTATGAGAATTGACTTTTTCAAGAAAGCGGGCTTGGTTTGTGCGATGCTCTTGTCGATGGGGGGTGTCCAAGCCCAGGAAAGTATATGGTTCAAACCAGATGACCGTTTTGCGGAGAACCAAGAATATAGTCTGAAGAACATCGATTCGGTGGAGTTCAGGACCAACCAGATGCGCATGTATTCCGACTCCTTGAAAATGGGATACACCATCAAGACCTATAAGACAGATGGTGTCTATCAGTTCACCAACCCAGGACTTATCATCTACAAACCCAATGAGTTCAGTAGCATGGACTTCAACAATGAAAACAGCCGTTGGTGTTTCAAACGCAGCAAGGAATCTGAGCACTTCATTGTTTTCTGGGAGAAAGGTTTTGGTACTAATCCGAAGACCTCAAGTATCCGTCTTGATGTGGATCTTGTGTTAAGGAGAGCCGAAATGTTGTTTGATTTTTATGCCAATAGGCTTGGATTCATCATTCCAGGTCAGTCAAGGAGCACAGATAAGTACAAAATAGAAATCTTTGTCAACTACTCTACCGAATGGTTGGCTACTGGTTCTGGCTACGATGACAAAATCGGAGCATTGTGGTGTACGCCTTGGGCTCTTGAAGCAAGTGGTGGACATACCATCGCACATGAAATCGGCCACTCTTTCCAGTATCTTGTCAGCTGCGACCTTGGCACCAATCATGGTTGGAGATGGGGATTCGGCAATAACGGCAGTGGTGGATGCGCATGGTGGGAATCCTGTGCACAATGGCAAGGTTTCAAAGTGTATCCAGAGCAACAGTTTACCAACAGTTATTATGGTGAGAGCATTGCCAATGCTTATAAGAATATCATGCACGAGGACTGGCGTTATGCCAACTTCTTCATTCAGGACTATTGGTGCCAGCTCTACGGTGAGAAGTTCATCGGAAACCTTTGGAGGGAATCTAAGTTCCCAGAGGATGTTGTTGAGACCTTCAAGCGCATGAACAATGTCAGCCAGGACGAGTTCAACAAGATATTCTTCGATTATGCCTGTCGTGCTGTCACATGGGACATCGACGGCATCCGCGACAGAGGAAAGGCTTACCAGAACGCTTTCTCCACATCCCTCCATCAGGTGGAAGGAAAGACCTTCGAGGTCGATGCCAGCAACTGTCCCCAGAACTATGGTATGAACGTCATACAACTCAAAGGATTTGTGCCAGGAACCACAGTGAAGTGTGATTTCAAGGGCGTTGTAGGTGCCAAGGGATTCCGTGCTATCAATTCCCTCAGGGCAGGATGGAGATATGGTTTCGTGGCCTTGCTCAACGACGGTAGTCGTCAGTATGGGCAGATGTATAGCGAGAAGGAGGGAACAGCCGAGATGGAACTGCCAGCCGACACCAAGCAGGCCTGGTTCGTGGTGACAGGAGCTCCGACTATCCACTGGCACCATCCATGGGACGATGACCCTTCCAACGATGAGCAGTGGCCCTATCAAGTCACTTTCTCAGGTTGTGGGGCATACGGTGCCAACCGCATTTTCACTGAGGCTGACTTCCCAGAGGATTACCAGCGCCACGACACCACAGTTGTCATAGATGCCAGCATTGCCCGTGATGCCAGCAGTTATTCCTCTGTTAGGGTGCAGTACGACACCGATGCCATCAGTGAGGCGCTTGGTCTGACGACTCAACAACTCAAGACCGTTAAGGCTCAGGCTTCTGCCAACCCGAGATTCGGAGCGTTCAATACCAATGGCAGGTATGTTTTCACGCCTCTTACCACAACCAGTTCCGATATCAATTCCACCTCTTCCGACCGTAAATATGGTCATTGGTTCACATCTTCAGGAAATGTGTGCGACTATGGAGGGTCGGCTAACGTCTTCGCAGAGTGGTATCCCGACAGTTATGGCTGCTATGTAGGACAGTATCCAGGACGTCTTTCCTCTGGTAAGACCTACACCATTCGGCACGCTTTCGAATACACCAAGGACGACAAGACCTACAGGGCAACCATGGAGGTGCATCTCAATGTGAAATAATGTAGGAGGTGTGGCTTTCATGCCGCACCTCATCTTTAATGTAAACTCTGTATCGAATAATCACTCAATGAAGGAATATATCGTTTTGACAAGGACGAATGGCACAACAACCAAAGGGGCGCCATTCTGCAAACTCCAAATAGCCGCATCTTCGACTGACAAATTTGAACTTGCCGTATGGGATGTACCAGAAACCTCAGGGCCGAAAGTAGGACAGAAGGTCTCGTTTTATGCCATACGCGAGAACGGCAACAATAAGTCCGCGGCTGGTCAGGATATGAGACTGCTGGGCGATGCGCCTGAAGACGACCCTCTTTACGTCTTGTTACCCCATGTGGTGAAAAAGGAACTATGGGACGATTGCCTTGACAAGCTTGTCGCTTTCTGCAGTGACGAGAAACTGATAAGCATCATCCAAGGCCAGAGGGACGAGCTTTATGAGAAGTACAAGACGGTGCCAGCTGCGGCCAATGTTCATCATGCCTTCAAGGGAGGACTGGCCAACCATACATACGAGATGCTCCATTTGCTCCTTGGTATGTATCCCGTCATGCCTTACCCGATAAAAATCGAACGGTGCGTGTTAGCCATCTTATTCCATGACTGGGGAAAAATCGCTGAATACGCGATGACTGGAGATGGCACAATCAACACAACAGAGCATATGTACCTCCTCGGACACGTCTATATCTCCGCTTACAGGCTCAACAACTTACTCAAAGAGAATAATGTGGATGGCAAGGAGATAGAGCGTATTGTCCATTGTGTGCTTGCACACCACGGGCAACTTGAATTTGGAGCACCTGTAGTGCCTTGTACACAGGAGGCTCAAATTGTTAGTTTCGTGGATAATATCTCGGCAAAGGCCAATGTGTTGGAAAACACCGCCTCGATGGAATACAACAGGGCGGTTGCCACGCATGTCATCAAGGGATAACGCGAACTTAGACCTTTGAAGGTGAGTTCGCTCTCTTCGTAGGTGTCGGTTTTACCGTCACTTCAAGTTGTAATCACTTGTTCTCGGATCCACAGTAAGGGCATTTGCCTTTGCTGTGGATTCGTTTTCCACATTTTCCGCACTTGTAGCGCCGACGAATTCGCTTCACATAGTAGTAGATACAGCCGAAGATAAAGAAGGGGAGCAAGATGTATCCGATGAAGATGAGTGTGGTCCAACTGAAAACCAGATAAACCAACATTCCGAAAGCCAGCAGTTCTAGGATACAGTAAATACTGTCGGCTATGCTGAAGCAGTGGTGGATGTCATCAATGGTGGCGAGGAAAACGGCTAAGACCGCCCATACGATGGTCACAAGTACTGCAAGGTTAAAGGGTAGTACTGAAGGATTGAGTGATGGATGGTAGTAGAACTCCTGCCAGTACCATGGCATATAGTTCTGTATGGTGGCATAGACAGTGGCCATCAATGATATCAGAATCAGAAACAGAACAGGATAGATACTATCCATTTGGTCGTGTTGAAGCAGGAGCAACTTGCGGCGTCTGCCCTTCTGAATCAGAAAAGCAACCACTCCAAGTCCCAGCAGACCAATCATCCAAATCACGCGGCTGTTGCTCAAGGTATCTATCATGATGGAGATGAGGTCGTCGGGTACCACACCCTTTAGCAGGTCTTTCTCCCTGATCCATCCAAGAGCTAATCGGTCGCTGGCCACTTTTACCCAGACGCTGTCAATGGAGTCGCTATGGACTATGGTGTGGTTGGCCACCACAATCACTTCGTCATGGTAGATGTACTGGGTGTCAATCTCCAAGTCCTCCAGCATAGGGACGAGCATCAAAGAGTCGGCTTTTACCAGGAAGTTGAAATTCTCGCTGTAGTGGTGGATGATGCGGAAATTCAGCGAGTCAATCTGCTTGGGAGTCAAACGCGATATGACAGCCTCTCCAGAATCGCTCATCACCTTGGCGATGATGGTGTCGGTGTCGTTGAGCGGAGTTGATGCCATTGGTCTGCTGGGCTGGGTGCACGATGAGATGACGACCAGCAACAGCATGAGCGACAGCATGAAATGACGGGCGATACTCTTTTTCATCTTCTTGGCAGGTGGGTTATCTACGGCTTTTGGGTAATTTCTTGTTGGGTGCTATAGTTTTCCGGTCTTCAGAATAGATGGTCATCTGGCATTTGTTGCAATTGAAGTCCAACTGGAAACTCATGCCGTTGGCAAGTCGGAGATGCAAGGGCTGGGGGTAGGGAGAAGACTTGTGGTGGATGGTAGGACACCACCCCAGGCTGTAGCGGATGCAGTGTTTGCAAGTCATCAAAGCCGCTTTCTGATGATGGTTGAGTTCGAATGCCTTGTCCACATGGGTGGCGCCATGACGGTGGTAGAAGTCCTCAGCCTTTTCGTTTATCACGTTGTAAGTGTACCCTAAATGTGATTCTTTGCTGAAACGTGATGAAAGCTGTGTAAGCTCACTCTTGTGGTCGTGATGGAGAAGTGGGTAGTACTCCATTCGCGAGGCCGTCAATTGCGAAACGAGTGTCCTGCGGCAGTCGCTTAGGATAGAACTGGGGATGAACCAGTTCTTGCTCAGGTGGTTCTCCACTTTCCTGACTGCGAATCCCGTACCGCCCAGTTTCGACAGCTGCAAGCGTATATTATCGGACTGGTGGGTGTGAGCCAGTTCTTTTTCCATTGTGTGGTCCAGGCTGGTTGTGATGCCGTCTTCATCAGTCATTGTCAGGCGAAAACCGTCGTCAGTGTCGGTGATGCTGATATCCACCAATATGCTGCGGGTGGCTGATGTGGTATGGAGTAATTTGTCGAATTGCTGGTCGAAGTTGCGGTAAAGTTCAAGCCCACGCATCATGCTACGGGGCATCTCCAAGGGATAATGCCGACCATTGTCCGACTTGTTGAGACGAAATCCTTGAAGACGGCCGTTGGAGTCGATGAAGCAAAGTCCGTCACCATTGTGCAGTTCCGGTCCGTCAGTAGTTGTGAAGCAGTTGGTGAACACCTCTTTCACTCTTCCTACAGGTTCGCCCATTGCTTTGGGGGTGTCGAAACTGAAGATGTCGGCATTGCGTCCATAGAGAAAGTAATGGGTGAAACCGCGATTGAAACTTTTGCGCACATCAGGCGTGAAAGTTAATTCCACATGACCGATGGATGTACGCTCATAAGTATCACGATGCTTTGATACAATCTCGTTAAGACGTTGGCTGTAGGCTGCTGTAACGTTTTTCACGTAGTCCACATCTTTCAGTCTGCCTTCAATCTTAAAGGAAGTGACACCAGCGTCCAGCAAGTCTTCCAGAGCGTCCAACTGGTTCATGTCTTTGAGTGAAAGCAGATGCTTGCCACGTACAATCTTGGTGCCAAAGTCATCCTCAAGGTCGAATTCCATCCTGCAGACTTGTGAACATTCACCCCGGTTGGCACTACGGTTGAAACAGGCCTCGCTCATATAGCATTGACCGCTGTAACTGACGCACAAAGCGCCATGAACAAACACCTCAAGAGCCACGTCAGGATGCTGGTTGTGAATTCGTCGTATTTCGTTCAAGGACAACTCGCGGGCAAGGACTACTTGGTCAAAGCCCACACTGCTGAGAAATCCCACTTTCTCGCTCGAGCGGTTGTCCATCTGGGTGCTGGCATGAAGGGAAATGGGAGGGAGGTCCAAACTTAAGATGCCCATATCCTGCACAATCAAGGCATCCACATGGATGGCGTACAAGTCGTTGATTAATTGCCTCACGTCATCGAGTTCCTCATCATGGAGGATGGTGTTGACAGTGACATAGACACGGGCTTTATAGAAATGTGCGTATTCCACCAATTGTGCAATGTCGTCAACGCTGTTGCCGGCAGCCGATCTCGCCCCATAGCGAGGGGCACCTATATAGACTGCGTCGGCACCGTGGCGTATAGCCTCGATGCCGCATTCCAGATCCTTGGCGGGCGATAGCAATTCTATTCTTCTCATCTTGCTTTCAGCCTTTTGGGGCGTTTACTCAATTACTCAATGGTATTGATGTCGTATGGTGTCTCTTGATAGACATAATAGTTGAGCCAGTTGGAGAACAGTAGGTTGGCATGTCCACGCCAGCGTACCAACGGTCCCTTGCGCGGATTGTCGTCCTTGTAGTAGTTCTTAGGCATCTTGATGGGGAGGCGTTTTGCCAGGTCGCGTTTGTATTCGCCGTCAAGTGTATATGGGGAATATTCGGCATGTCCAGTGCAGTAAAACTCACGTCCATTGCGTTCAATTACCATGTGCACGCCTGCGTCCTCGCTTTCGGAGATAATGCGCAGTTCCGGCACTTTTTCAATGTCCTCGCGTCGCACTTCCGAATGTCGGCTATGGGGCACATAATACACGTCATCGAAACCGCGGAAGATGGGGAGTTGAGGTTCTAAGGCATGATGCTCGAAAATGCCGAACACCTTGTTGTGGGTGGAGTATTTGGGAACGCCATAGAAGTGGTAGAGAGCGGCTTGTGCTGCCCAGCAGATGAACATGGTGGAGGTCACGTTCTTGCGCGACCAATCGAAGACCTCACTCAACTCTTTCCAATAAGTTACTTGCTCGTAGTCAATCTGTTCCAATGGGGCACCAGTGACAATCAGACCGTCGTATTTGTCGTGGCGCATCTCGTCGAAGTAGCGGTAGAACATCTCCATGTGTTCAGCGGATGTGTTCTTGGAGATGTGGCTTCGGAGTTTCATGAATTCTATCTCCAACTGCAAAGGAGTGTTCGACAACAGGCGTACAAAGTCGTTCTCTGTTGTCACTTTGATAGGCATCAGGTTGAGGATGGCGATACGCAACGGACGGATATCCTGGCTTTGGGCACGGCTGTCGTTCATGACGAAGATATTCTCTTTCTTCAACTGTTCTATCGCCGGTAGTTTATCTTGTACTTTGATTGGCATGCTTTACGTTACAAATAGATTTTTAATGTTTGGGTACGGATGTGTGTTGCCGAAATCTTGGAGATGCGACAATCACGTCCCTATGGTAGTTGATTGTAGAATTTAGTTGCGCCCTTTCTCATCAAGGTAGGAGTCCTTGAATCCCAAGAAGTAGAGTACACCGTCGAGGCCGATGGTGTTGATGGATTGCTGTGCGTTGGCCACCACTCTGGGTTTGGCGTGGAAGGCAATGCCGAGTCCTGCTTCCGACAGCATGGGCAAGTCGTTGGCTCCGTCACCCACGGCGATGGTTTGGGCGATGTCCACCTTCTCCACCTGGGCGATTAGTTTCAGTAACTCTGCTTTCCTGCGTCCGTCGACAATCTCACCCACATAATGGCCGGTGAGTTTTCCGTTCTCGTCTATTTCCAGTTCATTGGCGTATACATAGTCGATACCGTAGCGTTGCTGAAGGTACTCACCGAAATAGGTAAAACCACCCGACAGAATGGCGATCTTGTAGCCGTAACGTTTCAGCACGTACATCAAGCGGTCAACTCCCTCTGTGATGGGAAGGTTCTCTGCTATCTCTTTCATCACGCTGACATCCAATCCTTTGAGAAGTGATACACGCTCGGTGAAACTCTCTTTGAAGTCAATCTCTCCTCTCATAGCGCGTTCCGTGATGGCTTTCACTTTGTCGCCCACGCCAGCTCGCATGGCCAACTCGTCAATCACCTCAGTCTGAATCAGCGTCGAGTCCATATCGAAGCAAATCAGACGACGCATTCTGCGGTACATGTTGTCCAATTGGAATGAGAAGTCCATCTCCATCTCTGATGACAGTTTCATCAGGCTGGCTTGCAGTTCCTTGCGGTCTTTTGGTGTGCCACGCAAAGAAAACTGGATGCAGGCACGGACATGTTTTTGAGGATTCTTGATAGAGGTACGGCCAGTCAAACGGAGGATGGAGTCGATGTTCAGTCCCTGGTTCGTGATGACTTTAGTTGCAGCTTCTATCTTGCTAGCCGAGAGTTTACGTCCTAGAATCGTCAGGATGTATCTGTTTTTTCCTTGTCGTTCCACCCAAGCCTCGTATTCATCGTCGGTGACAGGGGAGAAGCCAATGTTCACACCTAGTTCTGTTGTCTTAAAGAGCAGTTCTTTCATCACCTGACCTGAGTGGTCCTCTAGGACCCTGATGAGGATACCCAGCGAAAGAGTGCTGTGGATGTCGGCTTGGCCGATGTCGAGAATCTCCACATCGTATTTGGCAAGTATGCCCATTATCGAAGCGGTCAGACCTGGGCGGTCCTGGCCTGTGATTCTCACTAATATCTGTTCTTTGTTGTTTGTCTCCATATTCTTGCTTTATTTAGGCCTCCTTTCCTCCAATGGAAATACATCACTCGGAAAGGGAGGTACTGAAGATGAATACTATGCCCATCATGGACAACATGACAAGAAACTATATTCTCTTGATGTGTTTGAGTCTGGTGCAACCACTGAACATCAAAAGGTCGTTCTCAACTATCTTGGGAATCACTGCGGTCCGTAATCGGCTGCAGTTGTTGAAAGCGCATTCTCCAATCTCAGAGACTGTGGCGGGAAGTACAATCTCCTCCAAGTCGGTGCAATCGGAGAAAGCGAAATCGCCAACATATTCTATGTTTTTTGGAATGTCAAGACGCTCAAGAGAAGAGCAGAATCGGAAGGCAGAAGCGCCTATCTCTCTCGGAATGCTGTCGTCATCGGAGGAAAGACTTGAGCGGTAGGTTTCGATGCTCCGCAATTTCTGACAGTCGTCGAAAGCATTGTCTTGGATATAGAGCATGCTGTCGGGCATTTTCACCCGACGTAGACTCAGGTTGTGGCTGAAGGCATGGTCGCCTATCTCCACCACGCTTTCAGAGATGTAGACATGATTCAGGTCTTCACACCCTGCGAATGCGTTGTCACCAATCCTCAACACACCGTCGGGTACATCATAATCGCCGCCACGTGCGTAAGGAAAATCGATGAGGGTGTCTTGGGTCTTGTTGAAAAGCACACCATCGATGTCACAGAAATACTTGTTGTTGCGGTCTACATTGATAGAGGTCAGGCTGCCGCAGTCCTCGAAAGCCCGTTTGCCTATTTCACGCACACTGGGAGGTATATCTATCTCTTTCAGTTCGGAACAACCGCAGAAGGATGAGTCGCCAATGCGGTGTACTCCATCGGGAATAATAATTGATTCCAATCCTTCGCAACCATCGAATGCAAAGTCGGCAATCTCTCTTACCTCATACATGTGACCGTCATCCCAAATGCATTGAGGAATCTCCACATTGCCTTCGTATTCGCGGTCAATCATGCGATAGACTATGGCTGTTCGGTTGTCTTCGTCTATGTAGTATAATATGTTGTCTAATTCGACTTCTTCCATTATTGTTTTTACCTATGGATGATTGGTTTCTTTTTATATAATTGCCAAAGTTACAACATTATTTCCAATTATAAGCCTTTTTGAGGTATAATTCTGTTTTTGTCGTGGATTTGCCCCCTTTTTGTCGCTTTTTTGTATTTTTGCGCAGTCACTTTATGCAGTCGCAGGATGGACGGTGTTGTTGCAGTTGGTTCATCTTTCGGGTAGAAATAGAATAGGAAATACCAAGTAGTAGATGAAGGGCTTGTTGTTCAAAAACTGAGTGATTCCCGCAATCCGTACGCAATGAAGCCCCGAGAGTTTTCTCTACCGGGGCTTCATGCTCATTTTGTATGTGACTCAATTATCTCACCACTACTTTTTGATTCCCTATGATATAGACACCACTGGGTAGATTGATTTCAGCGCTGCTGTTCGACTGCACATAGATGGTCTCAATCAACCTGCCGTCAAGAGATAGGACATTCAGTTTCTGTCCCTTCCCGTTGGCACTCACTGTGATGTTTCCTTTTCCGCCAAGGACGTTGAGACAGGCTTCATCGTTAGCTAAAGGTGTCTTCACCGATACCGCCTCGTCGCCAATGGCCTCACCGAAAGCCTTCACCTCGTCAGCAGTCATGATGAGCCAGCGTTGGGTGTTAGAGGAGTTGGCATGGTTGAATGCCACTGTGCCTACCGAACCAGCCGCGTTGCCACAGAGTGCGTTCCTGCTCGTTGGCGAGACAATCCAGTATGATTGAGCGGCGAAAGTGTATTTGCCAGTCTTGACTGTAGCGCGTGCAGGTAGCAGTTGGAATCTGGCAGCGGTTGCATTCGGGTTGTCAGAGGTGGAAAGGTTGTTGGAGTAGGTGATGGTGCGACCAGTTCCTGCATTGGTGAATGTGTAGTAGCAGGTGACGGGGTTGTAATGTATGTACCAAGCACAGGAGTCGTTGCTCATGGCGTCCTCACTTGTCGTTTCCATCCAACGCAAGCGGTTGGCGTTATTCATCCACAGATAAGATGTCTTCAGTCCACGGTTGTCACCCTCATTCTTGATGTAGTATTTTGTGTCATCGTCTTGTACGAAGGTGTAGGCTGGAGTGGCGAAAGCACCGTCGGTAGGTGGCAGGTTGTCTTCGCCAAGTGCTTCCACGATAAGTCCGTTGGCATAGTAGAGAATCATTGTGTGGTTGTCCTCTTGCGCCCCGTTAATGCCGTATGGCCACATGTGTGTGTTGTCACCTGTTAGACGTGCGGTGCTACTGTTTTCCAGGAATTGCAGCACACGGTCCACTCGTGCTCCGTTCCAATAACCACGGCTTGTGTTTTCTCGGTAGGTGCTGCTGTTGGACCAGTTGTTGTGGGTACCCACACCGATTCCGTGAGCCATTTCGTGCATCACCGTTCCTATAGCCTGATAGGAGGCGTTAGGTCCAATGCGCATCCATCCTCCATAACTGCAGTCGGCAGTAGGAGTTCCGGAACCGTAATGAACGCTGGTGCTGAAACCGTCGATGCTTGTCACGGAATTCCAGATATCGACAGCCCCTTTCACTGCGGCGTTGATACGTGCGTTAGCGGCAGCGTCTGCACCGTTGTCGTAACTCCATCTGATGGTACCCTTGGGCAGGGTAGCCACTTTCATCACATCGCCGTAACCTACAGCATAACCGCTTGAGATGGCGTAAGCACGCACGTAATAGACTGTGGCGTCGTTCACGTCAGTGTCGGCGTAGTAGATGTTGCCGTTGTTGCTGTAGTAGGTAGTGGTTCTATGGTCGTAGATGGTGGGTTCAGGTTCTGTGCTCCAGCAGAATCCCAGTTCTTTCAGACCGCTGGTTGTGCAGTTCAGACGGACGAAAAGCCGGGTTGCGCCTTGAATTACAGCGAGTGTCTTCACCACAGGTTCTTTGCCAGTGGCATTGGCGATGTTGAAAGCCATTTGTGCGTCGGTCAGTGCTTTTACCGCGTCAGCGAGGTCGTTGTTACTGCTTTCGGTGCTTTGTGCGATGGCTTTGGCGTTGTCGATGACGCTCTTGAATGCTTCGGCTTCGTTCTTTGTGGCGTCGTAGGCCGTCTCGGCAATGGCTAATGCCGCGTCTAACGCCGTGTATGCGTCATTGCTTTCCTTGGCTATAGCAATGGCGTTTGAAAGCGCTTTGGCTACCGTAGGATAACCGTCAGCTGTTTCCTTGGACAGTTCGGTTTTGGCGTTTTCGATGGCCGTCTGCATGGCGTTGGCCACATTGCTGTTTCTGACGGCTTGGAGCATCTCCTCTGCTGATTCGATGCGGCGCTGAAGTTCAGCCTTGTAGTCGTTCAAGTCTCCACCGCAGTAGTATAGGCGGAAGTTGTCGGTAGCCAACCAGTTTCCGCTGGCGTTCACAGCGCGGAAACCTATTGTGGTGGTGCCATCGATGTTGGTGAACTGAAGTGAGTAGTCGTCGGCTGCGCTCACCACCACCTCAGTGTCGCCTGCGAAAATCACCGCTCCAGTCTGCGCTTGGTTAGAGTTTGACAGGGTGTTTTGAGCGGCGGCTTTCAGGATGTAGATGCCGAAGGGGAGATCGACAAGATTCTGGCTTAGCAAAGCGTCGCCAATGCCAGCCGACGAGCGCCATTTCTCCATGTAGTATGTGCCGTCTTTCTTCTTGAAACTGTTGTTGACCTGTGCAGACATGTTCTCGTTCGTCCATCCGTTGGAGGTGTCTTCAAAGCTCGGATTGGTGATGAGGTGGGTCCAGTCGAGTGGGTTTTCAATTGAGACATTGGCTTCTTTGTATGCCTGCATAGCCGCTTCCAAGACCATTTTGGCTGTAATCATGTCGTCAAAAGCTGCCGTTGATGATTGGAGAATGTTTTGTGAACCGTTGATGGCGGTTAGCAGTGTTCCAGCTTCCGCTCCGCTTCCATCTCCATAAAGAGCGGTCGCTTCTTTGATGACATCAGAAAGTCTCTGTTTGGCCAAATCCAATGCGGCAGCATCGTCTTCCATGAAGAGTTTCACATAGTCCAACACCACTTTTGCGGAGTTGCTTGAACTGCTGTTGCTTCCGGCTTTGTAGCCCAGTTGAATCAGTCCGTCGCTTTCTCTTGTCAGCGTGAAGGTCTGTTCGTCAGTCGTCCATTGTCCGATGGGGAAGCTTGTGATGGTAGACATCACGTCCTCGCCGAAGACAGGAATCCATCCCACCAGACTGCTTCCGGCGGTTTGGTTGCTGCCGTTGTACCATGCGGACTTGATGGTGTAGGTGCCAGCCGGAAGGGTCACCACTTGATAATACATCAGACTTTGGTTCCAACCAGTACTTAGGGCCAGACAACCGGCACTGCCGTCGTAACCTTCCGAAGGAACCACACCATAGGTGTTGAAGGTCTTCTTCGTGCCGAACTCATAAACACCGGTGATGGTGTAGTCAATGGAAATGTCCATCTCCCACCCAGGCACTTGAAGGATTTCTTGTGCCACGTTTCCGCTCTCCGATTTGGTGTAGTTGAAGTCGCTGTCGAATCCCCAGTTGTTGAGGAATAGGGCAGAGACATCTGTCTCCGCTGAAGCATGAATACTGAACAATGCCAGTAAAGTAAGTAAAGGAAGTAAACGTCTTTTCATGAATTGAACTTTTTTGTTAGTTAGTTCTCTGTTTGCAAAGTAACAATTTTTTTTGTGTTTTACCAAACAAAGAAATAAAGAAACTTCAGAGTCTTTGACTTGTTTTGGAAACAACTGGACATAATTAGTTTTTAGCTTTTAGTTTTTAGCTTTACCCCACCCCGGCCGGAGGCCACCCCTCCCCTAAAAGGGGCGGGGAGTCGATAGAGCCGTGGCCATTCACTTAGATGGGCGGGGAGTCGATAGAGCCATGTGTCCGGGGGAGTGCAGTTTTTATTCTGAGGAGATGAGGAGTAAAGGAGAAGGGAATGCCTGGCATTCTGGCCATGCGGATGGTTAAATTGGAAACAACTTAGCACAACTATAAACAACAATATCCATGCGGGATAGAAAGGAGCCGCCGCGGACGCGACGGAACAACGGTGCACAACAGAATTGGGATTAGGTTTTAGCTGGTAGTTGCTATTGTTCGTAGGTCAAGAAGAGGAAAAAGTGGTGGTGTCAAATGTTTCATGTTAAATGTTAAAATGAGGGCGAATATGCAGAATCTGTATTGATATGCATATCTGAGGGTGGTTTTTTGGACGGTTTCCTGTATTTCTATGCAATGTTATATGCAAAAATGTTTTATGGATATGACATTATATAACATTGACCATTGACCTTCACTGAAAAAGGTTGTCACTTTTTGGATAGTTAAACTTAAAAGGTTATTACAATAATTACTATCTTACTAATTGAGTTTACACCTTTTGTTCCTTATATCTGTATCGGTTGTCAGTTGAACTGATTCGGTTGTCAGGAATAGCTCTTATCACTGAAAGGGTTACCTTTTCGCGCCGACATGACCGATTAGGTTACACCTCTTTCCTTCCGAATCGCATGCAAAGGTATGTTGAACTTAACTGAAAAAGGCATGATAAAGTAAAAAATCGAAGTGCTCGACATGGAGCCGAGCACTTCGAATGGTGGGGACACGCCAGAAGGTAAACCAACGGCCTATCCCACTGCAAAATTACTAAAAGATGTCGAGAAATCAAAATATATTAATGAAATAACATACCGGTCGCATAAATTACAGATATAGACACCCCGTTCACGGCTTTGTTGACGTAAGATGTATGGGAATCATAGACTGGATAAAGAAATCTATCAAGATAGGCGAAATAGGTGTTGGCAGTCAGAAATAAAATACGCAGTCTCTTGGTGAAAAAGATGCAATCTGAATATGTGTTCTGTAGAACAAGGGAAGACCAAAACACTCATCGTTTGTATATCCATGAGTTGATAACAGGAGATGATAAAAAAATGAGCAGACCCTTCAAAGTACTGCTCTCAAAAAGCCTCGTACAGGTCTGCCCTTATATCGGAGCATAATGTCCGATATTTTCAATAGCAAAGATAGCACATTGCTAGGAAACATCCAAACAAATTGGGGAGAATTCAGGATGCTGACAATCCATCTACCAATCTTTACGCTACCGATGTGCTTGGGAATGCTTGACTTTAAGCATATAGAAAAGGTGATGATGAGCAGATAGCACAAAAAAAGCCGCAATGTCGTTGCGGCTTTTTATGGGTGGAACCTAATTTATTTTTTGTCTTTAGCGGGAGCTTTCTACTTGTCGTTAAGCAATATGAGAACCATGGCTGTATTTTTGAAGATTTCCAACTATACGACCTCCACGCAAAACAAGAAAAAACAGGCGCCTCATATGCGGTACGGGGCGATAACGCCTTAGCTCCAACATCAGCACCTGTTGTCAGTTACAAAGTTATGGATTTAATTCATTCCATACAAGAAAAAGAGGATTTAAGAAAAAACAGCAGATGCTCAGATGCTCAAAGAAGCCCCCGAGCTTAACGTCCTTAACGCCTCTGCTCATGCAAAAGTATAAAAAGAAATCGGTAATATCAAGAAAACGATAGAAAATTCTTTTGGAACTTGATGGAAATGGCTGAGGCTCGTACAAACGAGGAAACGGATAATCGGGTAAACGAGGAAACGGATAAACGTGGAAACGAGGAAGCACCTAAGGCTGAGGGCACAGATGTAAAGGCTGAGGAAGGCGGAAAGAAGAAACTTAACCGCGATACGGCCGAGAATAGGAAAAAGGGCGATAAAAAAGAAGCGAGCAAGATGCTACCATTTTACACCAAAGCATCTTCGGGGTTGAGAATGGGACACATGTATCTCAACAACCCGCTTCCGATAGCAAAGATAGCACATTGGAAGGAGATGTGCAAGAAAAAAAAGGAGAATAATAAGGCTTGACTTTAAGCATATAGAAAAGGTGATGATGAGCAGATTGCACGAAAAAAGCCGCAATGTCGTTGCGGCTTTTTATGGGTGGAAGTTGATTTATTTTTTGTCTTTAGCAGGAGCTTTTTTCTTGTCGTTTTCGTAACGCTTGTTGAGCGCCTTCACAATCTCGTCGGTCACGTCGTAGGCAGGAGCTGCGTAAAGCACTTGGTCGATGCCGCTGCTCTTGCAGAGAATGTAGTCGTAGCCCTTCTCCTTGGCATAGCTGCTCATGAAGTGCTGTATGGTGTCGGTGATGTTCTGCAGTTCCTTTGCCTGCTCCTCTTGGAGACTGGCTGACAGACGGCCTGTCAGTTCTTGAACGTCTTGCTCAAGTTTTGCCAGACGAGCCTGCTCGTTGTTGAACTGCTCCTGTGTATATTGGTTGGAGCTGGCTTTGCGTTGGAACTCCTGAACCTGGTTGGCGAAGTTGTTGCGTTTCTGGTTGATGGTGCTTTCGGCGTTAGCCTGTTTCTTGCTGAAGGCATCGTTAAGGTCGATGAAGTACTGATATTGGTTGGTCAGGGTGTCGAGCTGTACGAAGGCTATCTTCAGACCTGTTTGTGTTTTTGCCTCTTCAGTGGTTTTGGCCTCGGGCTCTTTCTCTTTTTGATTGCCGTTGCAAGCGCTCAGCAGGCATACGGATGCCAATGCGAGCAGGCAGTTTCTCATTGTAGTCTTGAAATTCATTTTTTTGATTGTTATTGTTGTTATTGTTTTGTCTGTTCTCGTTCTTTTCTCTCTTTCACGGCATGTGGGTTGTCAATCCTCATCTCCAGGTCTTGGCTTTGGACACAACGGATGCCGCGTTCGCGCATGGCCTTGTTGCCCGAAACATGTGTGTTGGGAAATCGGCCGTTCTTCCGGAAAATGATGTTTGTGCAGAGAAAAATCACACAGATTGCAATTATTAACACACAAACTATGACAAGTTTCAACATACTTTTATAATTTTGTCTATTCGTTGAAGAGGCCAACTGAAGCATCACTGTTGGTTCCCAACGCTTACAGAATGCAAATTTAGTGCTTTCATCTTGAATTATCGGTCTCCCGTGCCAATTAAGATGATGAATTAACCTTATTTAATAGGTTTACGCATGATATGCGTCTTTATTGACTTAATTATTTATTAAAACATTGATAATATGAGTGAATTACAACCCAAGAAGGTGTTTGACATCTTCAAACAAATCAATGCGGTTCCTCGTCCTTCCAAACATGAGGAGAAAATGATTGAGTTCTTGCGGCAGTTCGCTGCTGAGCGCAATCTTCCTTTCAAGACAGATGAGTGTGGAAATGTGATTATTTCCAAGGAAGCCACACCAGGCATGGAGAAACGTGCTAAGGTGGTGATGCAAGGCCACATGGATATGGTCTGCGAGAAGAATGGGGATGTGGATTTTGATTTCTATCACGACGCTATCCAGACCTATGTCGACGGAGAATGGATGAAGGCCAAAGGCACCACACTTGGTGCAGACTGCGGCATAGGAGATGCATTGGCGCTCGCCATACTCGATGCAGACGACGTGGAGCACGGTCCTATTGAGTGCCTGTTCACCCGCGATGAGGAAACCGGACTGACCGGTGCCTTCGAGATGAAGCCCGGCTTCATGACCGGCAAGTATCTCATCAACCTCGACAGCGAGGACGAAGGAGAGATTTTCGTGGGCTGTGCAGGAGGTGTCAACACCACTGCCACGTTCCATTACTCCAAAGTGGATGTTCCTCAGGGCTATTTCTCTATGAAAGTATCCGTTACCGGCCTTCAGGGTGGACACTCGGGCGATGACATCAATAAAAACAGAGCCAATGCCAACAAACTGCTGGCTCGTTTCCTCTATCTGGAAATGCAGAAGATGGATGTGTTTGTTTCTGAAATCCAAGGTGGAAACCTACACAACGCCATTCCACGCGAGGCTTCAGCCATCATCTCTGTGTCCACAGACTGCAAGGAAACGGTGAAAGTGGATTTGAATATCTTCGCTGCAGATGTGGAGACGGAATTCTCTGTGACCGAGAAGAACCTCGCCATCAATGTGACAAGTACGACACCGCAGACTCAAGCCATCGACAAGCAGACAGCATGCAACCTCGTCTTTGCCCTTCAAGCCGCTCACAACGGAGTCCTTGCCATGAGCCAAGACATCGAAGGGTTGGTGGAGACCAGTTCCAATCTCGCCAGCATCAAGATGCGTGACAATGAGATTGTGGTATTAACCAGCCAACGCAGTTCCATTGGAAGTGCACGCGATAACATGGCCAACACCATACAGGCCGTATTCAGACTTGCCGGAGCAGAAGTCGTCTCCAACGACGGTTATCCCGGATGGAAACCCAATCCAGACTCCGAACTGCTGAAAATCGCTGTCAATTCCTACAAGAGTCTCTTCGGCAAGGAGCCCAAGGTCAAGGCTATTCATGCAGGCCTCGAATGTGGACTCTTCAGTGAGAAATACCCAGGTCTCGACATGGTGTCGTTTGGTCCTACTCTCCGTGGTGTCCATTCTCCAGACGAGAAATTGCTCATCCCTACCGTACAAATGGTTTGGGATCATCTTATCGACATACTCAAGAACATCCCCGAAGAGTAATCTTTTCAACTTTCGCAAGTAAAATGGAAGTAAAAATGGAAGTAAACTCGCTTCGCTCTTGGGAGTTATGTGCTATGCACAGGACAATAGCATTGAATTGCCGTAGTATCGTCTTGCACGAAAGAGCTTAACTTCCAGCCAGCACGGCTGGCTTAACTCCCTATTTAACTCCATTTTATAACTTCCGAAATTCAGTAATATTTAAAAGCAGAGACCATGTTTTCAGGCATTATAGAAGAGTTCGCCACTGTTGTGGCCATCGACAAGTATCAGGAGAACATCGACTTCCATCTTAAGTGTTCTTTTGTTGATGAATTGAAAATCGACCAAAGTGTGGCACACAACGGTGTGTGCCTCACTGTGGTGAAAATTGAGAACGGGACATACACCGTCACTGCTATGAAGGAAACGCTCGACCGTTCCAATCTGGGTCTTCTCAAAGTGGGCGACCATGTCAATGTGGAGCGGAGCATGATGATGAACGGACGTCTCGACGGACACATTGTTCAGGGACATGTTGACCAAACAGCTGTCTGCACAGCCAAGGAGGACCAGCAGGGAAGCTACACCTTCACATTCAAATATCCCTTAAACAAGGAAATGGCTCGACGGGGTTATTTCACGGTTGATAAAGGTTCTGTCACAGTCAACGGGGTCAGTCTTACCGTCTGCAATCCCACTGACGATTCCTTCCAAGTCAACATTATCCCATATACCTACGAGTTTACCAACTTCCATAGCATCGAACCCGGAACGGTGGTCAACATCGAGTTCGATATTATTGGAAAATATATCAGCAGATTGGCTCACTTTGCGTGAGCCAATTTGCTTTTATGGAGTCATCAATAAAAATATAATCAGGAAATTCAGAAGGATTTCCTATACCATAGGTATGGCTCCTTCAGCCTCTTCCTCTTCTGTCATGATGGAAGCGTATGTGAAACTGAGAGGGGAGAAATAGACCATCGAGATAAAGAAAGTCACGAACTCGGTGACCAGCAGTATGATGAACATCCAAGTTTCGAAATGGTCGGGAAGGTTCACAGCGTCGCCATTCAGCTGGCTGGCCAAAGCAGAGCTTTGAACGAAAGTGAACACAATGGCTGGTGCGGACAACAAAAACGACACCACTCCCACAAGAAGGAAGACCAGCACAGATATCTGCATCATCTTGCCCCATTTCCTGAACCCTCGTTTGAGGCCGTCGAGGTAGGGACGTACATAGCTGCCTTTCTGGAGCATCACTGTGGGCAACACGTTGCGATAAGCGATGGCGAAGATGAGGAAAACAAGGAGAATCAGTACCAGGCCGACAATCTTCAAAGTTGTCTTGTCTAAGTCCATCTCTTTTGAACCAATCAAAGAATACAAAACAAGGAGTCCTACGGCGATGCATACCAACACCGCAGTGATGATGACATAGCACAAGGACTTAAGAGCCAATGCGAAGAACCTTCGGTTGTAGATGCTTTTAAGGGTTTGCTTGCCAAGGTTTTCATCTGCAATCCTCACTTCCACAAATCGGTATACCAATGCCAGCATTCCTATCAAAGTGAGAAAAGATATAGTGGAGAAAACCGAAAACATGATGATTTTCTCAGGTGTAA
>JAFXVU010000231.1 GCA_017534705.1 Bacteroidaceae bacterium
AGCCTTTTCGCCCGCCGACTCAGCCTTCGGCATCTGTCAGTTCACCTCACAAGATGGCATCCCCCTCACCATGTCGAATGGTGTCCGTGTCGACTGGATTGACCGTAATCTTATGGCAGCCACGCAAATGGGTGTGGTCTATCTCCCCGACTACATCGAGTCAGACAACGAAGAATGGTTTAAGGGGCATTTTGCAAAATCTTATTTGTTGGTTCAGAACAATTTGGAAATCAATGCGATGATAATGGCGACAATATAGAAGACGATCTTGACCACCCACCATATCAGCCACATGGCGATAGAGGTGACGATGCTCAGTCCCAGATAATTGACCACGGCGAGGACGATGAAGATCACCACGGCGGCGAGCATGATTTTCCCCACCCCCAGACCAACGTACATCAGGGCGTGGTTGTAGTCGAGTTTGGAATAGTCTTCCTCGGATGAGATGAATCTCGAGAACCTGAGCAAGAGGAGGAACAAGATGCATTGCGCCACGGGTAGAATGTCGTAGCAGAACCAGTCGGGGCTGTTGACGAATTTGGCGTAGGGCAAGACGGGGTTGAATGCATCGTAGTACTGGAAGACGAAAGGAGTGGCGAACAACGCCACGATCCAGAACATGATCTTCAGTCCCAGTTGTGTGATGACGTTGAGGTGTGTGTTGACTTTGAGTAGGAGGTCTTGGATGGTGCTGCTTTTCCCCTTGACGTTGAGTGCCTGCGCCTCTTGGAGTATGCGTCGGGCATTGACAGC
Source organism: Bacteroidaceae bacterium (assembly GCA_017534705.1). Classification (GTDB taxonomy): domain Bacteria; phylum Bacteroidota; class Bacteroidia; order Bacteroidales; family Bacteroidaceae; genus RUG11857. The sequence goes on from JAFXVU010000231.1 coordinate 757, forward strand.
TGAACCATGCTTGAGGCTGCTCTTGGCGTCTTCGATGAGGTCGTCTGCATACTCGATGATGGGCGAGTTGACGGGGTGGAAGGTGTCGCCGAGGATGTATCCAGTGTAACTCTTTCCGTCGTAGTCGTATTCCACTTTATGGTAGTGGAATCGGGTGATGACAGCGCGCTGGAAGCGTATGTGGCAATGTCGTGTCTCGAGTTTGGCGTGTGAGTTTAGAAATCGGTTGAGACAGTCGTTGTAGGTGTCGTTAGAGGGATACAGGTTGTGTGGTAGCTCTGTCTTTGTTTCTTCAAAGAGGACCTCTGACGGGCATTCCTTTCGCCAGGGCAGAGGTTTCACCTCGTCCCAGTCGTCAAGATGGACATAGACTTGGTGGTTGGAACGTCTCTCCAGTTCCTGGATGATGCGTATGCTTTCGAGTAGCGTCTTATTGCCTTCACAGGTTTTGCATATCAGTTTCTTTTTGCCTGAGCAGGTCTCGCATGTGACGGTTGTACGTCCATTGCGACGATTCTGTCCGTGGCAGCGCATGCAAGTGACTTTTCCCGTACCTTCGCATCGTCCACATGTGGAAAATATCTCTCTCCTTCCATTGCATGATTGGCATGTCTCCCAAACGTCGTAATATTTAGTGACGTATTCGTATCGCCAGACGGTTTTTCCACTGGAATAGTCCTGTCGAGAGACTTGTTCTTGTTTTGATTTCTGTACATAACGCCCACCTTTTCCGCTGCACGATGAGCAGGTTTTGGCGACTTTACCATCAGAGCACGACGGACATTTCCATGTGCCTGATCCATGGCAGGAGGGACAGATGATAAATCCCTGCGCACCGCAGGTAGGGCAGTCCACCTTTCCTGATCCACGACAGGGGAAGCACGTCTTGGTGTGTTCAGATCCTGGTACGGTGTAGTAATGCACGACATCTTGGAAACGCCCTCTGACGAGTGAGCTAACCTCCACGGCCCAGCGGTCCACCTGTGAGGGCAAGGTGACGGTGAGGGGACCGACGCTTCCCCCCTTGTAGGGCTGCTGGTGCTCCACCACGCTACGGCTGTCGAGTTGGCTTTCGAGGCGGCACTCGTCGATTTCGTAAGGCGTGTATGCTGTGATCTCGATGTCGTCGCCATAATTGAGGAAGTATTCGGTATCGTCAGTGCTTGCGTATGCGTTGACTGCGTTGCGGATATGTTGTTCTTCTTGTGATGTCATGGCGGTTTATTTTTTATGAGGTGAGATAATGAATGCCTTTACAAGCCATACAATCAGCATCAGGCAGAACAGACATGCGGCAGCGTAGAAATAGATGGTCAACCGTGGTGAGTACCCCTTGGCGTGGAATTTGCTGTAGTCCATCATCCGGGCGAGGGTGTAGAGTGTCGGTTGGTAGAAGCGAACGCTCTCGTCGGAATCCTTCTTGGCTTCCAAGGAGTCGGCAATCAGCGGCTTCAGCTTGTGGAAATCATCGAGACAGTGTTGGAGGTTGATGTCGCTCCAAACGTTTGTGATCACGCCGATGGTGTTGTCGTTGCGTGTGTTGACCCATTTCGATGTCTTAGCGACCGTGGAGTCGTTGGCCGTCTCGGTCGGTGGCGCGACAACTTGTTCTGTGGGTGTGGTGGTGTGGTGGCGTTTGCGCGATTTGCGTTTCTTGGCGTCGATTGTCGCGGAGGAAAAGATGGCAATCGCAAGCGTGAGCAGGAGGAGTCGGACGAGTCGTGTCATAGGGGATGGGTGGGTTAGAAATTGAATGATGGTGTCAGAATGTTAAGGGTTAACAAACCATATCGTGCAAAAATATGAAGATCATGCGAGACTATCAAGTTTTTTTGCACTTTTTATCTGATTATTTCTTTCTGTACCACATTTTGGTACACCTTGGGTCTAACTTTGCATCGAAAACGAACTAAAAACACTCAAGATTATGTCAAAGCACTTATTAATGGATCTCAGGGCAGCCTTTTCGCCCGCCGACTCAGCCTTCGGCATCTGTCAGTTCACCTCACAGGATGGCATCCCCCTCACCATGTCGAATGGTGTCCGTATCGACTGGATTGACCGCAATCTTATGGCAGCCACCCAAATGGGTGTGGTCTATCTTCCCGACTACATTGATTCAGACAACGACGCGAAGGCACTCGCCAACGTCATCGTCAACTATTGCGCGTAAATCAGCGCAAACCGCCGCCACCTCGGCCTCTGCCGCTGAAACTTCTACCGCCGCCCCTCGAAGAACGGCCACCACCACCGCTCCTGGAATAACTGCTGCTCGAAAGGCTCTTTCCTCTCTGATTGTGGAACCAGGCGTCGCAGTAAGAGTTGTAGCTGGACCTGCTGTATGTGCTCAGTAAGGATGCCAAGCCACCTACACCTCCTGCGGCGGTTATCTCCTCAATCTGCATGCCAAAGTCGCTCATCTTGAAATACTCCGGGCATGTTTCCTTGAAGTCCTTCATCACTTTTTCGGAAATGCCAAAGAGCAAGGCATAGACCAGGTATTCGTTCCACAGATTCACCTCCACCATACCACGTTCCTTGATTAAGGTGAACTCTTCGAGAAACTTTTTCAGTCCCATCAAGTTCATCATCTCCTCATGGTTCCAGTCGTCACTTCCAACCAGAGAACCCGTCTCAATCTTGTTGAATACCTTTTCCACATAAGTGGGGTCGCTATTGGCCAAGTCCGATATGTCAGTGGTATCCACCACCAGGTCTTCTCTGGCTGCCTTCTTGTAGAAACTCCATAGCAGGTATTGGTTCTCCTCATCCCTGTTCGAAGAATAATAATCCTCCCGATAGCTTTGGGGCACAACCTTCAGTCGGGGCACACTTTTGTCTTTTTCTTGGCATTGCGTGATTTCCAGTTTTCCTTGCTGCAGCAAACGCAGTGTATAGCACTCAATCAGTGTTTCCTTGTCGGCCATGCTGTCCCTGCCCAGGTTGTTCACACTCCTGAATGTGACATCGCTCAACACGAGGTCGCCTTTGAATGGAATCTCCCTGAACCAGCTGAGTTTGCCACCTCCCAAGAGACGCCATCGGTAGTATTTCTTTCGCAGTCCATCGAAGAAGAGGAAAATGGCGAGCAGCATGGCACCTACTCCTCCAAGAAAGCAGAAAAATGGGGCGTTGCTTGTTTTCTCATACGAACTGCCTTTGAATGCCTCTTTCTTGAAATCCTCGAAAGTGCCTTCAGCCATGGCCTCGGGATGGAACATGCCTTTGGGGAACTCCATCATCACTGCCACGTGTTCCTTTGTGCTGAAACTTTCGGGAGTGGCTTCCACGACGCCTTCATCGGTATGGAGAATAGTGCCCTCGTACCCGAAGGCCCAGATGTGTGTCGAGCTATCGAGCGGCGCATCTTCCTTTCGGAAAGTCACCTTCACACGCTTAGGTTCAGGCCGGATGTTCTTGGTGACGAACACATGCCCCATGCCGTCGCTTTCCTCAAAACTCTCTATCAGTTTGTTGATGGTGTAGGTGATATGGTAAGTGTGAAGTCCGTCCTTCACACCCCAGCAAAGTTCGCGATGCGTGTCGCTCACGGTATGGACTCCGTAGTGAAACAGTTTCTTTGCGCGTTTCTGATGAATGTCCCAATCGCCTATCCAAGTATATTGTGTCGTATCTCCATCTTCCACCTCGTAGAGGTCTCCTATGGTAATTCCCTTGTTGTCAAGGTTTTCAAAGACGATGTAGCTTTCGGTCACTCCTTCATTTGGCTTCACGTCGTAGGTGCGCACTTCGTGTACGTAGCCATCGCCATTGTCGAGCAAAGTCACGTCGAGACTGAGGTCGAGCAGGCGCGATTGCCCCTGCATGACCATGGCCACCAATAGTGTGAAGCATATCAATACCATCCTTTTCATAGGCTTAGTGTTTTTGTGGGTGGCTCACCATATTCGTTCACTTCGGAATTGCCGGGAATCAATCCCACGATGACGAGAAGAAAGTTGAGAAACGGCACAAACATAATCCAGGCATGTGACTTCCACCCGAAATCATGAAACCTGCGGGCTGTGGTGCAATAGGCAGGAACGAGAAGGAAGAACATGAATGTGACGATGGCGCCGTGGCACAGATAGGCCCATAAAGAATCGCCCAATGTGCCTGCCAAGAAAAGGGTCAGCACACAAAGCCCTCCAATCAGAATGAGATTGAAGAAGTGGAAACACCAGAATTCAGCCCTGTCGGCCCTGCCACTGGTATTTCCGTATCTCACAAACAATGTATCAAGAAATCGTAGAAACATACCTTATCAATAAATCACTGAAGTTTCGGAAGTCGTAAAATGAAGTTAAATAGGGAGTTAAGCCAGCATTGCTGGCTGGAAGTTAAGCACTTTCGTGCTGGACGATACTACTTAATTAAGAGTTAAGAATTAAGAGTTAAGAAAATAACTATTGTCCTGTGCAAAGCACATAACTCCCAAGAGCGTAGCGAGTTTACTTCCATTTCTACTTCCATTTTTACTTCCGAAAGATGAGTAAATTACGCAAATTCAACAACTCATGGCAAAAATACACATAAAATCCGAATAATCGATTCCCTTTGGAGATTTTTTTAGGATTTAAATAACGTGAATTCGACGAAAATTAATCGTTTACAATTTTGAGGAATAGATTTTGATATAAAACATGAATGGCCATGAATTTAACATGAATTTCTCATGAATTTATATGTAAAAGGCAGCCTTTTTAATTCTCATGAATTCATCTTTTAGAAACAACTATTCACAACTATAAACAAGATATCCCTGACGGGATAGGGAGGAGCCGTCGCGGACGCGACGGAACAACTTGACACAACTAGCAATGGATTGTAAGTGCTGGTGCTTATTTCGCAGGCTGGCAGCCTGCGTACCCTGCTGGTCGTAAAGTTCGTAGGAAAAATTTGCATCCGCGGCGGTCGCCACGGATGTATGGCTCTACGGACTAAAGGACATAAAGGACTAAAAGGACTGACCGCAAGCGCGGCCGGGGGACTGTATTTGGAAACAACTTAGCACAGCTGGGTACAACAAGCAATGGCTTTTAGTTGCAGGTGTTTCGCAGGCTCAGCCTGCGTACCCGGCAATGAGATTTTGAAAACATGAATGGCCATGAATTTGACATGAATTTCTCATGAATTTCGGGAGAGGATGTTTGGTGTAGGATTACCTATTTGCAGACGGGGCGAACACTGGAGCCGTAAACACGGTTGTAGCTATACTGTCCGTTCCAGTATGCGTCGCC
>JAFXVU010000232.1 GCA_017534705.1 Bacteroidaceae bacterium
AATCGTTTCCAAATCCGGCTCCATGCAACTGACAATGAAACACAGCCACGATGCCATCCCCGTATCACGCAGCAACATGGCTGGAGTCAAGGAAGCCATCAATGGCATCTAATCTTGTCCTTCTTCCTCTTTCTCTTTGTTGTAATTTTGCAGAAAAACGTAGAACATCTAACAGGCGTGTAGAAAGAGCACATGGACCTGAATTTTGGAGAATATACTCAGCTCTTAGTTGTAAGGCAACTCTATTGGGATTGTATAATGATGAGCTTATATCGGATATTTTGTAAAGAATATAAAGGAAAACATGTTTGACGAAAAAAACAAAGGAGTTAGCGTCATGCTAACTCCTTGCCCTTAATGCGCTTCAGGATGGGCTTGAACCAACGACCCCATGATTAACAGTCATGTGCTCTAACCAACTGAGCTACTGAAGCGGATATTTTACCTATTTCTGGTCTTTATCGGGTGCAAAGTTAGCTTGTTCCGATGAAACTACCAAAGGTTAAGGAAAAAATATTTAGAAAAAGACAAAAATGAGAGTTTGAACGCACGTTTTTTATCACTTTACAACTGAAATTGGGCTTGTACCTTGGGGAATTCGGCTATTAATTGCTATTTTTGCACCAGTTTTTTGCAGATGCGATACTTCGCACCATTTCTGCATAGTAAATGAATTGATCTTGTTCATCAAGATTCCAAAGTGAAGGTAGTTATTGTCAACACATCAGAGAAGGTGGGCGGTGCAGCCATTGCGGCAAACCGACTAATGGAAGCGCTGAAGAAAAACGGGGTCAGCGCCAAGATGATTGTGCGCGACCGACAAACCGACAAGATTTCGGTGGTGGCTGTGAAACAACAAAGCTGGCGTCTCGCCCTCAACTTCCTTTGGGAACGGGGAGTCATCTTCCTGTCCAACTGGCTGAGCCGAAAGAACCTTTTCCAAATCGACATCGCCAACACAGGCACCGACATCACATCCATGCCCGATTTCCAGCAAGCCGATGTCGTGCATCTACATTGGGTGAACCAAGGATTCCTCTCACTCGACAACATTGACAAGATTCTCCATTCGGGAAAGAAAATCGTGGTGACTATGCACGACCAGTGGTATTTCACAGGGGTCTGTCACTACAGCGGCGAATGCCTCAACTACCGCGACCACTGCCGTAACTGCCCACTCATACGTGGCGCCAACAAGAAAGACATCTCATGGCGTGTCTTCAAACACAAGCAACGAATGTATGCCGATGCTGACATCACTTTCGTAGGCTGCAGCCAATGGATTGCAGACCTCGCACGCTCTGCCTCCCTTCTTCAAGGCAAGAAAGTGGTCAGCATCCCCAATGCCATCAACATGGATGTGTTCCATCCACAAGACAAGTCCTTGGCACGTCAAAGTCTTGGACTACCCGCCGACAAACGACTGCTGCTCTTCGGTTCACAACGCATCACTGATGAACGAAAGGGTTTCAAATACCTTGTGCAAGCATGCGAGCATATCATGCACAACAACCCCGAATGGACCGACAAGATTGGTATCGTCGTGGTAGGTGCAAAGTCCGCTACAATAGAGTCATTACTGCCCTTCCCTGTCTATGCTGTCGATTATGTGAGCGACGAGAAAAGCATGGTCGAAATATACAATGCCGTTGACCTCTATGTCACACCTTCCCTCCAGGACAACCTGCCCAACACCATCGTTGAGGCAATGGCCTGCGGCGTGCCTTGCGTAGGCTTCCATGTGGGAGGCATACCCGAAATGATTGACCATGAGAAAAACGGCTATGTGGCACGCTACAAGGATGCCGACGATTTCGCTTGTGGCATTTTATGGTCGTTAGGCGAACGATACAACGATTTATGTAAACAAGCCTACCAGAAGGCTGTCGCCACCTATTCAGAGAAAAGTGTGGCAGACCAATACAAAATGATATACCAATGATAACGCTGATTACCGTCACCTACAACGCCATCGACACCTTGGAACGCACCCTTCGCAGTGTGGAAAGGCAGACCTACCGCAAGGTACAGCATATCATCAAGGACGGAGGGTCGAAAGACGGAACCGCGGCCTTGGCGGAAGCCTATCGCCAACGAAACCCCCACTCCGACATCATTGTGGTGAGCGAGCGCGACAAAGGTCTCTACGATGCCATGAACACAGCCATCAGCATGGCTACAGGCGATTATGTGTGTTTTCTGAACGCAGGTGACACCCTACATGCACCCGACACCCTACAAAGACTGGTGGAAGCCTTACCCAAGGACGGAGAGGCTGGTGTGGTCTATGGCGACACCGACATTGTGGATGACGACGGTCATTTCATCCGCAAACGCCGACTTTCTCCGCCAGAACAACTTCGCAGCGGGAGTTTCCGAAACGGCATGATGGTATGCCACCAGGCATTCTATGCCAACCGCAAAATCATTCCTTTCTACGATACACAATACCGATTCTCGGCCGATTTCGACTGGTGTGTGAAAGTCATGAAAGAGGCAGAGAAAAGAGGACTGCCCATGGTCAACACCCATCTGGTACTTGCCGATTACCTGTCAGAAGGCATGACCACACATAATCATGAAGCCTCCCTAAGAGAACGATTCCGAATCATGGTCAAGCACTGGGGATGGGTTAGCACTTTGGCCCACCATGCTTGGTTCGTCATCCGCGGAATAGTGAAGAAATAAGAATGCCTTGATGAAAGACACAAGAAATTAGTCCAGAAAAACTATTTTCCGTACTTTAGTAGCACCTCTGCCACATCATGGGTAAGCGTTTGGAGATTGAAGGAACGCTCGGCCAACTGTCGTCCTCGCTCACCCATCCGACGAGCCTCATCGGGATGACTGGCGATATACTCCACAGCATCTACCCAACCCTGTTCATCACCAGGTTCCAACCATAATCCACAACCCTCGCGTTCGATGTCGAAGGGCATCTGCGGATTGCGAGTGCAGAGTATGGGCAAACGCATGGCAAGCGCCTCTGCTACAGTGGTCAGTCCTACAGTGTAGTTGGTCGGCATACAGCATATCGCCTCACAAGCTGACAAGTTAACCCTCTGCGCCAACTCGCCTGGCATCAGTCGGTTGAGAAACGATGCGTTGATATTAGCACCCATCTCTATTCCCTCCAGCTGCTTATCATAGTCGATACTGCCGTTACGGTGGTTGAGATACAACTCAAGAGGCACTCCTGTACGATTAAACGCACGGATTAGCGTGGCATAGTCACGGCATTCCTTGCCCGTCGAGATGAAGCCCTGACGACTAACCTCGCCCGCCTCACGCATCACGTGGTCATAAAACTCGAGGTCAGGTCCCCAATGGGCGACGTGCATGCGGTCGTGTCGTGCCTTGACAGACTTCAAGGAGTCGCTGACCAGTTTATTGGAGAAGAAAAACATCTGGTCGATACCGCGGTAGAAAAGACGAGCAATACGTTCACGAAGCCATCCTTTCGACTCGACAATGGGTTGGTGATGCCATATCACTACAGGATGACGGAACAATCCTAAAGCACGTAGGAAAATGATGAGTTCAATACCACGGAAAGAGGTGCCGTACAGCACATCGTAGCGTTCACGACAGGTGAGAATGCGCCAGGTGTTGTAGAGCGTCAACCTCCAGTGCACCGTCGTGGGATTGAATTGGTGCAGAATCATATCAATGCCATAATCCTTGAAATGGGTGGCACCATAGAGCAGGTGCCCTGGGAAAAGGTGCTCATGCCACTCACGCCATATGCGTTGTATGTCCTGCGTATGATAGTAGTAAATCTTCATCGTCTATCAATTTTAGGCGAAGCCAATGGTCAAAAATGCGATTAAACGAGAGCAGAGCCGAACTTGTTCAAGCTATGCCGAGTGTAAGCATTTTAGGCGAAGCCAATGCTCAACGGTCAATGGTCAACGGTCAATGGTCAATGTTCAATGATGCTTCTTCTTGCCCATCAACTTGTTCAACCGCGCTTTAATTGACTGCCATATATAGTTGAAGTTGCCATATCGGAGGTTAAGCACCAATTCTTCCATCGAATAGCAAACTTTCTGCAAAGGATGGTTCCAAGCATTGGTTTTATAAACATGCTCTTTATAATCCACATACTCCATTACGTACTTGGGATGCTTCAACGGGAAAGTAAGTTCGTACCGTTTCATGGTGAACATTCGCCGTAAGCGTCGGGGAAGGGTCTGCAACGAACCACCATAATGCACGGAACCTCCCACAGGTCCAAGGTTATTGACCATGTTGCGAGTGGGCACGATGGCCAGCCCAGAGTTGAACATCATATATGGCCAGAAAATGCTCTCATAGTAAGCCTTGCCAAGTGTACGGTGGTCATGGGCCATACGGATGATATCCTTACGGTAACCACGAACCTCGATAAGATGCCTGAGCTGACGCATGTTGAACTCATCGTCTAGGAAGGTGTAGTCACCGTCCCATTCGTTGACAACCCTACTCCAACTGGCCCACCCCCAGATGGAGAAGGTGGAAGTAAAGAAATAGTCGTAAGGAACGTCAGGTGTCACCTCGTCGCTGTTGAAACCCGACACCATCACAATGCGGCTGTCGTTCTCGTACTTGTCGAGCATCTCCTTGCAGAAACGGATGAAACTGACTGATGGAATGCTGTCGTCCTCAAACACCACACATTTGTCGGTCAGCGAGAAAGCCCAACGATGGGCATTGTAGTTGGATGGGTCACAGCCGGCATTCACCTCTTGGTAATTGCGATGCACCTCGCACTCCCAGTCAATTTGGCTGACCACCTCACGACATGCCTCGATGCCTGCTATGTCGCGTTCGCCACGAGGACCGTCCTGATAGAGGAACAACTTGGAAGGTCGAGCTTGACGTATCTGCTCAAACACCTGCTTCAAGGGGTCTGGACGATTGAAGAACAGGATGAGGACACCTATGTCAACTTCTGATGGATACATTTGAATCGTAGTTTATCTTCTGCCGAAGAGGTATTTCTTCATGAATGGGTTCATTCTCAGTACATTCGACACCAGCACACTGAAAGCGATGACCAGCAGCGCCACAAGGATACCAAGAGAGGAGTCGATGATGAAGTTATGCCGGTGGGAATCGAAATATTCTCCAAGCACACTGAGGTCGGGGATGAACAAGAAATGTATGAGGTAGATGTCGAGCGTTCGCACACCTATATACTGTAATCCACGACCTATAAGATGTTCCTTGGTAAAACTGTCCTGATAGTACCTGAAGAACATAAAGACAATGGTCATCATGATATACATGGTGAGCGTTCTTGGCAAGTTGGTCCATTGGAACTGGAGGGTGTGCCATTTCAGCACATCGAAACCACAGAAGAAAACCACCACGACAATCAAGGGCAAGAACCAGTTGGAGTCAAACAGACGTTGGAACTTGTCCCAATAGCGGTGAACGATATTGCCAAAGAGGAAGAAATGAAAATACTGCATCACCTGGAACAGACAAGTGGCATCGAGAAAAGCCGACTCTCGGGGCTTATGGCCCATAGCGTAATCGAACCACTTGGGCATATAGCAAGTGGCATAGACACCCACAGCTACCAACCACAACAAAAAAACAGGCACCCAGGAATGCCAGTGCAAGCGGGTGGTGATATAATCAAAGACATAATAGATGATGAACATGAGGAGCAAAGTCCACGTGAACCAGTAGCCACCCTTGGTGGGCGACTCCAACATCTCCTGTATGCCTGGCCAGAACTTGGGCCTAAGCACCACTGCCGCTGCTATCATGAACACCACGGTAGGGATAACCTGAATCTTGAACTTCTTCCATATCATCATGCCCAAACGTCCACGCGTCCAGTTGAAGTTGGCCTTGTAGGCGAGAAAACCGCTGATGAAAAAGAACAACGGCATACGGAACAACACCAAAAAAGTCATGGATGGGGAGTAACGGGCATTCTCCTTGAATCCCATCAGACATATATGGTATGCCACGACAAGTATCATCGTGAAACCACGGAGGGCATCAAGCCATTCCAATCTTTGCTTTTTCTCTGCCATAGTTATCTGTTTTTATGGGGTAATCTGAACTTTCAAAATATCAAGATGACTGTCATAACGATATAACGAAAAACTCAGAATAATAAAGAGATTCTTCATTTCTTCTCTACGTCTGCCGCCCTGTGCTTGTCGATGAGTTCTACTAATGTGCCGCTCTCTCCAGTTCTCACCTTGCGCACAAACATCTTCCCCGATTCCATCATCAATGGGTAATCACTCTCATTCATTACCTTCATGCCCGTGTCGCGGTCAATGTAATGCAGGGGCGTGATATCGGACAATGTGGTATAGTTGCCTATCTTCAACATGCATCTGTCGGCATGCTCTGAATTGAACACAATGGTGTGAATCAACGTGGTGACTGGCCCAAACTGGTTGGAGAAATACTCCTTGATTTCAGGCACTTCCTTGTACTGCCCTACGACATATTCAGCCAGATTTTGACTGATACAGAACCATGCACTACCCTTGAACAAATGGTAGGTTTTCTTGCCCACTGCGAAATTCAACGGCTTACGGTATCCTGTGGCAGCAATCGCACGCTTGAGCAGACTGCGCACTTTGCTGAGACTATCACGTCCCACAAAAGGCACATTGGGCATCGGACGGGCTATGCGGTAGAGCTCCTTATGCTCCATCTTCACCTCTGGAGTGTCAAGGTCTATGCCGTAGATGAATTCCTTGCCCTTGTGTTGCCGAAGAAACTGGCTGATGCGCTCGTTGCTCCACAAAGGGTAGTCCATACCACTGAGCATGAAGAAGTAGTCGAATTGACGTCGGTTGCGGAGGGCCGATTCCAGAAGTATCATCTGTGCCTCTACCTCACTCATGTCACCGCCCACCATCTCTACACGTGAACTGACAAAATGCACATTGCGTTTCCCTTTCATTAGGTCACGGAATGGCTTGATGTCGCTTTTGGCATCCACATGAATGAAGTACTCGGCTGTGACGTGCAGAGCTTCCACCAATTTGAGCAGGTGCGCAGGGTCGGTATGCGCGGATATCAAATAAGCAATGTTCATATCATTATCCTTTGTTAATCAATTATCGTATCTTCTTCTTTTCCAGTTTTATCCATGCCATGTTGATGCCGTCGCAACAAATAAGCCAACGACTCGCGCAGAATCTTCGCACCCAACAACCACAACAAAGCAAGATATACAATGGCTGCTATCAACACACGAGCAATCAGACGCAAATAGAGGATGCTGATTTCCTTACCCGCATAATAAGCCACCACCATTGCCACCATTGCTATCAACAAGAAGGGGAACAAGTCACTCAGCACTTTCCAAAGGCTCAAGCCTACCTCGCGCCAAAGGAAATAATGCCAAAGCAATAGCCAAAGTATCACTAGCGCCACATAACTCATCACCATCAAGGGAATTCCTGTGACACCAAGCAACGAAGCCTTTGTATAGTGTAGACCGCACAACAGCAGAATCATCACCAAACCCATCGAAATGGTATTGTACATATACACATCGCTCTTACCACGGCTGATGATGAAGTTGGTATAGAGCGTGGTGACTGGCATGAAAGCACCTGCCACACAAAGCATCTGCAGGATGCGGGCACTAGGCAACCATTTCTCGGTAAGCAACAACACAATGAAATCACTCGACACCAAAGCCAAACCCAACATGGCGGGAAAGGAGATGAAACAAGTGAAACGAAGCATCTTACGAAAGACCTGACACTGACGAGCAGACTCTGGCCCGACCTCCACAAACATGGGTTGAGCCACAGACTGCACCATACCAGTGATAGTCTGGCTCCCCATCATGTTCCATTTGTTGGCCTGGTTATAGACTCCCACCGTATCACTATCATAGAAACGGCCGAATAGGATGGAGAATACATTGTTGTTGATGGCATTGAAAATATTAGTTATCAACATCTTCACACTGAATCCAAACATCTCCTTAATCGGGCGGAAACTGGCATCAAACGATGGACGGAAACGCGAGAACCACCAACTCAACAAGGCCACAAACAATACAAACACGATTGACTGTGTGGCGATACCCCAATAGGCCATGCCATTGACAGCCATCAGCACACCCACCGTACCCGATGCCAACAAGGCCACAAGGCTCGTTATCGACTGCTCCTTCACCCTCAACTGCTTGAAGAGGATGGCGCGTGGCACTATCGACAGGCTGGCCACCACAAAACCGATAAACGCATAGCGAGAGAGCCACAACAGACGGGGCTCGTTGAAAAAACGAGCAATCAATGGAGCACAGAACCAAAGCACAAGGTAAATAGACACACTGACACTGATATTGAACCAGAACACGGAATTGTAGTCGTGGCGGGTGGCATTACGCTTGTTGGTCAACGCCGAGACAAAACCACTTTCCTGCAAGGAGGCGGCAATGGTGGAGAAGATGGCAAGCATACCCACCAAACCATAGTCCTCGCGAGAGAGAATACGAGCTATCACCACACCGAAAACGGCATTGAGCAACTGCATCATGCCATTGCTCAAACCACCCCACAAAATGCCACGGGCCGTCTTGTCCTTCAATGTCGGCTCCTGAATCGTCATCTAACGTAGTTTTATGATTCCTTTTGCGCTTGATAACCCCACGTATAATGTGGCTCTTACATAGGGAATACGACGTTTCGAATCCCTACAAACTGCAAAAATAACTAATTTTTCTCAATTCCATCGAAAACCAAGAAAAATTTTACCTAAGATGCTGAAAAGCTAAAACAAGGATGTAAAACAAAACGAAAACCTGATAAATGGGAGACTCCGCTTTTTCCAATGAATAAAAGATACAAAACATGACTCTTGTATACAATTTATCAAAAAAAATGCACATTTTTCTTTTATTTTAAGGAAAAAGTATATATTTGCAACTTAATGTAATTGTGGTATCTTTAAACAAAAAGCAAAGCCACCAAGCAAGTGATATGATAATATTAACCTAATTTATACTCTAACTTTAGAATGGAACACTTAATTGCTGATTCAGGGATTCATTTCATCACAAGGGAAATAGAATTCAACCCTTCAGAGCCACTGATACTGAACAACGGCAGGACATTGAAATACACGTTCTACGATGGCATAGACTTCCTTGAAGGTACAAGAATCTTCGATTTGATGTACTACCACAACCAAGAAGGAAAATACATTCCATTGGGAGAACTGCAAAACGCCAATGGAGCCATCGTTCGCCGTCCTAACGGACGCGAAGAACTCGATGAGGCTGGAATGCCTATCATGACCCCAGATTTTGCCACCACACTTTTCACTACCTACAACGATGACGACGAAGAATTGGTCAGCATCAACTCGCTGCAGTCGTTCAGAGTGAAAGACCCCAAAGACTCGCGCACACAAGTGCCAGCCTTCGACCTTCTGCTCGACAAATGGTTGCCCATGCCTATGTTCTACAAGGAAGTTGATGGCATCACCAGCAACCTGCCTTTGGGATGGTGCCGCATGAAGATGACCAGGATAGGCGACGGCGACAAGAAGGGTGTGGGCAAATACCAGTTGATTTGGGTTTTCGACACCCAAATGAGTGAGGATGAACTGTCAATCCTACGCCCCTATATCAACCGCGAGGAAAGCGACAGCGCTGAATTCTGCCTCTGCAATAAGGCGGACCTGATGATGGACTTCCTCTCTTCCAGCGAAGAGTTCCATGCTTTCTCCGAATATATCGCCACACTCATGGGCATCGACATCTCTCATGAGGAGTCGAAACGCTACAAGGCGTTCTACATCTATTTCTGCAACTTCATACGCTTACTCGGAGGAGGACCCGAAGTGACCCTACACAACAAGGATGCCAATCAGGACATCTTCGTGGACTTGGTACTCGACATCGGCAACTCTCGCACTTGTGGCATACTGTTCGAGGAAGGCGTGTTCACCAAAGGCAAGATGCTCGCACTCAGAGACCTTACCATGCCTTGGATAGAATATGAGAACAAAACTTTCGACATGCGCGTGGTGTTCCGCAAAAGCGATTTCGGTAATGACATCGTACTTAATGAGGACATGTTCTCATGGAAAAGCTTCGTCAGAATTGGACAAGAGGCCAGACATTTGCTATACAGGTCACTGGAGGAAGAAGGAATCTCGGAGAAGAACACCAACTACTCCAGCCCCAAACGCTACCTCTGGGACAAGAAAGAATACGAGGGCCAATGGGAGAACCTGGTGACTACATACGACCCCTACAACGTCCGACTGGCTAAGAAGATTTATGTGCCGGGACTTTCCGAACTTTTCGAGGACAACGGAACATACAACAGCGAAGGCGTCGCAAGAGAAGACGGCGAACTGCTCGACTGGGAAGGCAAGGACTGCCATTACTCACGCTCCTCACTCATGACTTTCGCTTTCATCGAGATTTTCCAACACGCCATCTCGCAAATCAACTCCATCAACTACCGCAACCACCATGGCGACAAGGACTGCCGGAGATACATCCGCAACGTCATCATCTCTTGCCCAACAGCTATGCCGTTGAAGGAGCAAATCACACTGAGACAGAACGCCTACGACGCTTTCGATGCTCTCACACACTGCATGCCTCGGCTTCGGATGCCCAATATCATGCCTTCACCCAAATCACTCAACGTGAAAGATCCTTACGCCGACCCAAGCAAGAGAACATGGGCCTACGACGAGGCTTCATGCTGCCAACTGGTATATCTTTACGCTGAAATCGCTGAGAGATACGGAGGTGAAATCCATAAGTTCTTCGACCTCAAGGGACATGTTCGACCAGAGATGAAAGCGGAGGGATACGAAGGCAACGCACTGACTGTCGGAACCATCGACATTGGAGCCGGTACCACCGACGTGATGGTCTGCGCCTACCAATGCGAAGGCGAAGGACGCACACGCATCGTTCCCACCCCGCTCTTCTGGGACAGCTTCTACCTCGCAGGCGACGAGATACTGCGCAACCTCATCCAGAACCTCATCATCGAGGGCAAGGAACACGACTCAATCGACACTGGCAACATCAGTTCGGCACTTACAGCACGCATCATGGCCATGAGCGACGAACAATTGCTCGCCTTGCCATGCCTCAGCAATGTAGTCTATCGAGAGAAAGCCAAGGAGATAGCACGCACTACCGAAGAAGAGGAGAAAACTGAGCAGAAGAGGCACTTCGCCTCCGTGCTCATCCACGACTTCTTCGGCAACGACAGTTCCATGATGGGCTACCGCGACCGCCGATGCCGCACAGACTTCAACACACAAATCTCCATGCCCATTGCTCAAAAGATGCTTGACCTGCTGCGACTGCGACGTCCTTTCCGCCAATACACCTTCGACGAGATTTTCTACGACATAAAACCCGCCGACTACCTGCTCGACTACTTTGAGCACCATTTCGGATTCCGTTTTGAGGAACTGAGTTGGAGATTCGACCCACAGGAGGTGACTGGCATCGTCCAGTCAACAATGGAACCACTGATGAAACAACTGGCACTGGTGCTCTACACTCAGCACTGCGACATCATCGTCCTGGCTGGACGACCCACATCCCTCGACGCCATCACCGAACTCTTCATCAAATACGTTCCCACTCCGCCTGACCGACTCGTAAGACTCAACGGATACCGAGTGGGCAACTGGTTCCCCACAGCCGACGGAGAAGGCTATTTCTACGACCAGAAGGCCATCGTCGCTGTAGGTGCTATGGTCGGCTACCTAGCATCACACACCGGACTCGACAAACTGGCCATTGACTTCAACGCCATGATCGACAAGATGAAATCAACAGCCAACTACATGGGTGTGTACAACTCCGACAACCAAAGAGTGGAGAGAACTGAGCTCTCGCCCGAAGACTCCTCTGCCACACTCACATTCGACAGCTTCCCGGCCTTCATCGGATGCCGGCAGCTCGACTCCAACATCTACCAGGCCCGACCCATACACGCCATCTACAACAACAGCGGCAAACATACACTTACCATCACCATCTCACGCAACTTCCACGACAGCCGTGAGGACATCTTCATCGACGAGGTGGCCGACGACGAGGGCAATCCAATGTCCAAGACCAAGGTGGAACTGATACAGCAATCGCTCGTCGACGACGGAAAATACTGGCTTGACAAGGGCGAATTTGAGAAACTTAGCATCAAATAAGAAGGAGGAAAGGATATGATAGAAGACATTTTGCACAACAAGATAGAGAAAATCAATGAGGCGCTCGCCTGGATCAAGGACAACCGTCCCGATGATTACAACCAGAAGTTCCAACAACTCGTGGAGTGCCGACGAGCCCTCAAGACCATAGCCAACGCCGCAGAGAACAACCCTGGCATCGCCGCATTCGGAAAGAGCCAGGTAGGCAAGTCTTACCTCATTAGCTGCCTACTGCAAGACAATGGGAAACCTTTTATGGTGAAATCGGGAAGCAAAGCCTATGATTTCGTCTTTGAAATCAACCCGCCCAGTGAGGAGGGAGGAGGACGAGAGTCAACTGGAGTGGTAAGCCGTTTTTCATCCTTCAAGCGCCATCCCGACCTCTATAACCGCGACCTACCTGTGCTCATCCGCACCTTCACCGTGGCTGATGTGGTGACCATCCTCTCCGACAGTTATTTCAACGACTTCGCTAACTACACCTCACACGGAGATGACGAAATCAAACAACTGTCAAAAGACTTCATCAACAAATACAGCACGAAAGCAACCATCGCTGGCTCACCACTGAGTGCTGACGATATGCTCTTCATCAAGGACTACTTCAAGAAGCACATCAACCACGCTTCTGCCATCAACAAGTCGGCGTTCTTCGACCGACTGTCCATGATTATTGACCGCGTGCCTGTGAATGAATACGCCACTATCTTCTCCAACCTGTGGCACAACAATGATTACTTCACCATGCTCTTTAACAAACTGCTCGACACTCTGCGCACCTTCTCTTTCGCAAAGTACATCTATCTGCCCATAGAGTCAGTGCTGCACAATGGAGTACGAGAAAACACCATTATGAGCGTGCAGTGCCTCAAGCAGTTGTTCCTCAGCGACTCTCCCTTCAAGACAGATGCTTATACCTTCGAGAACGGACAGTTCATCAAGAGAGCCAGTGATATGCCCAAAAGTGAACTTTGCGCTATCTGTGCCGAGGCTGTGTTCAAAATCGAGGATGAATTCCTGAAGAGCACCGGTCACTACGACCTGGAGGGTATCGGCGAAGATGTGAAAGCCCGTATCAA
>JAFXVU010000233.1 GCA_017534705.1 Bacteroidaceae bacterium
ACCTACCAGAGTGCAAAGATCACTCATTCAGCACTGGAACGCGGTATCATGCTCTACCGAATGGTAATCGAGAAGTTCCTGGGCAACTCGCTCATTTCCCGATTGGAGAAGACCCGAAAGTTGAAACCCGAAAGCAACATTGGCGAAGGCGACTGGCTCGACCTGTCGTGACTCAGTGGTCCTCACACCATGATTACCCAACTGATGAACGACATCGAGGCAGGCAAGGTGACTACCAATAGCGAGATGAACCAACGCCTGCACGACATACACCAAAACTACTACGATTACGAATGGGCATGGGCCTACCAACTGATGCTGCACTTCTACAAACTCAAGGAAAGTGACTTGGACAAGAACGAGGTGCTGGTGGACATCATCAAACGCTGGAAGCAAGCTGTTGTCGGGCTCGACAAGATGCTTTATCAGGATGCTCAGAAGGAGTTCTCCCTCTCCACGAAGACTGGTTTCGGATTCGACGGCAACACATCGACTGCCGAAGCCGACTTTGCCGAAGTTCGCGGTCAGTTTGAGAGCAATCCCTTTGTCACCGCTGTTCAAGACCATATTGCCAAGAAGTCGGCATTGGGCGAAAAATGGATTGAGCGACTGGGATAGTTTGCGCTCTTACGTGCACGTATACGCGAAGAATAATTGTATGATGAATAAAAGGACTGCGGTTGAAAAATCGCAGTCTTTTTTTGTCGAATTAAATTTTATTCGTACTTTTACCCGCAGAACCGCATAAAAACACATAAAAAACACGAAACCATGAAAAAGATTTACTCCTTTCTGGCATTCCTGATGGTAATGCTTGCGGCACTATTCACGAGTAGTGAAGCAAAAGCCCAACTTAGCGAGTTGGAACAAAAGACTGTAACCGTTGGTGGGGCTGTAGCCGACTTTGAGCCCAACACTTGGTATTTTCTGCACCAGCGTCGTATCGTAAACGACAACAAGGTTGCGCACAGCGAAGTTGGAGGCCTTCCCGAAGGTGCAGGTTTCATGCACGACGAGGGCGAGGGACAGCAAGTTTATACCCGTTCCATCGATGATGTACCCGACAACAGCGTTGCAACTGAGAAAGCGGGATTCCTGGTTCGTTTCGTTCCAAGCGAGGAACACGAAGATGCCTACCTCATGCAATATGGAACAGGCAACTATGTTAACATTCCATCCAATGCGGGAAACGGTACGCGTTTCACCTCCACATCGTCCATCTATGACGCAACGGAGATGAATGTCTACAAGATTCAGGACACCGACGGACACTTTTCCATGAACGTCTATCCTATGGGTGTCCGCATCGACTGCACAGGTGTAGGTTACTCCGTTCCCATCTGGGGAAATGGTGAGAACACAGGTCTCGACGGCAATGCCGACTATTCTTTCCACGAAGTCATCTTTGCCGACCTTAGCGAATTCGATGCTGCTATGAACCAGCTCATGGAGATTCTGGAACAGTACAACAACTATCGTGATTCATTCGTCACAGGAACAGAACCTGGCCAATACGGTGAGGCTGAGGTAAACGCATTCATCGAAGCCCTTGATGCTGCCGACCGCGACAATCCCGACCTGAACCTGGACGACCTGACTCCTGAGCAACTGCGCCAACTTGGGCAGAACATCATTGCCGCTTATGAGGCTGTGCTCGCAAGCCGTGTTCCTTATACGCTCGCCGATGGATATTATTGGCTGAAGACAGGACAAATATACACCGCTACAGAGACAGACCCCGAAACGATGGAGGAGACAGAGGTGGAAGTGGCCAAATACATGTACACCAAACTTAACGGTAGCACCCTCAATGCCCGTTGGGGTTCGCCAGATGACATCATGACTGATGCCACCTTCCTTTGGAAACTCACAAATGTGGACGGAGGACGCGTGAAGTTGTGGAACGTAGGAACGAATTCCGGCTTCAACAACGTGAACCGCAGTACGCCTGTGACGATGTCAACAGAAAGTACAGCCGAGATTGTAATCACGCCTGCCGTAGTCATTGATGATGTGGTTTATGTCAACCTTAACGTCTATCCGCAGGATGCCTCCGAAGGACGCTATCTGCACCAAGGCGACCACAACAACGGTGCAGGCTCTGAAGGCAACATCGTGGGTTGGTACACCAGCTATGGCGAGGGCGAAGCTCATGGTTCGGAATGGCAGTTCATTGCCGTTAGCGAGGAGGATGCACAGAAGATTATCGATGCTTATGCGCCTTATTGGGATCGTGAAAAGATGCTTGCCCAATACGATAGCATCATGACCCACGCCCAGCAGAATTTGGAGATTGCTCAGGACGTGCAGAAGAAGGTTTACACCGATCAGGCATTGATTACTGATGTCAGCCAGTTGAGCAGCCCATGTTCCGACTCGGAGGAAGGACAGAATCTGGAATACTTGCTCGATGGTGACATTGAAACCTTCTGGCACAGTGATTGGCACAACGAATACGACGGAGGCGACCATTACCTGCAAGTGGAGATGACCTCGGAGGGAGTGGAGAATGCCGTAATGCAGTTCACACGCCGCAACCACATCTGGCACAACATTACCGGATGGGCTGTTTATGGTACTGACGACCCCGATGCACTGCAAGACGGATGCTATCACTTGGCCGACCTCACCACACCATACAAGAATCAAGGCGAAACCATTACCACAGACATCTTCCCACTGAACGGTTACAAATACATCCGCTTCTACTTCACAGAAAACGAAGGCAAGAAATATGCCCACTTTGCCGAGTTCCAGATGTACAAGGCCGAAATCCTGCAATCCGAGACTTGCCAGTATAACGTTATGGGCGAACTGGCTACGAACTTGCAGAAGATAGTCGACGAACTGAAGGATGTGGAACGAGACGACATCACCATAGAGAACTTCACCGCTTTGAAGTC
>JAFXVU010000234.1 GCA_017534705.1 Bacteroidaceae bacterium
AATCATTACTTCTTTAGCGTTGCTGATGGCAATGACTTCAGTGAGCGCACAAGACCCTTCCACATGGAAAGAAGGTGAAGAGGTATCTGACCAGTTGCAATGGGCTGAATACGACTTCAGCGTGTTCACACAGCCTGGTTCGGACGGTGCCGTTTGGCAGACAGCTGGAGGTGGCATCACCGCTTTCGACTTCAACGAAGTGGAAATGTTCGACAAACCAGAAGGTTCGGAACTCTACCAGATTTTCTGGCTGCCAGCAGGTGTATATCGCTTCACTTGGCAAGGTTTCTACCGTGGTAACTACAACCCTGGTTACTGGGAAGGCAGTGAACAAATCAACGCTGTGGTGTTTGCTGAGTCAGTAACATTGGACGAAGAGGGCAATGTGACTGAAACCACCCGTTCCACCACATCGAAATTCGCCAGTATCGCTTCGTCGAAGAACTCCGACGGCCGTCTCTACGAGACTGATCAGTGGGACAACGACGTTAGCTACACCTACAATGGCACCACGTACTATGTGCCAAACTGTATGAACGGTACTCGCCAGTACTTCGATGCAGGCTACTATGATGACAATTCCATTCAGGTGATTCAGACCGAGGACGGCTACATCCGTTTAGGTATTCGCAAGACTGGACATCTGGGCGGTGACTGGACCATTTTCAGCAACTTCCAGGCGTTTTATGTGAGCGATGCAGGCGAAGCTGTTCAGCTTCAGATTGCCAAGGACGAATTCTACAAGGCTCTTGATGAAGCAGACGACTACGAAGAGGTGTTGGGCGAATTCCCTGCACTGAACGGCTACTATCAGGAGGCTAAGATGGACATCATCGACAAGTATGACGTGGATGATGGAACAGTTGAACTCTACACAGAGGGTGTTGAAGCCGTTTCTGCTGTGATGGCAGAGTTCAAGCAGTACTACAGGACTGCCACTTCGCTCTTGGCTCTCGTAGAGGCATCTGAATCATTGGCTGGTAGCACAAGCTATCCTGGCTTGGCTGATTTCCAGGCAGCTATTGCAACAGCCAAGGCCGTTGCTGAAGATGGTGAGGATGAAGACATGTCGAAATGGGTGACAACAAGTGCAGAGGACTACGTAACAGCTCTGAACACACTTGCCATGGCACGCGCCAACTACTTGATGTCGAAGGGACTGAGTGCCGACAACTCATACGACTTCACAGAGCTCATCAACTTCCCATTCTTCTGCAACAACGAGTACAACCCTACCTTCAATCCTGAAACCAACCACTGGGAATATGCTGACGAGGTGTATAACGGTAATGGTGAAAAGTCAGGTTGGAACGACCTCGGCGAATCAGGTCCAGACGACAACTGTACTTACAAGACAACCACTCGCCTGTTGCTTGCCGACAAGGTGACCATTTCGGGCGACACAACTGCCATCATGAAGTGGTATCAGACCAACACATCGGGCTATGAGCCTTACTGGAACCACAAGATGACCAGTGCTAAGCAGTGGGCAATGCCTGGTAGCCGTCGCGAAATCGTGCAGAAGCTGATTGGTCTGCCTGATGGCTACTACAGCCTGAAGGGTATGTGTATCACATGGGGTAACGACTGGTCGAACGAAAGTCCTTCCGACCTGGGTATCTACCTCGAGAACAACGGCAAGCGTGTGGAATCGACTGACGAAGTTCGCAGATCGGGCTGGTGGAACTACAGCATCGACGACTGGACAACCGTCACTACAGGTATGCTGAAGGTTGAAGGAGGCGAGGCAAAGGTTGCATTCCATGCCAACGGCTTCAGTTCCTTCACGGGTATGCAGCTCATTTTCTACGGTGAGAACCCAGACTTCAGTGCACTCATCAAGCCTGCTATCGATGCAGCTTTGGCAAATGCAGAAAACCTGACACTGAATGGTGACCGCACTAACGTGGCTAACATTTTGTCTCAGATTCCAGAAAGCGTCACTGGCTACGAGGCTTATGAAGAAGCTCTCAAGTTGATTGACGAGGCTAATGCTTATATCAGCGCAGCTAACAACTATCTTGCTGCTAACGACCCAACAACTCTGTTCGTGAACATGCAGGGCGAGTACATGGACGGTAGCTTGGAATACAATGCCATCGACCAGTGCATCACCAAGACTTTCGAAGTGTATGACGGTGAAAACACTACTTACAAGGACATTGCAACACTGGTGACAGACTACAACGCTTACAACCACTACTTCGGTGTTATTAACAGCTATGCTGAACTCAACAATGCTGAACTCAACCAGCTCATCAACGAGCAGCTCACCGCTCTGGGCAATGCTTACGCTGACGCTGCGACCATCGAGGAATACGAGAAGGCATTGGCAGTCATCTACAACAAGGCTGTGATTGGCGACTTGAGCCAGGCTTCTGAAACCAATCCTATCGACATCACTCGCCTCATCATCAACCCAAGCTTCACTGAAGGCCAGAACGGATGGGAAGGTGCTCCTGTAGTTGATGGCGGTTTGCAGAACGCCGAGAAGTTCAACACAAACTTCGATGTGTTCCAGACCATCCATTCACTTCCTGCTGGTGCTTACGAAGTGCGTGTTCAGTCCTACTATCGCGACGGTTCGGCTACTGCTGCATTCGAGAACTACTGGTATAATAGTTCTTACAACGAGAATGTTCTGTTCTATGCAAACGAGCGCAGCGTTCCAGTTGCTTCCATCGCTACTCCTCTCTACACAGAGCGTTCTTACACTGAATACTACGACTATGTGGAGAACCCAGAAGAAGGTGCAGAACCTATCGCATTGCGCCGCTGGGTAGAGGAAGAAGCTGTGACTGACGAGGAGACAGGCGAAGTTTCCTACACAGTTACTTCTTGGCAGCAGACCGTGGATAGCGAAGGCAACATCGGTGAGGAAACTGTTGACAACGGTTGGATTTACGACTCATGGGTAACTGAGGGCGAAGACCGCTACTTCTATCCAAACTCCATGCGTGGTGGTGGCGCTCGCTTCGCTAACGACCCTCTTGGTGCTTACACCAACAGCATCCAGGTGATGATTGAAGACGGCCAATCGCTCACATTCGGACTGAAGAAGGACACTACTATCGATGGCGACTGGTGTCTCTTCGACAACTTCCAGCTCTTCTATCTCGGCACTGCCGTTCCTTCGGGCATCAACAACCTTGCTGCTGAAGGCACTCAGAAGAACATCTACACGTTGAGCGGTCAGAAGCTGAACAGCATCACTCAGCCTGGTCTCTACATCGTGAACGGAAAGAAAGTCTTTAAGAAATAACTGAATCAATAAGGACAAACGGGTAGAAGTGCGCAAAGGGCTTCTACCCGTTTCCTTGTTTTATAAACGATGATGAAAACGATACAGAAAGCTGTCACCTTCTTGTGCTTGGCAATCATCGCCGAGTTCGCTGGAGCACAGAATCCCATCATCACCTGTGGCTATAGTGCCGACCCAGCACCCTTCGTGTATGGCGACTCCGTCTATGTGTATTACGACGTGGACCTCGGAGTGGTGCCTTCCACCGGCGACAGCTATTACTACATGGACGAATGGCGCGTGGCCAGCAGTGCCGACATGGTGAATTGGACCGACCACGGCACAGCTCTTCCACTGAGCGCCTTCAGTTGGTCGAAAGCTGGCACCGCATGGGCAAGCCAGTGCGTTGAGCGCAACGGCAAGTTCTATTGGTACGTTTGCTGCGAATATCCAGGCCATTGGCACAGCATCGGTGTAGCGATGGCCAACTCACCTACGGGACCATTCCGCGACATGCTGCGCAAACCCCTCATCGTGACCAACGAAATGGGCGACATCGACCCAACAGTGTTCATCGACGACAACGGACAGGCTTACCTCTACTGGGGCAACAACAAATTGCGCTATGTGAAGCTCAACTCAAACATGATTACCTACGACAAGACCATCGGCAACAACGGCATCGTGACGGTGGAACTCACGAAGGAAGCCTTTGGAGGAGTGAAAGTGGACGGAAAGGTGCAGGGCGAGAACTGTTTCGAGGAAGGCCCTTGGCTCACGAAGCACAACCAGCTCTACTATCTGCTTTATGCCGCAGGAGGAGTGCCCGAGAACATCGGCTACTCCACCAGTAATGCACCCACAGGCCCTTGGAAATATCGCGGAAAGGTGATGGATGTGGAGAACACCAATTCGTTCACCAACCACTCGGGAAATGTGAATTTCAAGGGACAGGACTATTTCTTCTATCACACAGGATGGCTCAACGGTGGCAGTGGCTTCAAGCGTTCCATAGCTGTGGAGTATCTCACCTTCAATGATGACGGCACCATCCAGCAAATCAAGCCGACACGCAAGGGTGTAGCACCCGTTGCCATGCTCAATCCATTGGAGCTGCAGGAGGCTGAAACCTTCAACAACTGTCGTGGCATCACCGTCAACGGAAACGCTGCAAAGGGCGTAAATGTGGAGTTTCATGCCAACAACGATTCCGTGGCAGTTCGCAATGCCGACTTTGGCGAGGAACCTGTGAAGAGTGTCACCCTTCGTCTGGCATCCACACGAGGAGGCAGAATCTACATCCGTCTCGACAAGAATGTCAGCACCAGCATTGCCACAATCGATGTTCCCAACACGGGCTCTCTCACCCAGTTCGAGGAGGTGACGGTCAATCTCTCTCGTGAAGTAACAGGCAAGCACCGCATCATCTTCATCTATTCAGGTTCGGGCAATGCCGTATGGGACAAATGGCAGTTCCACACCGAGACAAGCGAAGCACTCGGCATCGAGTCTGTCAGTGCCGACGGAGCATCTTCTTCCTACTTTTCTATCGATGGAATCGCCCATCAGCACCCTGTGAAAGGCCTCAACATCCATCGTGGCAAGAAGTTCATCATGCACTGAAAATCGCAGCTTTATTCTCAACAAACCATCCATAAGGGGAATCAGCAAACACAGCCGATTCCCCTTATGATTTTCACTTCCGACTTTGCAATTTGGCCGTATTCATCGGCCAATTTCCTAAATGTTACAAATTTGAAAGTATTTGAAAGCATTAGTGATATGGGGGGAGAAAAGTTTGTCGTAAATTTGCAAACGAGAAAAAATAGACAAAATCATCAAACTAATAAAAGACTTTATGAGACATCTGAATCGAATCTTGGCTTTGGCCATTGTTCTTTTGTTGCCGCTCTCACTCAGCACTGTGGGAGTGAAGGCACAGTTTGGCAATACACCACCACTCCACGTGGAGGGAAACCAACTGAAAGACCCACACGGCAACACGGTGGTGCTCCACGGAGTGATGGACACACCAAGCCCTTATTTCAACAGCTACCGATGGGGAAATAGTTGCACATCCAGCACTGTCACTCCTTGCATCAACTATTTCAACAAGCTCTTCACAGCTATCACCGACACCACAAGCGGTGCATATTGTAACCTCTTCCGCTTGCACCTCGACCCATGTTGGACCAACGACCCTAACAAGCCAAGGACAGGCAGCGATACGGGCGAGGCAAATATCAGTCAGTTTAGTTCCACTCGCCTCAAGACCTTCATGCGTTCGCTCTATTCCCGCATCGCGGTCAATGCCGTGAAGCACGGACTCTACGTCATCATGCGTCCGCCAGGCGTATTTCCTCAGAATGTAAAGGTGGGCGACGAATACAACCAGTATCTGCTCACCGTTTGGGACATCGTGACGCAGAACGACACCATCAAGAAGTATGCAGGACAAATCTCCATCGAGTTAGGTAACGAACCTGTGAACCTCAACGATGCCAACGGTCAGAACACCGTGAACGCCATGCACGACTTCTTCCAGCCTATCGTCGATAAGATTCGCGCCAACGGATTCACCGGCATCATCTGGGTGCCTGGCACTGGGTGGCAGTCAAACTACCGCAACTATGCCACCTGTCCTATCGAGGACGACAACTTCGGCTATGCCGTACACGACTACACGGGATGGTACGGAGCCAGCGACAACAGCTACAACACAGCCAACTACATCCGTCAGTTCAAGGAGCAAGTGCCTGTGGTAGAAACCCAACCTATCGTGATTACCGAGGTGGACTGGAGCCCTGAGAAGGAAGGGTCGGGACACTACAACGAGCATGGTGACTGGGTGACCGGCAACTATGGCACATGGTCAACAGGTTCCACTTCCAAGTGGGGTAAGGCCTACAAGGCATTGCTCGACCACTATGGCAACATCTCCATGACGCTCTCAGGCACAGCCTGCTACATCGATATCGATGAGTACATCAAGAACGGCAAGGTGGTTCCTGCTTACAAGGCCGACATGGAACGCCACGGGCTCGACCCTTACGAGGCTTGCGGTGTGGCTTGTTTCGATTGGTACAAGCAATGGGCCAACGTCAATGCACCACATCCCGACTACAAGAAGCAATACACTGCCGACACGGGCATGGGCACATTCTATAACCCTCTCATCAATGCCGATTTCCCTGACCCTGACATCATCCGCGTGGGCGACACCTACTATCTCTGCTCCACCACCATGTTCTACTTCCCTGGAGCCACCATCCTCAAGTCGAAGGATCTTGTCAACTGGGAATACTGTGCTAATCCGCTTCAGCAGATTGCCGACGACGACCCTTACAACCTCATGAACGGTCAGAACCGCTATTCCAAAGGACAGTGGGCACCATCACTCCAGTATCACAACGGCAAGTTCTATCTCAACTTCATCGCCTTCTCGGCTGAAGGATACGATGATGGAGGCGACTGGATTCTCTCGGCTACCGACCCTGAAGGGGAATGGACCATGACCAAGCTCGACGGATTCTACTACGACTCCGGATTCCTCTTCGACGACAACCGCGACCACCTCCACGGACTGGGCGAGAACGGTGAGCAGAACGGCGACGGCTACCTCTATGTGGCTTCTGGCATCGACAACATCACCGTCAGCAAGCTCAACGCCAATACCTTCCGCGAACTCGAAAGCAAGCGCGTCATCAGCGTAGGCAACGGGTGCGAAGGCTTCCACTTCTACCACATTGGCGACTACTACTACATCTATGCCACATACGGCGGCACCGAAGGCTCACAGACCATATTCCGTTCCAAGAGTCCGTTCGGTCCTTACGAGGAAAGCAGCGACCGCGTGTTCAAGAACCAGAAGATTCACCAAGGAGGACTCGTACAGACGCAGACAGGCGAATGGTGGACCATCCTATTCAAGGACGCAGGCACCGTGGGACGTATCCCATACCTCGAGCCTGTGAAGTGGGTGAACGGATGGCCAGTCATTGGCAACAACGGCATCGATGTTACCAGTACAGGCGCAGCACATGCCAAGCCAAATGTAGGCAAGACCTATCAAAAGACCTACCTGCCAACCAACGACACTTTCACCGACCCACATTTGGGACTCCAGTGGCAGTGGAATCACAACCCAGACAACTCGGCATGGTCGCTCTTCGACAACCCAGGTCATCTTCGCCTCCACACGGCAAGCCTCACCAACGACCTCTCACAAGCTCGCAACATGCTCACACAGCGCATCTTCGGCTACAACATCGCCAACACCATCTCGAGCAAGTATCCTGACAGCTATGGAACCATCTCGCTCGACACCAAAGGCATGACCGATGGCGACGTGGCAGGACTCTGCATCTTCCAGGACCCTTACGGCTACATCGGCGTGAAGCAAGTGGATGGCAAGAAATACTTCGTGCAGTATCGCAGTGCTTACGACAACACCTCTGCAACCGAGAAGCTCGGCACTGAGCTCACTCAGGACAAGGTTTATCTCCGCATCATCGCCAACTTCGGGACCAACAAGGCTGCCTTCTACTATTCCTACGACAACAGCACTTGGACCCAACTTGGCACCGATATGTCGCTGCGCTATACGCTGAAGGTATTCGTCGGCAACCGTTTCGGTATCTTCAACTATGCCACCAAGAGCCTCGGCATAGGTTACGTCGATGTTGACTGGTTCAGCACCGAACCAATTTACAGCGAGGACCGCTTCTTCGGCGAAGGTGTGCTGAAGACCTACACAAAGGAAGACCTCACACTCACGTCTCTCTCCATCGCCAAGAGCGACATCAGCGTCCTCACGGGCAGCAGCGCAGCACTCAACATCACCGCCACCTACCTGTCTGGACTCACGCAGAACGTATCCTCGTCCTGCACCTACAGCATCGCCAACCCAGCCATCATCAGCGTTGTTGGCGGACGCATCGTTAGCCAGATGGAAGGAAGTACCGAAGTGACTGCTACCTATACTGACGTGAACGGAACCACACAGAGCGTCACCTTTACAGTCACCGTTTCCACCTTCCCACTCACTGCCGACGCCTTCAACCCATCCATCTATGGCACAGGTACCTTCCAGGAGAAGACAGGCGCACTGACTACCAGCCAATACGGATTTGGCGGTTGGGAATACGGCTCAGGACTCGACCTCTCGGCATACAACTACATCGTTGTGAAGCTCCGTCGTTCAGCCACATGTAGCCCATCCTTCCGCGTGTTCGACAACTCCAACTACTGGTCCACTCCTTACATGCTCGATATGGGCACATCCAAGCAGGCAGTAGTCGATTTGCACAACATGAAGAAGTCCGATGGCACACTGGCCGACCCATCCCACATCTACATTGTCGGCTTCTGGACTTTAGGTTCAACGGCTGTTTATATCAGCGACGTCTATCTCAGCAACGACGGTGTCACTCCACTGGCCATCCTCGACCCTACCACCTCGTCGCTCGTGAAGTCCATCGACTACTACTCCCTCGATGGTCGTCGCATCACATCCCCTACTCCTAACAGCATCGTCATCATCCGCAAGACGATGATGGATGGCAGCATCAAAACCGAAAAGCGAATGTGGTTCTAACAACCCACACCTATAGCTATACACACGGAAGAGGCTCCTCGTTTTGAGAAGCCTCTTTCTTATATAAATATGAATACTGAGTCTTAGTCGTCAATGCCTATGAACTTGCCATTTTTGTTGAACTGTAGGTCGAGGTCGTTGGAAAGCTCCACTTCGTAACCCCTGCGTTCCTTGTCTATCTTCACGATTTGTGTGCCAGGGAAGTGAGTCTTCACGTACTCTGCGATAGAAGCAGGAATGAGGTCTGCAGGAACTGCACTGAACTTGCAATCCACCTTGTCCCACGTACCGTCATGCTCGAAGTCAATCTCAACACCGTTGTCCAGACAAACCTCATAGGATTTATAGCCGAAGTCCATATCGACGGTTGCGTAACTGATGGCATGACCAGGGAACGTAGCCTGCACGAACTTCTGGGCTGCCTGTGGAAGTTGATTTACTGGGATGACCCTGTCATTTGCAAAACTTGATACTGTATGAGTCATCATGCACATAAGTGCTACGAGGAATAAAACTTGCTTTTTCATAATTCTTATTTTTTATTCGTTATTATTATTTATTTTGAATTTGGAAAATTATTTCAACCTTAACCCTAACCTTGACCTTAACTTTCCCGTCCGGATGGCGGTTATCGTTATGGTTATCGTTATCGTTGATTTATTCTTGTTCCTTTTGACACTGCAAATTTACGGGGCATTTCTACGGGTTCAAAATTTTTTTATGTTTTTCTCCTCAGCTTGTTGCGACACTCGCCCCTATTTGCGACAAAGCGAGAAATACCCCAAAAAATCTGTCGCAAAAGAGGGAAAAAATAAAGAATGAAGAGTAAAAAATGAAGAATAATTGTTATCCCCAAAAGGCTGAAAGCCTGAAAAGAACACAGGCAGGTGGTGAAGTGTAGCGGAACCCCTGCTTAAGGTTCAATAGTAAATCAAGCCCCGAAGGCGGCGACAGAAAACAAGGCAAACATCTCTGTCACACCCTTCGGGGTTCCGTTATTGTAAATAGCTTAGCAAGGGTTCCGTGCTACGCACTCCACAACCTGCCTGTACTCTTTCAGGCCTTCGGCCTTTTAGCAAATATTTCTCTGAAAAAGATGGAAGTTATGAATTGAAAACTACAATGTCTTCTCAAAACTTCCATCTATCTATAATAAGTGTATTCAAAAATAATAACTACTTGTTAAACTGGTTATTTCGGATACACTTTTCTGTTCTTACTTAACATAGAATTTCTTAGATTTTCCATTGGATAAGGTGACAATATAAACACCGTCATTTATTCCATTTATTTTTACGTGCAAATGTCCTGTGGCATCAACCTGATTTCTTGTAACCACAAAACCATTCATGGAATAAACAGTAACAGTAGAACCTGGTTGTGCTCCTTCAACAGAAAGCATTCGTTTATTGAGGAGTATCTTCGTTTTACCATCAGTTTGCTTTGTTGTTTCAATATTGTCTGGTTTATCCATATTAAACACTTGGAACAGACTGCCTTGATTGCCAGCCAAATCCTCTACGGTGATATAGACTGCAAGCATATATTGCATTTCTTCAGCTGAAAGCAGGAGCTCAAAGCTTGACTGATTTACCATGTTTACTTCTTTGAGTTCTCCATTTACAAGTACCTGAAGAGTATTCACCCTCATACCGATGTTGTCGGTAATGTTAATATGCATCAGTCCCGTTTCCTCGTCTAATAAGGCAGTGATTTGTGGAGCTTCAATGTCGTTTGATATAGGGATTCCCAACATATAGGCACCGAGACTGTCAACCAAAAGGGTCGTTCCTGCTGGACCAATATTACGCCATATTTCACCATTATCTTTGGAATAGTACACATCTAATGGTTGTGTCTCAGAGAAACCAAAAGGTGTCAAGTCGTCAGTGCCGATATAGGTATCCAACTTCATCTTCCCTTGATGGGTAGTTTTCAGAGTGTCGTTGTCATGAATTGCATACAATTCACATACCTCACTAATAACGAAGAGGGTGTCTCCTTCTTCAGTTAATCCAAATTGACAGCCTGCTGGGTAATAATGCTCGAATCCCACAATTGTACCATCTTCGTAGTTTTGCATACCATCATTAATGGTGAACCTAAGGTTGCAGATGTCTTTTTGGAGATTCTGCGCAATCATCGGATGCTTACATCTAATGCGAGCAGAATTAACATTATAGATGTGTGATGATTTCTTGTTCTCTAATGCTGTTGCTACGCTGTGGACGGGTTTAAATTCAAATCTTTGACCCATTTCTTCATATTCTTTGTCAAGTTCATCCCCGTCTTCAGGATTAAACAAATTACTAATTCTGTCACGCACACCATTAGTGAACCACTTGGTTACATGCTCCAAAGTGGCAGTTGGTCTTAGCACCACAGGCAAGAAGCATTTGTCTGCTACGCTATAAAATGTCTCTGAAGGGAAAAAGTCAGCTTTCAAAGAGAATCCCACATCAAATGAAAGAGTAAACATTTTCCACGAAGCTATTGGAATTGAAAGATTTCCTTCTAATTCCGAGGAATTTTGCATGGAAATCTTAAAGGCATCTTTGAGATCAAACTCACCACCAGACGGTATTGCCATTAAGTTACCCAAAATATTGGAATCTTCCCAAATCTTCTTATGCTTCCAGAAATAATCAATCAAATGATGACTACTAAACTGAGGATAAATATGACCCACAATAGTTTTATTGTATTCATTTATATCCGCAAAATTTTCCATACGCGTCACCCAGTCTCCCTGGCTGCTCATCTTATACTTTATCGTATTCGAGAGTTTCATATATGCACTTGAATTTTCATCATCTTCCCCATCATGTTCTTTCATCCAATCGTTACTAATATATTTGCGTAAATTGTTTAGAGACCATGTATGAGCTGTTTGTATTTCATAAGTGTTCGAAACTTCGACCAGATGCTTTCTCTCCTCAGATGAGTACATCTCTTCTTCTTTCCAAGAATATGCTAAGGCTGATTCACTAGATTCATCAGTATCCTTTAAGAACTGATTAAACTTATTGTAAAAATCTGTCATACCAGCAGCTTTTTTCCACCATCCTTTTTGTGGAGATGCCATGTCATGGAGTAGGATATTGTATTCACCACCTAATTCGCCTTTTATTTCCCTACTGTTGCCATAAAGATAACGTCCGTTTTTGAATCGCTTTTTATCAGGCTCAAAAGTAAACGCAGCTTCACCTTTTGCCTTCAATTTATCGACTCCAATCCATGAAGGTAATTTCAAACCACCTATTTTTCCAATACCTTTTGGCATGATTTTCAGAAAGTCAAATTCGCCCTTGAAATTGTAGCCCCAAATCGCGTCATTGTATGTATCTTCCCAAATAATGCAATCATCATAAAAACGATTTTCATCATTTGAACCATTTCTGAATTTTTTGTTAAACCATGACTCTAAGGCTCTTATTGACCTCATTGTCCTGTTATTTGAACAGTACATGATGCTCTCAGTGTAACCCATCAGTACGGCTAAAGGAGTGTTCCGAGAATTCATATCAAAGGTTGTCGTTTGAGTCAAACCACCTTTTACACCTCCACCTACATTGGCATATTCAAAAAAGTCAAATTTGCCTCCAATTTTACCTTCTATACCAGTCTGTATGGAAACCGTTGGTTCAGAGTCAGCCAAATCTTTGTAATTACGAGTGAAAGAGAAAGGCCTATTCAAGGAGCCGTTAAGAGAAAATTTAAATCCTTTTAAATTAAATAAATCACCTTTTACAGAGGCACCTAGATTTAGCGTGAATTCAATGCTTTCCAAATTCTCCACACCAGCAAAATCGGCAGACTTACGTTGGTGAATCTTCAATTCTATGTCTTCGTCCGTCGTTTTAAATTGTATAGTCTGATTCTTTTCGTTCATCAGTTTGGAATAAGACATAATAGCCGTTTCACCCTCTTCAGCTATGGCAGCATTTCCTTCCGTCTGAATACGGAGTACTGCAATGCCATTATCATCAGAGGTAGATGTCTCGACAATATCTCTAGTACTCGAGCCTGTGACATCAAATTGCATTTTGAGTCCTTTCAGTCGGTTACCATGTTCATCGGTGAAGCGGAATGAATAATATACCTCTGATTCTTCTGTCACCTCTTTTGGAACGACATCCTTTGTCACGTGTGTGACGTATGCCAACGTGACTTTTATCGCATCTCCCTCAACCGTGACTAGCTTAGGATTAGGGAACTCATGGCCTGTAACAAGACTGTTGATAATGGCATTAGATGTCTGATAATATGCACCTATTTGATGTTCACCCAACGTCTCGGGCATCCAGTTCTTGACAATCAACGGGGTACTTTCTCCTGGGGATAATGATACATCCTTCTCCCCAATTGGCACACCATTATCCATGATATACAGCTTACCTGTCCACTTGAGTTCACCTCTATTGATAACATTAGTTGTGATATCAACCTTCTCTCCTCGCTGAACAGTTTCAGGACAATTGATGATGGAAGCCAGATTCAAGTACTTGTTATAGGTGTAATCATTCTTCACGCTCACCAACATAATATTGGATGCGTTGTCTTTTGTATTGACTGGCACACCACTGCCCACACCTCTGTTCAGGTAATACAACACGATGGCCTTTGTGCCGGCACTCATAGGTGTATAGTAACAATCTAAGGCCTGCACAGTTTTAGAAGATATTCTGATGTTTTTCCACTTATAAATCAAGTCATCGCCATCTCTCAACTCAAATGAACCTTGCCATGGGTTGCTTCCCTTGTTAACCACCCACACGTAATAGTGATAGCTGTTGCCCACGAACATGGTTGTGGAGCCATCGAAGCCTTCAATGCTGTGTATGGCGATATCGGCTTCAGACCATCCCTCCTGTTTTGTCTTCACCTCATTGGCGATGTAGGCGCTCCAGTCGCTGTTGTAGCGAGGTTTGTTGTTTCTTGCCCTTACTTGGAACAGATACGAAGTGTTAGGCTCTAAACCGGTGATCTTTGACCTGGGCTCTGTCCCGCCGCCGAAATAAACTGTATGCGTCTCGTCGCCCATTTTGACCACGCGGATGTCATAGAGTGTAGCACCCTCAACCTTCGCCCATGTTGCCGTGAATCCCGTCTCGTAGATCTCTATCGCCTTGAATGTGGAAGGGTCTGGTGTGGCAAGTTTCTCTGATGCGAAGTCAACAATGAACTTGGAGATGTCTGTGACGCTATTTTCTGAGTCGTTCCAGAACGTCATGGCCAGTTCATGTTCGCCATCATCTAAGAAGGTGGCATCGATCGTACGTTCCACAAAAATCTCGTTGGTGGGTTCATCCAAATAGAATGTTGCGGGGATGTCCTCGTCAATCGACATAGTGTAACAGGTAATCTTAGCATTTGAGCCCGAAATTGACTTAAGTATGATATTTTCTGAGATAACGGCACTTGTGGTAAGCTTGCTGTTGCTAACAGCACGGCAATTGAAACGGTGATGGCCAGGAGAGACATCGCCTAAGTCGAGGTCGTTGACAAAAAGATAATCTTGGTTGTCAGATGCTAACTTACCATTGATGGTTTTCCTATGGGCAAAGTCGTCATCAATCCAGTATTCGAGTTGAGTGGCCTTGCCTGTAGGTACCTTCAAGATGGTAGCCGACTGTACTATACCGAAAAGATTAGTCTCGCTATCGCAAGGACGGTAATTTAAGCGGTGTACGCCTACCGAAAGCGTACTCGCGTCGATGTCTGTATTGAAAATATATGCATCGCCAGTGCTTGCCAACTTACCATCCAGTATCTTGCTGTTTTTAATGTCTTCGTCGAACCAGTATTCCAGTTGAGTGGCATTGCCAGCAGGTACCTTCAAGATGGTGGCCGACTGCACCATACCGAAAAGATTAGTCTCTCTGTCGCAAGGACGGTAATTCAAGCGGTGTAAACCCACTGATAGTGTACTCGCATCGATGTCAGTATTGAAGATGTAGGCATCGCCAGTGCTTGCCAATTTGCCCTCCAATAACTTGCTGTTCTTAATGTCTTCGTCGAACCAGTACTCCAGTTGAGTGGCCTTGCCTGCAGGTACTTTCAAGATGGTAGCCGACTGCACCATACCGAAAAGATTAGTCTCGCTGTCGCAAGGACGGTAATTAAATCGGTGTAAACCCACTGATAGTGTACTCACGTCGATGTCAGTATTGAAGATGTAATCATCGCCAGTACTTGCCAATTTGCCGTTCAGTATCTTGCTGTTCTCCATGTCGTCATCAAACCAGTATTCTAGTTGAGTGACGTTGCCCAACTGGCGTTTCCAGATACCTGTTGTATAGGTTGCGCTCATGCCCTTGCCTGCTTGAGCCACTCGGAAGTGTAACTGGTGGAAACCGAAAGGACATTGTTGTTCATCGCTCAGGTCCAAAGACAGTTCCTGTTCCTCCTCTGTATTGGCGAGGTTCATGCTAATACGGCCTGAATAATCGTCGTCAAGCCAATACTCGAAGTTTTCACCACTATTGCTGTACTGCTTGAAGAACAATGAACTGGATATAGCCGTGCACATGCCGTCCGACCTTAGGGCGCGGAAGCAGATTTTGTGGACGCCATTGTCTAATCCATCGGTGTCTATACTTCTGACCACAGTGACATCAGAACCATTTAGGCTAACGTTCCGCCGCTTGGCATAGTTGTCGTCGAACCAGTATTCAAGTCGTGTCAGAGTCTGAGCACACAGTAGGGCGGGGAACAAGTAGAGCAGACACGGCAGGATGATATGGATTGCTTTTCTACTCATAATGTTGTCCTCCTTTGGTTTATTTTCCTGCCTTCACACGGATTTTTATATTCAATTTGCCCGATGCGTCAGTCTGTTCAGGAATACTCTTTGCAACTATGTAAGGAACTGGAGCCAGCTGGTCGTCGCTGAAGCCTGTGCCGCTGTAGATGCCCACCTTTCCTTGATACTCCTTGTAGTCTTCTTTGAAGGTGAACTTAGAGGTCGGAGTAATGCCCTTGTAGTCTTCAAACACATCCTCCCATTTGAATCCTTCCTTGTTGACATTGATACAGTCATCACCCCATTCTTTAAGACACATATTGCCAGAAGCTTGGCAGTCTCCACCACTATGAATGTTACCACTCAAAATTATATTGTTAGTGAAGGAGGTGCGGTCACATGAATTAAAGGCATTGGAATTCCAATTATTATAAATTTCTCCTGTAATGATATTATTCGAGATGTATCCGTCGTCTAAATTTAGAACCCATGGCGAGATATTGTTTGTAAATCTTACACTAGCTGAATTAAAGATTGCTTCACTTCTTATATAATTTTGGTTGATGGTAGTTCCCTTACATAAGGAGTTACGAACATTCACACCATTTGTATTATTGCACCTAATCAGCACATCATCAACTTCATTGCCATCCTCACCGATGTGTATGGTTCCCGTGATGTGACATCCAAGAACAGCACTACCGTCCGACCCTTGATTGAAGATGAGGTTACCACCTATGGTAGTATAGCCGTCTGGATTTTCAGAATTTATCTTGTGCCCAATACCAATGATGGTTAGTTTCTTTGTAATTTTCACATCATCACTAATGGGAAATCCTCCACCTGGTAGATAGATAACGCTACCAGGGTCAGCTCCTTCGATAGCTTCTTGAAAGGTTTTGTACACTTGGGTGGCACCATTAGACGACACCACAGAAATTTTCTGAGCCTTAACTGCAATAGTTGCTACGATGGCAAAAACGAAAGTCAAAAATAATTTTTCCATGATAAATAGTATTAGTTGTTAATAATTAGTTGTATTGAAAACTCTTTGAGTAATGTATAAAAAACGTGGACTTCATACATCGCTTACGTTCTTGAGGTATCGCCAAAAGCACTCAAATTAATGTTTCATAGGCATTACTTTTGTTGTTTTTACGCTCTTTGTGGCAAATATAGGTATTTTTCCTTTTTCATACAAATTTTTGGGATGTTTTTGAAAGTTGTAAGCATTTGTCAACAAACTTTCCTTTACTCCAATCGAAAGATGCTGGGGATGGGGAATAAACTTCATGGAAAGGTTTTCCGTGTAAATGGAAAAGCCTTCCGTATATACGGAGAACTTTTCCGCGTACACGGAAAAGCTTTCCATATAGATTTTTTCTCAATCGCGACAAGATTTGTTCAAATAGTTTGAACTTTGGGATGGTTGCTCTGAAAAAAAATAGTATTTAATAGAACACAGGCAGGGGATTCGTGCTATGCACTTTACCACCTGCCTGTGCTCTTTTAGGCCTTAGGCCTTTTGCGGATGTTTGAAATCAAAATTTTTACATTCAAGAAGCGTTATTCGAGCAGTTTCTTGAGGGCTTCGTCGTTGAGGTTGTTGGAATAGTAGGCAACAAATTCCTTTGGCGTCATGCCGAAATAGTCGTGGAAGTTGTTGGAGAAATAACTGTGGGAGGAGAAGCCCACCTTGTAGGCAATCTCGGAGATGTTCGCCTTGTTGTTGACGAGGAGGTAGGCAGCGTGCTTGAGGCGGATGCTGCGGATGAAGGCATTTGGCGAGATGCCGAAATGTTCCTTGAGCTTGCGGTTGAGATGAACACGACTGATGCCGACATCCTCGCTCAACTGCTGGACACCGTATTCGTTGTCGTCGATGTGCGACATGATGGACTCGTTGACACGCTTGAGGAACTTCTCTTCGGCGCTGTCCATGCTCACGGCACTGTAGTTGTGACCGATTTCGGTGCGTCGCATCTTGTTGCGGATGGTCTCACGCACACGCAGCACCTGATTGAGGGCACTTCGCAGCAGTTGCAAGTTGAATGGTTTCGGCAGGAAATGGTCGGCCTGGAGGGAGATGGACTGCAGTTGCGAGTCTTCGTTGTTCTCGCTCGTGAGGATGATGACAGCGGTGTTGTCGGTGTCGGGATTGTCCTTGATGCGTCGGCAGAGCTCGAAACCGTTGCCATCAGGCATGATGAGGTCGGAGACAACCACGTCGGGACGATGGGCGAGGAGGAGGTTCCAAGCCTCGTTACCCGAATTGGCGGTGACGACGTTGAAATCCTTCTTCAGTTCGTTCGCCACATAGAGGCACAGCTCCTTGTCGTCGTCCACCACCATCACGGTGTAGCGCGTGTTCTTCAGGTCGTCCTTCTGCGTGTCGGCAGGTGTTTCGACGGCGATGAGAGATTCCGCAGCCTTCTCTTCCTCGGCTGTCGTTTCTTCCTGTTCCACTGCAGTTTCGGTGTTACTCTCGTGCTGTTCTGCAATTTCCTCCACGATGTCGTCTGCCAGTGTCGTCTGCGGTTTTTCAATTTTCACTTCTTCGGTGTCGGTAGCAATCTCTTGTTCGGAGAGGTGGGCATTGCCGAGCGGCATGCATACCACAAATTCAACGCCGTCGGTGCCTACATTGTGGGCAGAGATGGTGCCATGGTGGAGTCGGACAAGTTCATAGCAGAGGTTGAGTCCGATGCCCGAACCCATCGCGCTTTCTTCCTTGTTGCCCTGGTAGAAGCGCTCCCATAGGTGCTTGATGTCGGATTCGTCGAGGTGCGAACCGCTGTTGTAGATGCGGATTTCGAGGTATTCAAGGATGTGCGGATTGCTGAAGAGCTTCTGTCCGTTGTCGCCGATGCTGTTGACATGGCAGGTGGTGCGCACGAGGATGCGTCCGTCGGTCGGTGTGAACTTGAATGCGTTGGAAAGAAGGTTGGTGATTACCTTCTCGAAATGGATAGGGTCGAGCCAAATCTTCACGCTCTCTTCCTCCGACTCGGAGGTGAAGGTGATGTTCTTGGCGGTGGCAAGTCCTGAGAAGGATGCCATCATGTCGTTGGCATACTGCAGGAATTCTATCTCGCGGAACTTCAGCTTGAACTGTCCATTGTCGATTTTGCGCACGTCGGTGATTTGGTTGACCACGCGGAGCATACGGTCGCAGTTGCGCTGCATCACTCGGTAGCATTCCTGATGCTGTTCGTTGCTGTCCTCCTTTTGCAGCTGTTTCAAAGGAGAAATAACCATGGTGAGCGGTGAGCGCAATTCGTGGGCAATGCTGGTGAAGAGGCGGAGTTTCGACTCTTTCACTCGCTCCTTCTGCAACGATTCATGGAGACGGATACGTGCCTTGCGACGTTCGTTGATGATATTATATATGTAATAGCAGACGACGGCTGCCAATGCCAGATAGATGAGGAACATCCACCAGGTGGCATACCAAGGGTAAGGAATGCGGATGGAAATGGTGCGCTCGGAATACTGGTCGGGCTCATCCTCGAAATATGCTCTTACGTGGAACTTGTAGGAACCCCAAGGAAGGGAGGCGTAGTAGGCCTGTGCGTCCTTGGCAGAGGTGGTGTGCCAGTCGTTCTCGTAGCCCTCCAGCTTGTAGTCGTACTGAATGCGGTCAGGGACGGTGAGCTCAGGCACGCTGAAAGAAATCATGAAGGAATTCTCGCCCGATGGAAGCTTGGCTCGCGTAGCGGTGTAGATGGATGCATCGAGCACGTTTTCCGTTCCTTCCTTGTACTCCACATCCACATTGCCCACACGGAAACTCGTGAAACTGATAGGCTTGATGTCCTGCGGAAGGGAGAGGATGTTCTCGGAGTCGAAATAGATGATACCGTTGTCGCCACCGAAGCAGATGGTGCCGTCGGGGAGCTGGATGGATGCTCCGCGGTGGAACTCACCGATGTAGAATCCGTCGAAGGTGTGGAAACGGGTGAGCTTGGCCGATGACAAGTCGAGACATCCCAATCCCATGTTCGACGAGAACCACAAGCTGTTCTGATTGAGTTCGAGTGCCTTGATTTTGTCGTCTTTCAGTAGTTTTGTCAATTTGTTCTCAACGAATTTTCCCTTCTGCTTGTCGTAGATGAAAAGTCCGTGGTCGGTTCCGCAGTAAATCTGTTGGCCAATCTGGATACGTGCCGTAGTAGTGACTACTACATCATCAATGAACGTCAGTTGCTTGTTCTTGGCCGTCTTGGTGTCATAGACATAGTTTTTCATGGCATCGTTCAACCACAGACAGCCATCCTTGTCGAGGAAAAGCTCATCGACCCAGACGATGTTGTTTTCATCGTCGGTGACATAAGGTGAAACGGTACGATTGGAGAGGTCGATACGGAAGATGCCGTTGCCGTTGGTGCCGGCATAGAGGATGTCGTTGACGGCGTCGTAGCTAAGTG
>JAFXVU010000235.1 GCA_017534705.1 Bacteroidaceae bacterium
CTATGCCGAGCGTGAGCATTTTAGGCGAAGCCAATGGTCAAAAATGCGATTAAGCGAGGGCAGAGTCGAACTTGTTCGAGCTATGCCGAGCGTGAGCATTTTAGGCGAAGCCAATGGTCAAAAATGCGATTAAGCGAGGGCAGAGTCGAACTTGTTCGAGCTATGCCGAGCGTGAGCATTTTAGGCGAAGCCAATGGTCAATGGTCAATGATCAATGGCCAATGGTCAATGGTCAATGATCAATGGTCAATGATCAATGACTCTCTTCCCAGGCCTCGATTTTATCCTTATTCTCAAGCAAGAAATCGATGTCGTCGAGGGCGTTCATCAAGCAATATTTCTTATATCCGTTGATTTCGAAACGTTCCTCACGTCCAGTGGCAAGGTTAGTCACTGTCTGGTTGGGTACATCCACCCTCACTTGCATATTGGGGTCTGCCTTGATGCTAGCGAACAATTCAGCAAGGAAATCCTCGCTTACTACAACAGGGAGAACGAAATTGTTCAGTTCGTTATTCTTGTGGATATCAGCGAAGAAACTGGAAATCACCACTCTGAATCCATAACCTGCAATAGCCCATGCAGCATGTTCACGTGATGAACCACTACCGAAGTTCTTGCCTGCGACAAGAATCTCACCCTTGTAAGTAGGGTCGTTGAGCACGAAGTCGGGACGTGGTTGGCCATCCTTGTCGTAACGCCAGTCACGGAAAAGGTTGTCACCAAAGAATTTCTCGTCACGTGTGGTAGCCTTGAGAAAACGGGCCGGAATGATTTGGTCGGTATCCACATTCTCAAGAGGAAGAGGAACACATGTACTGGTAATTATATCGAATTTCTGTTTCATTGTTTCTGGATTATTGCGATTTATAATTGATATTCAAGAAGTAATCACATCAACTCCCTCGGGTCGGTTATCACGCCTGTCACTGCAGCTGCAGCAGCCACTAACGGACTGGCAAGCACTGTCCGCGCACCAGGACCCTGACGTCCCTCAAAATTACGGTTAGAAGTGGACACGGAAAGTTTCCCTGCGGGTATCTTGTCGTCGTTCATGGCAAGACAGGCGGAGCATCCTGGCTGACGGATGGCAAATCCTGCGGCTTCCAACACCTTGTCAATCCCTTCCTGACGAATCTGCTCATCCACCATCCATGAGCCTGGCACAAGCCATGCCACCAAACCTTCTGCTTTCTTACGGCCTTTCACAATCGATGCAAAAGCACGGAAGTCTTCTATACGTCCATTGGTGCAAGCGCCAAGGAACACGTAATCCACTTTCTTGCCAAGCAGTTGTTCTCCTGGTTCGAAGCCCATGTAACCAAGCGATTTCATAAACGAAACTCGGCTGGCCTCAGGCACGGTGTCGATAGTGGGAATAGACTCACCTATACCCATGCCCATTCCTGGGTTGGTGCCGTAAGTGACCATCGGTTCTATGGCCGCGCCATCGAACTCCAGTTCTCTGTCGAACACAGCGTCTTCACCGCTCTTCAAAGTCTTCCAATAGGCAATCGCCTTATCCCAATCTTCACCTTTGGGCGCATACTCACGGCCCTTGATATATTCGAAAGTCGTTTCGTCGGGAGCAATGAAACCACCACGTGCACCCATCTCTATTGACAGGTTGCAGAGCGTCAGACGACCTTCCATCGAAAGGTTCTTCACCACATCGCCAGCATACTCCACAAAGTAACCTGTAGCACCGGAAGTGGTCAGTTTCGACATCAGATAGAGCGCCACGTCCTTGGCCGTCACACCCTTGCCCAACTTACCGTTGATGCTGATGCGCATCGACTTGGGTTTCTGCTGCAAGATGCACTGGGAAGCCATGACCATCTCCACCTCGCTGGTACCGATACCGAAAGCCACAGCTCCCATCGCTCCGTGTGTGGAGGTATGTGAGTCACCACAGACAATTGTCATGCCTGGCAGACTCAGTCCACGCTCTGGACCAACCACATGAATGATGCCGTTCCGTTTGTCCATCATCCCGAAATGGGTGAGACCGAAGTCTGCGGCATTCTTGGCCAGCGTATCAACTTGTTTCTTCGATACAGGGTCCTCTATGGGCGCGTCCTGGTCGTGGGTTGGAGTGTTGTGGTCTGGCATACAGAAGATATGGTCAGGACGGAAGCATTGGAGGCCGCGGCTTCGCATTCCCTCAAATGCCTGGGGACTGGTCACTTCGTGACAGTAGAGGCGGTCAATATACAATTGAGTGGGACCGTCTTCGACGTTCTGCACCACATGTGCGTCCCAAATCTTGTCGA
Source organism: Bacteroidaceae bacterium (assembly GCA_017534705.1). Classification (GTDB taxonomy): domain Bacteria; phylum Bacteroidota; class Bacteroidia; order Bacteroidales; family Bacteroidaceae; genus RUG11857. Next base: position 2,274 of record JAFXVU010000235.1, read on the forward strand.
ATAATGTGTTCATTATGCTGCTTTAGTTTTAGTTATTTCTTGAATTTATTGATACAGTCGATATAGGCTTCCACTGACGCGGTGACGATGTCTGTGTTGGCACCGAAACCATAATAGAGATGTCCGTCGTGTTCTACCTGCATGTGCACCTTACCCAAGTCGTCACTACCCTTGCTGATGGCCTGGATAGTAAACTCCTTGAGCGTCATCTCCCTGCGGATGATGACCTTGAGTGCCTTGATGGCGGCATCCACAGGACCATTGCCTGTAGCGGCGGCCTCGAACTTCTCGCCAGAGATACTCAAACCTATGCTGGCCACTGAACGCACACCCTTTCCTGTTGTCACCTGCAAGTACTCAAGTTTAATATTGTGAAGAGCAGCACGGTCGGCACCAGCGAGAATGAGAATATCGTCGTCGGTAATCTCCTTTTTCTTGTCGGCCAATTTCAGGAACTCCTGATATACATTATCGAGTTTCTCATCGTCAATATCCACACCATTGACTGACAAGCGGTGCTTCAACGCAGCCCTTCCGCTACGCGCTGTCAGCACGATGGCATTGTCGTCGATACCCACGTCCTTGGGGTCGATAATCTCGTAGGTCTGCACATTCTTCAACACACCGTCCTGGTGGATGCCTGATGAGTGGGCAAATGCGTTACGTCCCACAATGGCCTTGTTGGGCTGCACAGGCATGTTCATCAGGCTCGACACCATACGACTCGTCGGATAGATTTTCGTGGTGTTGATATTGGTGGTGATACCGAGGCCTTTATGGCATTTCAGAATCATCGCCACCTCCTCAAGAGATGTGTTGCCAGCACGCTCGCCGATGCCGTTGATGGTCACCTCTGCCTGACGGGCACCATTCAGCACACCTGACATCGTGTTGGCTGTAGCCATACCGAGGTCGTTATGGCAATGGGTGGAGAGGATGGCATGCTCTACACCTGCCACATGGTCGCACAAGTACTTAATCTTGGCACCGTATTCGGCTGGAAGGCAGTAACCTGTGGTGTCGGGGATATTGACAACGGTGGCTCCAGCCTTAATCACGGCCTCGACCACCCGAGCGAGATACTCGTTCTCGGTGCGGCCGGCATCCTCGGCGTAGAACTCCACATCATCCACAAACCTGCGGGCATACTTCACAGCAGCCACAGCGCGTTCGATAATCTCTTCTCTATTGCTATTGAACTTGTACTTGATATGTGAGTCGGAGGTACCGATACCCGTATGAATACGCTTGCGCTTGGCGTATTTCAACGCTTCCACTGCCACGTCGATGTCTTTCTGGACAGCACGTGTCAAAGCGCAGATAGTGGGCCAAGTCACTGCTTTTGAAATCTCTATCACGGAGTTGAAATCACCTGGACTGGAGATAGGGAAACCAGCCTCAATCACATCCACACCAAGCAACTCAAGTTGGCGCGCCACCTGGATTTTTTCCACTGTGTTCAACTGGCATCCTGGAACTTGTTCGCCATCTCTGAGAGTCGTGTCGAAAATGTATAATCTGTCGCTCATAACTATATTGGTTTATCTTGTGTCTATTAAAATGCAAAATTAGTGTTTTTATCCGACATATATTGTGTTTATCCTTAAGAATCAGGAATAAATGCAAAAATAAAGCCTCCCTCACTAAGTGAGAAAGGCTGGTATCTGATACATACACTGTCTATCGTTATATCACAGCAATTCTCACACTATCGGCTTGAGTAAGTCGTAGCGAAATCAGAATTATGCTGTTAAGAATAGAGTTCATCTTCTTTTGCTTTAAATTCGGCGCAAAATTAAACAAAATTCTTAACATTTCAAAATATTCACTCGGAAAAATTGATGATTTGTAAGGAAAAACAGGAAAAAGCAGGGAAGTTCCTCTGATTCGGTTCAAATGAATGAACAAAAAGCCACGAAAGGCATTTCAAGTCTTTCGTGGCTAAATTGAATTGTTATCTTAGGTCCAATCTACAGAACAAGATTACTCCAACTTTCATTGCTCTCCCCCTATGAAAAGTGGGTCAGTGGACAAAAGTAGGGTCAAAAATGACCTTTGCTGCAAATTCACCCATCGCCTTATAGCCTTCAGGATTCAAGTGCAGCCAGTCGTCGGAATATTTCTGCTGGAGTTTCTGGTGGTCATCGGAATCACGCACCAACAAATCGAAGTCTATCACTCCATCGAAGACCCCACTCGTGCGAATCCACTCATTCACGACCTGTCTTGAGGTTTCGTGGAAAGGAGTGAAATAGCCGTTGCCCTTGAACGGAGTAATGGTTGCACCATATACTTTCTCAATTCCAGCAGCATGAGCCTTGTCAATAAGTGTCTTGTAAGCATTGATAAGGTCAGTGGTGGTTTTCTCTGCATGCCTTGAACCACCGATATCGTTGACACCTTCAAAGATAATCAACTTGTCAACACCCTTTTGACCTAAGATGTCACGGTCAAAGCGTACCAATGCAGGTTGTGATAAACCACCTTGAACAACGGCATTTCCACCAATGCCCAAATTAAGGACACCACAATCCACATGTGCAGCAAGAAAGTCTGGCCAGCGGTTTTGAAGGTTTGTTGTTGAGCCACGTCCATCTGTGATTGAGTTTCCTAGCACTGCAATAGCCTTTTTGTTGGTACGAACCAATAGTTGTGAGATGTTGTACCAATGGTCCACTTTCTCCATCGTTGGGAACTTCTGTCCAGGTTTCACCTCACCTTGTGCGATATAGCTGGTGGTTCTCGAACCTCTATGTGAGGTGGCATGTTCTGGTACCTGGTCACCATAGCAGATGTTGATTGAAAGTCGTTGCCAAATCTTCAACTTATATTTAAATATGTCACTCATGGCTGTTTCGCCCGGCGCAATGGTCACACTCTTAGCGCCATTGAATTTCAAATAAGTAGCTCCTTTTTTTACGATATCGCAAGAATCAAGTGCATCAGCGATATAAACCGACTTGATTTCCACAGGTTTGTCCCCAAATTCATTGGAAAGCATCAACTGTAATTCATCTCCAGGAATACTGACTTGAATGATTTGGCGTACAGTTTTACCAGCCAAAGTGGTCTTAGGCATGTCAGAAGGACCTGTGAATTCAACAGCGGTGGCCCAAGTACCGGTCCAATCGGTTTGAGCGTTCGCAGATACGCAGACAAAAGCCATGAAAGCCAATAAGTACTTCTTCATAATATAATTTCTATTAAGTTAAGGATTGATAAAAATCTATGACATACATACTATATAATAGTAACGGCATTTAGACTTGATTATTGTATAAAAAAAACAGTTCTCCCCGCTGGCGAACCAGCGGGGAGAACCTCTCTAAGACGGCGGCGACCTACTCTCCCACTTTGCGGTGCAGTACCATCGGCGCGTGCGGGCTTAACTTCTCTGTTCGGGATGGGAAGAGGTGGA
>JAFXVU010000236.1 GCA_017534705.1 Bacteroidaceae bacterium
AAGAGTGGTAAAACGGCGAATGTACTTGCGTAAATATCTTTATTTCATTTCCTGATGCTTTAACAGGTGCGTCATGGAAACAGTTTCCCAAATGTTCAAGTCGTGAGAATGAATGACACGATGTCGAAAAGGGGTCTTTTCCCCCTGTCTGATGAACTTACCTATTGCTGTTTCTAAACATAAATCATAAAAATCCATCCATGACTTCAAAAAAAAGAAATAATATTTGGACGTGATACCAAAATGTCCTAACTTTGCATTTTGTAAGACTAAAAGAATGAAAGAAAGGCATGCCCAAAAGATGATAGGAATGCATCAGAAAAATACCTTTTCACTATCATCAATTAAATGTTTTTTTTCGCATTAACGTCAATAATTAAAGAAAATAATAAAATTAAATAATAGCGTGTATATGAACAAGAAAACTTATCTTGCACCTGATTTTCAGGATGTACGTATCACTTTGACACAGATGGTTTGTGCATCAACCAAAGAAGTTAAGAGCGTCGATGGTAACGCCGGACTCAAGTATGGTGGCGGCGGCAGTGGCCCTGCTCGTTCTAACGAACGTCAAAACGACGCCGAATGGGGAAACCTCTGGTAAATCTCTGATTCGCAAATCATGTAGTGGTAAAACAACCACCCTCATCCAGCATGAGGGTGGTTGTTTTTCTATCATATATATCCTGAAATACTAGCAGCTAAATCTCAGCCTCAAGGGCATAGTATTGGTAATCCTGGAGAATGGTGTTGAGGAAGGCCTCGTCGGTCTGTGCCACTTCCTTGATGGCGAATGACGCACGGATTTTCCCTGCCAGTTCGTTGATGCGGGTGGGGCGAGACTCGTCCTTGAGCGCTAGCACACGGCTGATGAGCTCCGACTGGGCCATGGTCAGTTCGTCGGCCTGGGGGTAGGTGGGCTTGTAATCCTTGGTGAGGTAGTCGTACTCATCAAGGTTGACCCTGTAATTCTTGTATTTCCCTTCCTTCACAACCATCGTCCCTGCTGCAAGGTCACCAATGCGCTGGTTTCGCTTGGTGATGGCTACGAAAAGCACACCTAAATAGCAAATCATAGGTCCGTCGGGGATGATAAGCAACCAGCGCAACAGGTAGGCGCCTAAGCTCGGAGTCGAACCATCGGCCATCACCACACGCGTCTTCATCACCATCTTGCCAAGAGTCCTGCCTCCATTGAACACCTCCATGTAAAGCGGATAGAACAACACGGGAGACACCCAAAGGAGAAACTCCACGAAAGAGTGCACGCTCAGGTTCAACTTCGTGAAAAGTTGAACCACGCCGACGGCATAACAAAAGCACACACCATAATCTATCAAAACCGCGAAAATGCGGTCGCTGATGCTTGCTGGCGTCTGCTCAATGCGGACAAAACCGCCTGTGACGATTGTTGAATTGGCCATATGAGGTATTGGATGAATCTAATAGCGGGGATGCCATATATTTTCACCATTTATTTTGCAAAATTAAACGATAATGCGTAAGTTTGCAAAATATTTCGCCGAAAAAGCGCTTCATCGTGACAATTTGAACATGAAACGGAAGAACTGGAAACAGAAACATGAAAGAGATAGTCTTCATCAGAAAGAACATTGACAAGTGGAAGGAGATTGAGAAGTCGGCCGACAGCCCCGACAGCATCAGTCCTGACGAGATGGCCAACAACTACACGGAGTTGATGGCAGACTTGTCCTTTGCTCAAACCCACTATCCCGAATCCAAAATCACACAGTACCTCAATGTACTAGCCTCATCGGTCCACAACAACATCTACCGCAACAAAAGAGAAAAATGGTCGCGCATCAAGACTTTCTTCACCGAAGAGATGCCACGGACTATGTACGAATCCAGACCCGAACTGCTGGCTTCTTTCATCATCTTTGCCGTCAGTGTAGCCATCGGAATCATCTCCACCATCGGAAACCCTGACTTCCCACGGGCCATACTGGGCGACTATTATGTGGACATGACTCTCAACAACATCGAGAACGGAGTGCCTATGGATGTGTATAACTCCCAAGAACAGGCTCCGATGTTCGTGTCTATCGGCTTCAACAACATCTGGGTCGATATCCTTACTTTCGTCATGGGACTGTTCACGGCTATGGGCACTGGCATCATCATCTTCATCAACGGGGTGATGGTCGGTTGTTTCGCCACCTTCTTCGCACAGCACAACCTGTTCCTCCAATCGTCCCTCTCCATCTGGATGCATGGCACACTCGAGATGTCCGCCATGGTGGTGGTCGGAGCGGCTGGAATCATCCTTGGCAATGGATGGCTGTTCCCCGGCACCTTCTCACGTGCGCGTTCTTTTAGAATGGCAGCAAAACGTGGACTCAAAATCATCATCTGCGTTTTCCCCATTACAATCACAGCCGCTTACATCGAGAGTTACATCACACGACACGATGAGATTCTTAATGTGCTTAGAGGGTTCTTCATCCTCGCTTGCGCCGCTTTCATCATCTGGTACTTCATCATCTATCCGTGGATGAAATGCGGAAGGGGGAAACACACTGAAGATTTGTTCAGCGTAGACGAAAATTCCGTTTAGTGTACATTAAAAAATAAATAAACGTAGGCCAAATTATTTAATAGACTACAGAATAAACAAGAACCGTCAAGAGAAAAACCATTAGCTTTAGCGAATCATGGGAAAGATACTTTTCTACAAACAACGAACTTTCAGCGAGATTGTCAACGTCACTTTTGAGTTTATCCGCGAGAACTGGCGCCCAGTCCTCAAATACATGGTATATATCCTGCTGCCATTGAGTCTGGTACTGGCTCTCGTCATGAACGAGTTTTACAAGATTACTGGATTCTCAGGCATTGCGGATGCGGCATCTTATGGATACAATAACGAAGACATCACCCTCATCATCTACTTTCTTGCCGTTACATTTGTCAATTTCATCGGCATGGTACTCTTCCATAGCTTGATCTTCACGCTCATCGAACTTTACAATACCCGTAGTTCCGGACTCTCCGGTATCTCCTGGAGTGACATACGACCTTTGATATGGAAATTCTTCGGCAAGTCTGTCGCGCTTTCGCTGACTCTGTTCTTTATCATCCTTATCGCGGTTTTGGTGGTCGGACTACTGGTGGTAGCCACACCCTTCACGCTGATTCTTACCATCCCAGCATTCATCGCCGCTCTCGTGCCACTCGCTTTCGCCTATCCCGAATATCTGTATGGCAAAGGGGCTTTGCTGCAATCGCTTTCCCACTCCTACACTCTGGGATGGCGTTGCTGGGTTAGTATTTTCGGCATCTCGTTGCTCACCGGACTGATTTCCGGCGTATTGCAGACCATCACCTCTATGCCACAGCAAGTGACAATCTTGTTTCGTGCCATTATGGCCTCAAGTAATGATGCTGAGGCGATGTCACCACTGATGTCATTCATTTTCTATATCTTCGGCGTAATCAGTAGCTTTGGCGGCTATGTCGCTTCTACTGTTATTCCCATTGCAATTTCTTATCTCTACGCACACGCCAAGGAGAAATACGACGGGTTGACCATGTTCTCGGACATCGAGAACTTCGACCGCCTCGGAGAACGAGAGCAGAACCAGGAGCAGAAACCCTACGACCTCATCTAAACTGAATGTAATTACTGCAATTGGACAACTGATATGGCACAGACCGACACACTGAGACTCGACACCTTGCTGACAGCGCAATGGAGAGCCGACTCTGACTACAACTACGACCGTGAGTTGTTGCATCAAGAGGAGGACCTCTTCACACGCTTGATGAACATGGTCAACGACTTCCTCAACTCGCTCGATGCCAAAACAGAGAACTTGCAGGCGTGGGTTTACATCATCGCTGCCATCATCATATTCGGACTCGTGGCTTGGTTCCTCTACAAGTACAAGGGAGCCCTCTTCTTCTCCGATAAGCGGACCGACGGCGGCTACAGCATAGAGGAGGACAATATCTATGGCGTGGATTTTGAGTCTGTCAGAAAGAAGGCTTTGGCGAAAGGCAATTACAGAGAGGCCATCCGAATGACATACCTCCAGACGCTCAAGCACCTGAGCGACAACAACCTCATCAACTGGCAGATTTATAAGACGCCCACCCAATATGCCAGGGAATTTACCGACAGTCGTTTCCAAGACCTCACACGCGTTTTCTTGCGTGTGAGATACGGCAATTTCCAAGCCAATGTCGCTGATTGCGACGAGTGCGAGCGCTGGCGAAGTGACATCATGACCAAAGGAAAGGAGGTGAGCGATGAAGGGTAGGACGGGGTTCATATTGTTTGTCGTCGCTTTTCTGCTGCTAATCTATTGGGCGGAGGTCAGCAAGCCTAAAGTGTTCAACTGGCGGGTGACTTTCCATCCTAATAGTGGAGAACCTTTCGGTTGCCAACTTTTCGACGAGATGATGACTAAAACCATGCCCAAGGGATACGAGGTGACCAGTAAGGACTTGAACTCGCTCGCCCTGGATTCAGTGGCCATGAGCAAGCGAAACATCATTGTGCAGTCGGATGACGATGTGATTAGCAGCTACAACATCGGCCGTCTTGATGCCATTCGCAAGTTGGTACGCTTAGGTAGCAATGTGATGGTGGTCCAGGAACATTTCTGGTCAATCCAAGAACAACTCGACATCAAAAGAAGCGAATCGTCGTGGAGAGACTTTGTCGGTTTTGCCAGAAATTTCAGGCAGAATGGTCAATTCATTTGCGACACCTTGATTTGGAAATACCCATCCTCTGACTATCCTGAACGGGCATATACTATAAACCAGATTCTGTCTGGTAACGCCCTAATTGTTTCATCCGACAAATGGGAGCGTATCATCTACAAACAGAGTGGGTTACCACTAGTTGATGGCGATGACTACGACGAAAATGATGAGGCCAGCTTTGAAGAGGACACCTGTCAAACTGAAGAAGATGGCAATCGGAAAGAAGAGAACCTTCAGGACGAAGAGGTGGAGGACTACGTGGTCTTCATCCGACAGAAGATAGGAAAGGGATACTTCTATATACTCTCGGCGCCTGAGTTGCTGACCAACTATAGCATCACACACAACAACACAGCCGAACTGGCCCTCAGAATCATGAACGAGTTGAGCGACAAACCCACACTCAGAACCACCGCCTACCTGCCGAAAATGAAAAACGAGGAAACTATTTCAAGCCTGTCCTACATCTCACGGCAGGCGCCACTCTTGTGGGCTTACCGACTCTCACTTCTGGCTGTTCTCCTCTTCTTCATCTTCAACGCCAAGCGGCGGCAACGAATCATTCCTGTCATGCCCGAGCCCGTCAACCACCAACTGGAGTTCGTCAAGCAGATTGGCACACTCTACTATCAGAGGGGCGACAACGCCGACATGGTCATCAAGAAATTCAAGTACCTCAAGGAACGTCTTCGCCGCGAAGTGCAAATCGACATCAGCGACCCGTCGGGCGACGAAGAGGCTCTGCCGCAATTGGCAGCGCTCACCGGATACGAGGTGCGACACCTCAAGTCGGTCATCAGCCAGCTCAGGGTCTTGGAGCGACAGCAGCATCCTTACCTCACCATTGACGAAATGACAAAATCCTTAGACGATATCAACAACATATACAACAGCATCAACTGATTATGGAACAGACAAGAATCAACCTGGGCGACTTCGGCGCCAAGATGGACGAAGTGAAGTCGGAAATCAGCCGAGTGATCGTGGGCAACAAAGAACAGGTCGACCTGCTACTGACGGCCATCCTCGCCGGCGGACACGTACTCCTTGAAGGGGTGCCTGGAACGGCCAAGACACTGCTGGCCAGACTCGTCTCGCGACTTATCGACGCTGGGTTCAGCCGTGTGCAGTTCACTCCAGACCTCATGCCGAGCGACGTGCTGGGCACTACTGTGTTCAACATGAAAAGCGGAGAGTTCGACTTCCACCCCGGACCCGTCTTCGCCGACATCGTGCTCGTCGACGAGGTCAACAGAGCTCCAGCTAAAACACAGGCCGCTCTCTTCGAGGTGATGGAGGAACGACAGGTCACCATCGATGGAACCACCCATCCGATGAGCGACATCTACACCATCATCGCCACTCAGAACCCTGTGGAACAGGAAGGTACCTACAAACTGCCTGAGGCACAGCTCGACCGATTCCTCATGAAGATAGTCATGGGCTATCCCGAGGAAAGCGAGGAAATACAGATACTCGAACGACATCAGAACAACAGCAAGTTGGTGAAACTCGAAGAGGTGACACCTGTGGTCAGCCGCAGCGAGTTGCTACAACTGCGGGCCATGCTCCAGGATGTTGTCGTCGATCCTTCGCTCATGAAGTTCATCGTTGATATCTGCCAGCAGACCCGAAAGAGCCGCGCTGTCTATCTCGGCGCATCCCCACGTGCCGCGGTGGCCATGCTCCAGTCGGCCAAAGCGTTCGCGCTACTGCAAGGACGCGACTTCATCACACCCGACGACGTGAAGTGTGTCACCCCTGCCATCCTCCAGCACCGACTCATCCTCACCGCCGACGCGGAGATGGAAGGCTACACGCCTGAGAAAGTGGCGCGTAGGCTGCTCGACAAGGTGGAGGTGCCCAAATAACCGCTCTACACCCATGGCACAAGCCTAACACCACAAAACAAGGAAAAATGTACCTGACCAGACGTTTCTATATCACCCTCACGGCCATCATTCTCATCATCGGCCTGGGCTATCTCTTTCCCTGGTGTTTCACCTTCGGGAAAGG
>JAFXVU010000237.1 GCA_017534705.1 Bacteroidaceae bacterium
ATGGCTCACCCTACGACGGTAGTCTGAACGACATCAACCCCACCGACGTGGAGAGCATCACCGTCTTGAAGGACGCCGCTTCCACCGCCCTTTATGGTGCCCGTGGTGGTAACGGTGTGGTACTTATCACCACCAAGAAAGCAAAGAAAGGCGACGAGGCTGTCATCACAGTAGATGCCAAGTGGGGTAGCAACCAGCGCGCCACTCCTGACTACAAGATGATTACCAGCCCTGAGAAATATTACGAGATGTGGTACAAGGGCCTCTACAACTATGCTTTGGACAAGCGTGGCATGGATGCCAATGGTGCTTGGGACTGGGCCAACTCTGTACTCATCAACGATGTGGATTACGGTTTGGGTTACAACATCTATAACATTCCCGACGGTCAGTACATGATTGGACAGGATGGCAAACTCAACCCCAATGCCACTATGGGCCGTATCCACACCTTCAACGGCACAGACTACCTGATCAAGCCAGACGACTGGGCAGACGAGGTTTATAACAACGCTCTCCGCCAGGAATACACAGTAACCGCTACTGGTAGTTCCGAGAAAGGTACTTTCTATCTCTCCGCCAACTACCTTGACAATGAGGGTATCACCGCCGCTTCGAACTACAAGCGTTTCACTTCTCGTTTGAAGGCTGATTATCAGGTGAAGAACTGGTTGAAACTTGAAGGTAACATGACATACGGTCATTTCGACCGCAACTACCTGAACACCAACTCCGACGGTGAAGGTAACGCCACTTCTACAGGCAACGTGTTCGCTGTGGTCAACATGGCTCCTATCTATCCGATGTATATCTACGATGCCAATGGCAACAAGATTTGGGACGACAAGTCTCGCATGGAACTCTACGACTATGGTGACCGTTCTATCATCGGTCTTTATCGTCCATGGCTTAACCAGTCGAACCCTGAGAGCGCCAACCGCCTGAACACCCACAACACTGAAGGTCATGTGTTCAACGGTACAGGTACTGCTGAGATTCGCCTGCCTTACGGCTTCAAGTTCATCAACATCAACAACTTCTATCTGCACGAGTATCGCTATACAGATACTACTAACCCGTTCTTCGGACAATACAAGTCTTCCAACGGTATCGTGACCAAGGAGCACGTCCGCAACTGGTCGTACAACCACCAGCAGCGTATCGAATGGGCACAGTCTTACGGCAAGAACAACATCGAGGCCATGGTGGCACACGAGTACTACCGCATGTACGGTTATGACCTGTGGGCTGGCAAGCAGAACCAGTTCTCGCCCGACAACAAGGAATTGGCAGGTGCCGTCATCATGGGTTCCGCAAGTTCAACTCAGTCTGACTACAACGATGAGAAATGGCTGGGCCGTGCTTCCTACAACTTCGACGAGAAGTACTTCGGTTCTGTATCTCTCACTCGTGAGGCTTCATCTCACTTCCATCCCGACAACCGCTGGGGTACTTTCTGGTCGATTGGTGCAGGTTGGTTGATCAACAAGGAGAAATTCATGAGCAAGGCAGACTGGATTGACATGTTGAAACTCAAGATTTCTTATGGTGAGAATGGTAACGATGACATCGGTGCATACCGCTACACCACTTACTACACCATCAACAACTCTAACGACAACGTGTCACTCGTACCAGATTCTTACGGTAAGAAAGACATCTCATGGGAGAAGAACGGTAAATTCAACGTAGGTTTCGACTTCAGCTTCTGGAACGGACGTCTGTCAGGTACTGTCGAGTACTACTCCAACATCACCAAGGACATGCTCTCATGGTTCCCGCTCGCTCCTTCCTTCGGTTTCACAGGTTACTTCGCCAATGTGGGTAACATGCGCAACAACGGTTTCGAGTTCGATTTCCACGGCGACATCATCCGTAACCGTGACCTCACTTGGTCGGCTTACTACAACTTCACCAGCAACAACAACAAGATTACCAAGTTGCCAGACGTGCGCAAGACTCTCCACGTAGACGATGCTAACCTCGACGGTTATTCCTCTGGTTCCTTCTTCTACACCGAAGGCAAGTCACGCTACACTTACTACACTAAGCGCTATGCTGGTCCAGACGAGGAGACAGGTGAAGCAACCTACTGGAAGAATGTTTATAAGACAGACGAAAACGGTGACGTAGTCTATGACGCCAACAACCATCCTGTTGTTGCTGGTTATGAGAAGACCAAGACCTACAGCGAGGCTGACAATTACGTAATTGGTGATGTACTGCCCGATGTATATGGTGGTTTCGGTACTTCTCTCGAATGGAAGGGCATCGACTTCTCAGTTGACTTCCAGTATCAGTTCGGTGGTCGTGTTTATGATAGCACTTACGCTCAGTTGATGAACTCTAACGCCGGTTATGGTATCCATGTGGATATGCTCAATGCTTGGAGTGTTGACAACAAGAACAGCAACATCCCACGCTGGCAGTTCAACGACACCTACATGGCATCAACTTCCGACCGCTTCTTGGTGAATGCCAGCTATCTCTCTCTGCAGAACATCACCTTAGGCTATACCTTCCCACGTTCTCTCATTTCCAACATCGGAATCGAGAAGTTGCGTCTTTATCTCGTAGCCGACAACGTATGGGTATGGTCGAAGCGTCAGGGTCTTGACCCACGCCAGAGTATCGTCGGTACTGCTTCAAACGCTTACTACTCCTCTATCAGAACCATTTCCTTCGGTGTATCTCTGACATTATAATCGTAGGAGACATTGTATTTCAGTAAGTATGAACAAATAAAACAATTATGATAATGAAAACAATATATAAATCATTTTTAGGTCTCGCTGTAGCGTCATTGTTCACGATATCATTCACTGGATGTATCGAGGAGACAGAGCCTACAGATGTGGCAACAGAGAAGCAGATTGCTGAGTCATCTTCTGCCAGCAAGGCGCTTTTGATGGCAATGCCTGCCTACTTCAACAAACTGTGGGATGAAGATCTCCACTATTCTTTCGGCTACGGTGCCATGATTCATATCCGCGAGATCATGACTGGCGACTATGCCAACAACATGACCAGTTACAACCACTGGCGTCGTTGGCAGTGCGGCCAGTATCTTGGCGACAACTGGATTTACGGCCAGTTCATCTGGAACTACTACTGGGGCTTTGTTCAGACTGCCAACAACATGGTGGGCGGTGTGGACCCAGAAAACGCTACTGATGAGCAGTTGGGTTACCTTGGTTGCGGTCTTGCTTACCGTGCCATGCTCTACCTCGACCTTGCCCGTCTGTATGAGTTCCTGCCAAACGACAAGCTTAGCAGTGTGAACAAGAACGGTAACGACGTGAAAGGTCTGACTGTACCTATTGTTTATGCTGGTATGAATGAGGACAGCGCTCGTGTGAATCCACGTGTTACCCGCGAAGTAATGGCTAAATTCATTGAGGACGACCTCACTGCTGCTGAGGGATACATCGTCAATCTTGAGGATAATGCAGGCAAGGTGCTTCCTGACCTCTCTTGCGTATATGGTCTGAAAGCCCGCCTCTACATGTGGCTTGAGGATTATCCCAATGCGCAGAAGTACGCTCGTCTCGCCATCGACAACGCTACTGTTGACCCAATGACCGAGGAGGAGTGCCTGAACACCACTACTGGTTTCAACGTGACTGACCCATGGATGTGGGGCGCACAGCAGACTACTGAGGATGATGTGGTACAGACTGGTATCATTAACTGGACTTCATGGTCAAGCAACGAGGCTACTTTCTCTTACTATGGATATGGCACAGGTCTGTTCAGCGAGATTGACCGCAGCATGTATGAGCGCATCAGCGACACTGACTTCCGCAAGCTCGAGTTCAAGGCTCCCGAGGGTTCTTCACTCGCCAGCCAGGTACGTTTTGTCAACGACAAGCAGCGCACATTCGACGATGAGAGCGACTGGTATATGCCCGCTTACACCATACTGAAATTCCGTCCCGGACAGGGCAATGCCGACGACTACATGACTGGCGCCGCCACCGCTTATCCTATCATGCGCGTGGAGGAGATGTACTTCATCGAGGCTGAGGCTGCCGCTCACCAGAATGCTTCTAAGGGTGTGGAATTGGTCAACAGCTTCATGCAGAACTACCGTGACCCGAACTACAAATGCACCGTTACGAGCACCGATGACGTGGTGGAGGAAATTGTCTTCCAAAAGCGTGTCGAGCTGATAGGCGAAGGTCTTAACTTCTTCGACATCAAGCGTCTGAACTACTCGGTAACTCGTGGCTACACTGGTACCAACCACTATGAACTTTGCCGTCTCAACACCAACGGACGTCCTGCATGGATGAACTTTGTCATCGTGCAGAATGAGGGTAACAACAACTCTGCCGTAAAAGAGTGGAACAACCCTGACCCGTCAGACCTCTATACTCCATGGGTGGAATAAACCTACGTCAATACATTACTCACAATAAAAGATATCAGATATGAATAAAATCATAAAATCCGCTCTCATGCTTCTCGGTACTGTGCTTGCCATCAGTTCCTGTACGTCCGAGTATGATTATGACGGCTTTGCCAAGGTCAGCGGCAACCAGGTCTATTTCGACAAAGACGCTGCTGTTCCCTCCATTGAAATTGACCCAGAAGGCACTAGTTTCTCCATCGCTTTGGGACGCGCTGTGACAACAGAGGCTATCACTGTGCCCCTCAATGTCACTCAGCCAGAGAACAGTATCTTCACGATTCCCCGCCAGGCATCGTTTGCTGCTGGTGAGGCTACCACTACTATCAAGGTGACTTATGACCCCGCCAACATTGTGTATGGCAATTATGAGGACATCACCATCTCACTTGCTGGCGACTCCGCTGCATATACCACTCCTTATGGACTCTCTTCCTACAGCTTCAAGGCCGGTAAGACCGCGTGGGTTGATTACGGAACCGCTCTGTACCGAGAGGACTGCGTCACCACATTCTTCAATGCAGGCAACCCAGTTTATGAGGTACCTTTGCAGATAAACACTGTT
Source organism: Bacteroidaceae bacterium (assembly GCA_017534705.1). GTDB lineage: Bacteria > Bacteroidota > Bacteroidia > Bacteroidales > Bacteroidaceae > RUG11857. The sequence continues at coordinate 4,977 of JAFXVU010000237.1, forward strand.
GTGGACGGGGTTTACCGCCTTGTGAATCCCTATGGTGCCGCTTATCCTGCTAATGCCCCTGAAGAATATGATACATCTAAGGATTACTACATGACCATCCACGCTGAGGATCCTGACTTTGTTTACATTGTCGGTGGTTACACTGGTATGGATTGGGGCTATGGTGAGTTCTGGATTTCCAGTTACGTAGATTACTATCTGAGAACAGGTAAGACTGTTGATGAAGTGAAGAGTGAGCATCCCGAACTCTTCGGTACGCTGAAGGACAATGTAATCACCATGCCTGCAAGGTCATTCCTCCTCAGTATGGACGACTACAATGACGGTGGTCTCTACTATGCCAACAACAATGGTCTGTTCGCTATCGCTCTTCCTGGCGGTGTCATCGCTGACTACGCTGTGGCAGCCACCTACCTTGGCAAGTTCATCAGTGCTGATGGTTCTGAGGAGATTAAGGCCGGTGGTATGTTTGGTGAGGATATTGCCTCTGCCAAGGCTTTCATCGTACAGGACAAACTGACCTCTGAAACTCTTACTGCAATCTTCAACGGTGAGGTCGAGGGTTATGACATGGAACTTGCTGAGATTGAAGACGATGACTACACATTTGGTGGTTCCGCCTTTATTCCTATGGCAGCTGACGCTCCTACAGGCACCTACACAATTGTCGTGATAGGCTATGACGCTGATGGTGAAGCACAAGAATATGACTATACTGAGTTCAAGTACCAGAATCCTAACGATTCCGCTCCAACTTTCTCTCCATGGGCAACTGGTGACTTTACCTACACAGTGTTCTTCACAGAAGAGGATGAAAATGGCGAAGAGGTACCATACGTTGACGAAGGCCTTACTATCCTCCGTGGCGACAGTAACCCCAACCGTTTCAAGGTTGAGCATTGGGGCTATGACGTTGACTTCTTCTTCGAATTCCAAGAGGACGGTTCTATTCTTGTTGATGACCAGCCAACTGGTTATGTTCACTCATCTTATGGTATGGTGAACGTGAGAGACTTTGTGACTTCTTCCGGATCGACAGAACAAGGACAAAGCTCATACGATGCAGAGACTGGTACATTCAAGTTCCTTGTGAACTACTATGTTTCAGCTGGTTCGTTCGGAAGTGGTGTTGAGACTCTTGTGGTGAAGAGTGCAGCTGTGAATGCTCGTCTTGCCGAGGCTCAGCGTAATGCCATGGCCAAAGGCGCTAAGGCCGTGACCAAGAAGTCGGTTAAGATGGATAGAACCAATGTCAATCCTTTGAACTATACTCCTGTATTGTACAGGTAATCGCAAAGTATAGCAATTCAATCTGAAAAGGTGGACGCATGATCCTTCCAGACTTGCGTCCACCTTTTTCACTATTTCATCACCCTATTATTTCAGAGATTATCTTTATCTATTATCAACCAGAGAATCAATTAGGACATCTCTATGAATAAACTTATACTCACGCTAAGCCTTTCCCTGTTGACGCTTTCGGTTAATGCCAATCCCATCACACCAGCTCAGGCTAAGAAAAAGGCAGAAAAGACGCTGCGCGCCATCCGCAAGGCCGACATCGACGTTGTTCCTGTCGGGATACCAACGGAGGTGAACAGCAGAATCACGGGTGAAGGCGGTTCTGATGCCTATTATATTTTCAATGCCGACGATAGAGAAGGTTTCGTCATTGTCGCGGCTGACGACAATATGCCGTCCATCCTCGCTTACTCCGATACGGGAGTGTTCCCTGCCGATGGAGACATGCCTGATGGCCTTATCGGTTTCTTGGAGTTCTGCAGCGAGTATCAGGAAGATGTGCGTCAAGGACTTGCTCCTGCAGTAAAGCTTGCCGACGAGGAAGCCACAGTGATTGTCGCTCCATTGATGACCACCCGCTGGGGTCAGGATGCCCCCTACAACTATTACTGTCCATCTCCAAAGGGCGGTCAAGGCAACTGTCCAGTAGGCTGTGTGGCAACAGCCATGGCACAGATCATGTACAAATGGCATTGGCCAGCCACAGGCAAAGGTGCTGTTTCCTATACCTCAGAAAACGCCGGTGGTGTACTTGAGGTGGATTTCACCCAAAGCACTTATCGTTGGGACCTGTTGCAAGACAGTTATCCAACTCTCTTCAAGAATGTCGAGAAACGCGATGCCATTGCCAAGTTGTGCTACGACTGCGGTGTAGCCTGCCGTATGAATTACGGCGCCGGCTCCAGTGGCACCCATGACCAGTACGCCATCCGCGCATATTACACCAACTTCGGTTACAAGGCATCCACCATCGACTTGCTTTACCGTGACTGTTATGCCACCCAAGAGGAATGGAACAATGTCATCAAGCGCGAACTCCGCGCCGGTCGTCCTTTCCAGTTTTCTGCCTCTTCTGCTTCTGGGTCGGGACGTGATGCTGGTGGCCACTCCTACGTGATTGACGGTTACGACTCCAACGATTTCGTCCATGTCAATTGGGGCTGGGACGGACGGTATAACGCTTATTATGCCATCAACGTGATGGACGGAGGCAACTACCAGTTCTCTGAGGACCAGAGCATTGTTGTCGGCATCCAGCCCGACTACGACGGAGTGGAAGAAACCCCGCGCCAGCATCGTCTCTATCTTATGACTCCTCTAACTACCGAGGCCACATCCATTGACCTTGACGGCTCGTTCACTGTGATTCTTGGTGAATTCTACAACATGAGTCCATACGCCAACCGTTTCACCATCGGCATCGGTCTTTATGACCTTGAAGGTAATCTCTTGGAGAACGTGCTGGACGAGTCCAACAGCAAGAACGAGTATGTGACTATGAATTACCCAGCCTGGTCTGGTTTTTCGGAGTATGGTCGTGCGTATTGCAAGTTGAGTGGCAAGAAATACCCGGCAGGTGACTATTACCTTCGCTTTATGTGCCTTCAGGATGGCTACGACAATTTCATCCTCCCAGATGTGTCGGGTGGTGGTGAGAAAAACAATCTCATCCATGCCTATATCCATGATGGAAAGTTGTTCTTCAACCAAGTATCCACAGGTATCTCTTCTGTAGAAGATGATGCAGAGGTATTAGGCGTAGAGCGTTATACCATCGATGGCAAGGCTACTGATGCTTCGTCGAAAGGCATTGTTGTTGAGCGCCAGAAGATGACCAATGGCAAGACTCGCAGTGTGAAACGCTTAAGTTTCTAGTTTCTATTTTTCAGTTAGTTTAGGCTTTAGGCTGACTGTTATACGGAAAGAAATCGGAGCATTCGGATAATTCTGAATGCTCTGTTTTTTGTGCATAGCATTCAGCGTAAACCAATTGTTCCGATAATTCTGAAAAAGGCAGACTTTTAGCAAATGATACATCTGAAAAAAAATCTATTACGATGAATGGCTCGTTGGTGTGGATTTATATGATACTTTTGCATTCAGAAACAAACAATAACTCATAACGACTATGAACTATTCCATTAAACCCCTGAAAACTTTGTTGATGCTTCTGCTGACGCTGTTCACGATTACCGCTACAGCCCAAGAGCGTCGTCCTGTGGATTCCAAACACCCGATGTGGCTGATTCATATCGATGTGTGGAACAACGCCGACCCGCAGAAAATCATCGACCTCATTCCTGAGGACGTACGTCCTTACGTCTGCTTTAATCTCTCGCTGTCTTGCCAGTACGACACCGAGAAGAATGTGTATAAGATGCCCCAGAACGCCGTGCTGACCTACAAGTCGTGGGCATCTGTGTGCTGCGCCAACAACGTCTGGTTTACCTGCCAGCCCGCCAGTGGTGGTCACACACACATCCAAGACAACGACCTCGACACCTTCGAGTATTTCTTCAAGCATTACAAGAACTTCCTTGGATGGAACTACGCTGAGCAGTTCTGGGGCTTCGATGAACCCAATGACAAGAGTTCCAGCACACAGGCATCACGTATCGCCTTGTTTGCCAAACTCGTTCCGATGCACCATAAGTATGGAGGTATGCTCATCATCAGTTTCTGCGGCAATATTTGGTCGCATGCGCTCAATCCCAACGGCATGATGAAGCGCAATGCCGCTTTGCTCAAGGCCTGCAAGGACTACCCCGAGGCATGCCTCTGGCTCTATAAGTACACCACCTCCTCTTGTTTCTACAACAACGAGAGTGTCACCATCGCTCCTTTCATCTCGGGTCTTGCCAAGAACTATGGCGTGCGCTACGACAACTGCGGTTGGAATGGTGCGCTCAGTTCTCTCTTGGGTGAAAACAACGGCAAGAAATATCCCAATTCCGCTGGCTACGGCACTGTGATGGAGCAGACATGCATCAACGGTGGCGCTGTTTGGGACGGTCCTGAGCTCATTTGGACAGAGGACTTCCAGGAACTGAGTACCACCACTGTCAATGGCTTCACTCGCCGCAGATGGGGTACCTACAAAGCTTTCGACAACGGTTGGCTCGATATGTTCCGTAAAATCATCGACGGCACCATGTATATTCCATCACGCGAGGAAGTGTTGGCCCGCAACAAGGTGGTCATCATCAATGACAACAACAGTGGTAACGACGAACAGAAATACGCTTCCATCGGTGACCTGTATGATGGGCTGTATAAGCAGAAAGACCCCTTCAACAAGGGCAATGGCCAATGGATGGACAATCTCTGCTATTTCAAGAAGACGGGCCGCTACCAAGCCATCCCTGTGGTCATTGACTGCTACGATGAACTGTCGAAGGCCATCCCTGTGAAGGTAAAACGTTCCCAATACAGCAGCCGCTGGTCTTCACAAGCCAGGAAAGTGCAGGAATTCAACAAACTCTATGAGGAAGTGAGCACTGGTGACCTCTATGTGGCCCGCCACAAGAACGAATTGGTGACCTATTATCCATTCAGCTATTTCAGGAAAGCCACCACGGCTTCTGCCAACGTTCCCCTTCGCTACAACACCTGCGAAAGCATTGACTTGGAGTACAGCAAGTTCGGCAATGGTATTATCCATGAGTATGCCGACCACATCAACCTCTATCTCAACAACTACCGTATGGACTCCATGACAACGGTTATCGATAAGGTGACCATCCATGGCGCTGCCACCAAACCTTCTTATACTACCCAACGTCGTGTGAACGCCACTCTTGGCACACCCTCCGAGGAATGGGATGAAACAACAGGCACCTATACCCTCAGTCTACGTCACATGGGACCTATTGAGGTGAATATCAATTGCTCGGGCAATGGCACAGACCGCTTGACTGATATGGTCGATGACACCCCTCTTAGCGCAGACCTGCCACGTCAACCCGAGGAATACTATGGTGAGTTGGTGAAGGAAGCCGAGAACATGGACTACAGGAACATCAAGAGTTGTGTGACCAACCCGTACGCATGGTATCCCAATGTGCGTGGTCATGCAGCCATGGGCTTCATGGATATGGGTACCAACACTTCCGCTTCTCTCCGCGACTCAGTGTTCATCAAGCATCCAGGTGAATACACCATCGCAGTCCGCTATCTGATGACATCGAGCGCAGGTTCCATGGTTGTTCAGTTGAACGGCAAGTCAAGCAGTCTTCGTTTCGCCAAAACCAATACCAACGAGTGGAAAGAAGCCACTTTCACAGCCGAGTTGAAGGAGGGTGGCAACAGTCTGATGCTGCGCAACAGCGGTGGTATGAACATCTATATCGACCAAGTGATTTACAGACCTGCTGACCAGCATAATGATGTCATGAAACTCGACATCAGCGAGACTGCCGATAATGAGTTACCCGCAGGATGGGTAGCCAGTGAAGGCGGTGTGCTTACCGTTGCAGAAACAGGCAGCAAGTTCTTGGCATGGAGTGGTGCAACACCTACACTCACTTACGGTACACTGACCGACTATCCTCTGACACTTGAGGAAGGCGATTACAAAGTGGTGTTCAACAATAACAGTGCTTCCCTGACCGACAATATTGTCAAATATACAGTCAGCATCGAGGATGCAGAGGGAAATGTGATAGCCAGTGAAGAGAAAACCGCCTATGATGCCCAGGTTAGCATGACATTCACTGTGGGAAAGGCTGGCAACTATGTGCTGCGTTTCACTGGTGATGCCCAGTCCTCTTTTGTGCTGAGCAAGTGCGCTATCCTGCCATGTTTCCTCTATAACGTGACCATCCTTGACAGTGAGGGAGGAACAGCCACTGCCAGCCATGTGAAGGCAGAGGCAGGTGAGACCATCACCCTTGATGCCGAGCCCGAAGAGGGTTTTGTGTTCAAGAGATGGGAAGTGGTCTTAGGCAATGTGAGCGTCGTCAATGGCAGTTTCACGATGCCAGAGCAATCGGTGAGCATCCGTCCCGTCTTCGAAGATGTGACGAGTGTCTATAGCCTCGACTTCACATCAGTGTTGGCTGGTACCCTTCCCCCTGGTTGGCAAACTGTACAGGAAAACAACGACACTCACTCTTATCCAAACTCCTATAGTAGTGGAGGCCGTACCTTTGTCGGATTCAGTGGCTATCAAGGCAAGGCGCTCTATTGGCGTGAGGGTTATGCCGAGTATGGTCGTCTGAGCAACTACAGGCTCGCGCTGCAACCCGGTTGGTACAAACTGACGTTCTGCAACGCCGCTTGGAAAGAATATCCTTCCTACAAGGCTCAGGTGCTCAAAGCTGACAACACATTGGTGGCAGAGTCGGAGGTCTATCGTTCAGCTCCTAACGCCAATGGCTCGACAAGTGCCAACCTGACTTCAGCCAAAACCTATGAACTCAACTTTGAGGTGACCGAGGCTGGCAATTATATCCTTCGTTTCCAGAACAATGGAGCCAATGGCGGTGGTTATGAGGAGTTCTTGCTTCTGCTGTGCAAACTCAACACTGTTGAGGACCCGAACCTTGAGAACAGTATTGCCGACATGGGCAGCGAGGAAGCCACAGTGACTGCCATCTACAACCTGTCGGGTGTGCGGACGAACAGCCTCAGCAAAGGTGTGAACATCCTTCGTATGAGTGACGGAAGCACCAAGAAAGTGTATGTGAAGTAAGGGACATTGGCCATTGAACATTGACCATTGGCTCTGCCCTCAATCAATCGTATTTTCGGCTAACAATTAAGACCCCTGCCCCTCCCCTTAGATGGAAGGGGGAGGGGTTTTTCTCATTAAGGGAATAGTTCTCAATAAGGACACTATATTTTTCTGTAATTCAGAATAAAATGCTAATTTTGCCGTCAGAATCATACATAATAAGACTTATGAAACGAATTTGTTCTTTTCTGGCATTAGTGATGTCTGTTGCCGTGGCTGTAGCAGGACCAATTGATTACAACCGTGCGCAACAGATAGCGAAAGGTTTTTTGAATAAGGACCGCGCCATGAAAGTTGACGTGGAATACGTGGCCCAAGAGATGGAAGTGAACGGCTTGCATGGTGCCACTTCCCGCTATCCTTCCTACTATGTCTTCAACGCTGTCGGTGGTGACGGTTTTGTGCTTGTTTCGGGCGACGATGCCTTTCCTTTGGTTTTGGGCTACTCCGATACCGGTACTTTCCGTTACAGCGATGATATGCCCTTGGCCCTTCGCCGCATGCTCAGTTCGTTCGATGATTATGTGGAGGATGTTCGTCTCGGTTTGGAAGAAGCGCCAGATGTGGAGGAGATGATTCGTCAAGCCTCGTTCACGGTGGTTCCCGAAATGATAGATTCCAAGTGGTCGCAATATTCACCTTATAACAGCCTCATTCCCAAGTCGGGTGGCAGTTCATGTCCCGTTGGTTGTGTGGCAACTGCCATGTCGCAGATTATGCGCTATTACCGTTATCCCGTTCAACCTGTTTATACAGGCAGTAAGAAGTGGAATGTGTCTGGCAACAAGAATGCAGGTTCATTCAATTTCAAGGACATTACTTTCGACTACGGTAATATGCCCGTGAAGGCCTCTTCCAGCAGTTCCACAGCCCAGAAAAATGCAGTGGCCTTGCTTTGTGCTGCGGCCTGTGCATCTGTGGATATGCAGCTGGCAATCGATGGCAGTGGTGCCTTTGATAGTGATGCCATGCAGGCCTATTATGAGATTTTCGGGTACAGCAAAGCCAGTCTTGCCGTGGTTTACCGTGAGTGCTACGCCACACAGGAAGAATGGAACCAGTTGATTTACGACGAGATTATGGCTGGTCGTCCCGTTCAGATGGGCGCCGTGAGTGATCCAGGTGGGTCGGGTGATGGCGCAGGGCATTCCTTCATCCTCGATGGCATCGATGCCAGGGGCTATCTTCACGTGAACTGGGGATGGGGTGGCGGTTCCGACGCTTACTATGCAATCCCTTATATGAATCCAAAGAACACCACATACACTTTCTCACAGGACCAGTGTGCCATTATTGGTATACAGTTGCCGAAGGCGGACAATGAGGTGGTGCGGCAAACCTCAGTGTATTGCTATCAACCTCTTGCAGTGTTTATGCGCAATACCCTGCGCAATAGCGACTTCAAGGTGTTCTTAGGTGAATTCTACAATTATTATAACACCACCCATACCTATACCATCGGAGTGGGATTGTTCGACCATAATGGTCAATTCCTTGAGAATGTATGTACGGAGAATACCGAAGATATGACTGTTGAACTCGATGCTTATTATGGTGTGGTAGACACCGTGGGCATAGAGTTTGGTGGGCAGTTATGCCTTATTCCCCGCAGTTATCCCGATGGCAATTACACTCTTCGCTTAATTACCCTTGAGGATGGATACAGCGAGTGGAGAGAACCGGATATGGTGGGTGGTATAGCCTTAAACCAGATTCCTATTGTGCTGAGCAGCACCCAGATACGTTTTAACGCAAGTTCTACAGCCATCCATGACGTGGAATCCTCCGATTGGGATGATGAAGGCCGTAATGTAGAATACTATAGTGTCGATGGTACGAGAATCAGCAGACCTGCACCTGGACAGATTTTCTTGGAAAAACGCAAGAACCGACAAGGTCAAAACGTTGTGACTAAGAAAATTGAAAAAAAATAATATTTTCTGATAAAAAAGTTGGTAGATTATTTGCAAACATCGTTAAAAATCAGTTAATTTGCAACTAATCCCAAAAATATTATCAATATGGTTGAACATGTGAAGAAAGAATCAGGTGGAAAAAAGGATGAAGGCAAGAGGAAAAAATACAACCTCACCCAACATGTGGAGAAAGAAGCACCTTACAGGCAGATGATCAGTCCAGCGGTAGTTGATGATTTGTATGAACGAATCCTGTCCATCCTAATTGTTGGTAAAAAGTATAAGGATCCTAATTATTCAGCCAAACAACTGGCAGCAGATTTAGAAACCAACACTCGTTACTTATCGGCAGTGGTTAACCTAAGGTTTGGATGCAACTATTCCAGCTTGGTCAATCAATACCGAATCCGGGACGCACGTTATTTGTTGGCAGACAAGCGGACTGATGTGCGCAAGTCAATGGATGAAATCAGCAAGGAAATAGGTTTCTCTAACCGCCAGTCCTTCTATGCGGCTTTCTACAAGTATGTAGGTGTGACCCCTCGCGAATATCGGCTGAAGCATAATCAGAGTTATGCTGTCATCGTGTCGGAGCGCGAGAAGAAACGGTCGAAGAAGAAAGAGTGACTGGGTGGGTTGGAAAATCTGGAAAAATTCCGAATAATCAAGACATTATATGAAAATAACTTTAAGGACAATGATTATGTCATCCCTTCTTGCTGCTGCCCCTCTTGGAGCAGCAGCACAAGTGAATGAGGAGTTCGTGTATAACGACGAGCGTTTCGCAGACCTTCAGATGCTTCGCTATAAGGTGGAGGGTTTTGAGAATCTCACCCTTCAGCAGAAGAAGTACATTTACTATCTCACAGAGGCGTCATTACAAGGTCGTGATATTCTCTATGACCAGAATGGCAAGTACAACCTCCGCATCCGTAAGGTGTTGGAGAGTATCTACACCGACTATCAGGGCAACCGGCAAAGTGATGATTTCAAGGCTTTGACAGTCTATCTCAAGCGTGTGTGGTTTTCCAATGGCATCCATCATCATTATGGCAGTGAGAAGTTCGTTCCCGGCTTCAGCGAGAAATTCTTCCGTCAGGCAGTGATGAGTCTTCCTGCCTCCAAACTGCCACTGGCAGAAGGCCAAAGCGCCGCCCAGCTGTGTGATGTGCTGTGTCCCGTGATTTTCAATCCTCAGGTGATGCCCAAGCGCGTGAACCAGGCCGATGGCGTTGATTTGCTGCTGACCTCTGCTGAGAACTACTATAGCGGTGTCAGTCAGGAAGAGGCTGAGGAGTTCTACAATAACCAGCGCGACCTCGACGACCCTCATCCTGTGATGACTGGTATGAACAGCCGTCTGGTAAAGGACAGCGACGGCACTATTCGTGAGGTTCGCTGGACTGCTAACGGTCTCTACGGCCAGTCCATAGCACGCATCATCTATTGGCTGCAGAAAGCCAAGCCGTTTGCTGAGAATGAGAAGCAGCAACAGGTGATAGACAAGCTTATTGAGTTCTACCAGACTGGCGACCTCCGCACCTTTGACGAGTATTCCATCCTTTGGGTTGGTGATGTGGACTCGCGTGTGGATTTCGTCAACGGATTCATTGAAAGCTACGGCGACCCTCTTGGCTTGAAGTCCAGTTGGGAGTCAATCGTCAATTTCAAGGACTTGGAGGCTACCAAGAGAACCGAGACCTTGAGTCAGAACGCCCAGTGGTTTGAAGATAATTCCCCTTGTGACCCTCGTTTCAAGAAAGAGGAAGTGAAAGGCATCACTGCCAAGGTCATCACTGCGGCCATTCTCGCTGGCGACCTCTATCCTTCTACAGCCATAGGCATCAACCTGCCCAACTCCGACTGGGTGAGGAAAGAGCATGGCTCCAAGTCAGTGACCATCGGCAATCTCACCGACGCCTACAATAAGGCTGCCCGTGGTAACGGCTTTACACAGGAGTTTGCCTATGGGGCCGAAGAAATTGCCTTGATGGACAAGTACGGCGACTTGACCGACGACCTCCACACCGACTTGCACGAGTGCCTAGGGCATGGTTCGGGCAAACTGCTGCCTGGCGTGAGCACCGACACTCTCAAAGCCTATGGTTCCACCATTGAGGAGGCACGTGCCGACATCTTCGGTCTCTACTATATCGCCGACGACAAACTGGTTGAACTGGGTCTGGTACCAGACAAGGAAGCCTACAAGGCACAGTACTACAGTTATATGATGAACGGTTTGATGACACAACTTGTGCGCATCAACCTTGGCAACGAGATAGAGGAGGCTCATATGCGCAACCGTGCGGTGATTGCCCGCTGGGCCTACGACCACGGAAAGAAGGACAACGTCGTGGAGATGGTGAAACGCGACGGCAAAACCTTTGTGAAAATCAATGATTACGCTCGTCTTCGCGACCTCTTCGGTGAATTGCTCGCTGAAATCCAGCGTATCAAGAGTACGGGCGACTTCGAAGCCGCTCGGTCGCTGGTGGAGACCTACGGTGTGAAAATCGACCCCGAACTGCACAAGGAGGTGCTCGAACGTTACGCCCGCCTCAATCTTGCTCCTTACAAGGGCTTCATCAATCCTGTGTACCGAGTGGAGAAAGATGCCAATGGCGAGATTTCCGACATCAAGTTGGATTATACCGAGGCCTACGACCATCAGATGCTCCGTTACAGCAGCGACTACGCCACTTTGCCTTACGTGAACGAATAGTCAGGCTAACCCGGACTTCCCCGACACCACCACCCACTATCAATATAGGCGATGACAGAACAGACCCGAGAGAAAATCCGCGAACTGAAAAAGGAGTTCCGTGCCAACATGAATGGCATGGCGTCCACATCCATGCGCGACGCTGGCATTGGCTACCGCCTGAACTTCGGCATCGAACTGCCCCGTCTACAAGCCATTGCCAGCGAGTTTGAACCCGACCATGAACTGGCTCAGGAACTATGGAAAGAAGATGTCCGCGAATCAAAGATTGTCGCCACCTTGCTGCAACCCGTCACGACTTTCTATCCCGAAATCGCAGACATCTGGGTAGAGAGCATCTCTACGGCAGAGATGGCTGGCATTGTGA
>JAFXVU010000238.1 GCA_017534705.1 Bacteroidaceae bacterium
GACCTTCATCACACCCGACTACGAAGTTGACCTCAGCGACAAAGCTGCCGCCTGGAAGTTTATCGTCAATCACTTCTCCACCCCATCCCCATAAAGTGGCTACACTACCATTCGTCACAAAAACGTGCTACTTATCCCATTGATTTGGCATGCTCCACAATTATGTGTTATTTTGCTCGTGAAAACTTAAAAGAAAAAGATATGACACAAGAAGTAATTGCAGCAATCGTACTCTGTATAATGGGAGTTTGTTTGGTGTTCATCTCGCCAAAGAGGATATGGTCAGTCACCGATAAGTGGAAGACAAGAGGAGGAGAAGGGCCTTCAAAAGCCTTTATCATCATCACAAATGTGTTAGGTATTATCATGATTTTGGCTGGATGCGGACTATTGTTATTTGGCTCCGCCTAACCTAGCAGTTGACAGAGCAATAAAAACAGCCATTCTGTGGGTAAGAATCAGAAGATTCGGCCAGTGAGACGGAACTTGAGTACGGGATAAACTTTGAAGTTGTTGAGATTGTCGGTGATTTTGGCGTATTTGTCCTTCACACCCAAAACATCGAGCACTGCATCAGAAGTGTTGTCGGAGGAAATCTTATACTTTCCCGAGAACTGCACCCCGAACTCACAATTGAAAGCCAACCTATGCTCACGTGGCACTACCCTACCATATCCAAAGCCCAGATAGGGACGGAAGGCATTCGTCTCAATATAGGCATTGACATGACCATCGGAAGTCATCATCTGCTGATACTCTTCTGGTATGGGAGGCATTTCCTTCCCCGTTGCCTGACAATAAGCCGCGGCCTTGTCGTAAAGATTCTGGATGCTATTGATATCCTTGAGTATGTCTCCACTGTATCCATTCATATCAAGAATCCTGTTTCCACCAAAATACGCTCCTGCAGCAATATAAAAGCTGGAGCTGTGGACAGGGTAAACGTTCAGGACAACAGACCCCTGCACTCTTCCGAACCCTCCTTTCATTGTGAGGTGATGAGTGCCCGACTCCCATTCTCCCAGTCCATATTGACGCAGGTTTTGGTAGAGATAGTATTGTATATTGTCGGTGCGTCGGAAATCGGGCAGGAGGTCGATGGATGCAGTGAGGGCGACATAGTCGGTGACAGGCGTGGCCACGTTGAAAGAAAAGCCAGTTGTTCCGACACTGACTCCGGCAGCGAGGTGGTTAAAAACCCCCATTTCTGCTTCCTGAGCGCTCAGATTGGCAAAAGCCATTGAGGCTGTAAGGAACAATATGGAAATATATTTTCTCATAGGAAGTATTGTTTTGGTTTGAACTATCCATGATTACCCCCGCCAAGGAAAGGAGGGGCTCATCACCGTTTCGTTTAATACCACTGGATGTTGCTCGAATAACTGCTCTTCTTGTCATACTTGAGGGCATCGGTAAGTGTTGAAGCCTTCGCCCTGAGTGTGATGTTGTAGGACTGGTATGTACCGAAGACGAGTCCTGCAGAGATGTTGAAGCAATGCATATCTCGTGTGAGGCTGAATGTTGTCATTGAGATGTCCTTCCTTGTGAAGTCCCAACCCGACGAGAAGTTGATGTTCCAGTTGTTGGACAATTTGATGTTGCCCGAGAAGTTGAGGTTCTGCGTGAACTTGTAAGGATAACGCATGGTCTTGACATTGATTCTCGCAGAGCGGTCTTCGGCCATGGTGATACCGTATGAGATGGAGAACGACCATGGTATCTGGAAATCCATGTATCCGTCGTCGTCGAGTCCGTTCTCATTGGTTTTCTTACCCATGTCCTTGCCGTTACCAGCGGTTTTCTCCTCGTTGGTCTCAAGGTCTGTATCCTCGTCGTAATCATCGTCCTCACCATCCGGGTTCTTGTTGTTCTTGGCTTCAAGGTCGGTGTCTCTACCCATCAGTCTGTTGAAAGCCTCCACCCATTTCTTCCAAGTCCCGTTGTTGAAGGTGTAAGAGAGGTTCTTGCTCGTTCCCTGAAAACGTCCGAACCTGCCGTAACTCCATTCTGTTCTGTTTCCGACAACCACATTTCCGTTTCTGTCGAATTCATAGGCATAGGTTGCGAAGACGGCATTCATGTTGAACGTGAATGATTTTCCGAATTTCAGTCGGATGCGAGTCGAGAGGTTGGACCAAGGTTGTGTCTTCGCCGACATATTGTAGGACAGACTGGCTCCCAATTCATCGATGATACTCACCTTCTTGATAGAGTCATTTCGGTCTTTGTATTTCATCTCGACATTGTTCGACAAATCCATGCTGATGGAGCCCGACTTTCCTTTTCCCGGCACTCCATAAAGCGCTCCTTGATAAGGGGAGTATGAAACGAGGGAAACATTTCCATTGGCATCTGTCTTGGTGTATGTGTCCCAATACCCATACTTAGCAGCTCCGAAATCAGGCGCATAACTATATGATATCGAAGGTGTTAAAACATGTCGCACCGTCTGTATCTTATCACCGAAGATTTTTTTGTTGGGTTTGTAGAATCCGTAGAGTTTGGTATTGGCCGAAAGGCTGAGGTTGTAGTTATACACACGGTTGAATCCGTAGATGGTGTCGTTGATGACTTGGTAGAGGTGTGTATCGTAGCTCTGCATGATTTTCTTTGTGTACCATCTCTCGGTGTAGTTGAATTGTGGCGTGATGTTGATGTAGTTGAACAGGTTGAAAGTGGCACTGACAGGTATGGAATGTTTCATACCGTTTCTCCAGTCCTTTGTCAGACTGGATTTCATGATTTTGTCCTCTTTGGTGGAGATGCTGTTGCTGATATTTCCTGTATATCTGACAAATATCTTCTCGTACCACTTTTCCTTTCCAGCCAGTTTTTTCTTCTTGAACGGGTAGAACTGTGCGAGCGATATACTCACGTCTGGCATGGTGAGGGCCAGTATGGAGTCTTTCATGTTCTGTGAGATGTTGAAACTGGACGAGATGGACAGTCCTATCTTCGGGAAGGTCCTGGAATAGCTGAGTGATGATGTACGTGTGGACTGAGAATAAGATGTGGGGTTGTAGAGGCTTGTGAGGTTGTTCTGCTCGTAACTCTGCGTAGTGAAGTTGATAGAAGCAGAGAACGTGCTGTTTGGATTAGCCTTAGCATCTTGTCGGTGCGTCCATTGGATTTTGAAGTTCTTGATTTCGTTATAGTCGGGCAGGTTTTTCTCTCCTGTCTTAGTGACTTGGTAGTTGAAATAGAAACTACCCGAGTACTTGTATCTTCTCTTGTAGTTGGAGTTGGCGGCTACGCCCCATGAGCCTTTAGTGAATATTTCTCCTGTGAGTTTGAGGTCCATGTAGTCGTTGAAAGCGAAATAATAGCCTCCGTCGCGCAGGTAGAATCCTCTTTTGTTCTCATCGCCGTAAGAGGGCATGATGAATCCAGATGAGTATTTGCTCGTGAAGGGGAAATATGCGAAAGGCAAAGCGAGAGGCAATGGAACATCCTCCACGACGAGCCATGCAGGTCCGGAATAGACGCTTTTTCCCGGATAGACCTTTGCTCGCGACATGGCGATATAGAAATGTGGATGGGGTTCGTCGCAAGTGGTGTAAGTGGCAGACTGGAGATAAACCTCTCCATTGGCTCCTCTCTTTGAGAGTTTGCCATTAAGAAATCCCTCCTGTTGCTCGGTATAGACATTTTCTATGAATCCCTTTCTTGTCTCGAAGTTATAGCTGAGTTTTTCCGACTGGTACTCCTCGCTTCCCTGCTTGAAGACGGGTTTTCCCTTTAGTTGTCCTAAGGTGTCGCGGACGGCAGCGGCATGGACGATGGAACTGTCGAGATTGACGACAATACTGTCAGCCACCAGTTCTATGTTAGTGTAATTGACCTTAGCATCGCCAAAGAGAAAAGCGTTCTTGGTGTCCATATAGAAGATAATGGAGTCCTTGGCCTCGTATGCCACTGGATGTTCGAGGGTTCTCTTCTGTGCTCTCTTGATGGAGTCCTCAGCGGCAGCTATGGAATCGTTCCATTGTGTGGCAAGCGGATTCCCTCTGTTGACTTCCTCTGAGGGTTGAGTGGTTTTCAGGGAGTCGTTACCGATGGAATCCGTCTGAGCGACAGTATCTTTGGCTGCAATGACAGAATCTGCCGTATTTGCTGTCGTCCGCTCGATGGTGTCGGTTATCGAATCGTTGCACAGAGCCATATAGGAGTGACTATTCCCGTAGGTATGTCCTCCGCTCTCAGGCACTGCGAACACAGCGAGCAGAACGATGATTAATATGCAGAATCTAATCTTCAATGTCAGTTGTCGTGTTTGGTTTTTCAGAGGAAAGTGTCGCACCATTCAGTGAACCTGTCCACACCTTCATCTCCGAACTTTCTGAGGCTGTCGATGGCCTGTTGGACCGTTTTCCGTTGCTGTAATCTGGTTTTGGAGAAGAACTTGTCGGCGAAACAGATGATTTTCTCTTCGACAGTCTGTGGCGTGAAGTCACGCAGAGGCAGAGGCAGTTTCTGTGAGACGATATCGTTGATGGTGATTCCCGCTCCTGTGTGTCTTTCACAGACAAGAGCATGCCTTGGGAAACCTTCTTTGCGCATCATTTCCGCCCCAATCATACCGTGACAGATGTATGGTTGTGTGCCGAAACAGCATATCGAGGGAGCATTGCACTGTACGACTCCGATATCGTGCAGCATGGCCGCCTCCTCGACAAAACGCTCGTCAGCATTCAGTTCGGGATGCTTTTGTATGATCTCGAGCGCCATATCCGCCACAGACCTGCTATGCGAGTAAAGGATTTGGTAGAGTTGTGAATCCTTCTCGTAGTAATGAGCGATGATGCTGTTGTAGTCCACAATCGTTTCAGTAAAGTATATTATCTGAATGTAGGTCTAAAATGGAAGACAGGCCTGTCCTGCCAAGAGGAGTAAAGTGAGATGTAGGCGGTGAAAGGACTGACGGGAACATAGTCGGGACTTGTGATTCCAACTTTCACGAGCGAGTCGTTATGCGCGTTGAAGATGGTGCTCTTCACGTCATCGAGCGTGATGGCTTGCAGTATTTTCTGATAATCAGCGTGTGCCATGGAATCGCAGTAGGCCACAGCCATAGCCACATTCGCATTATCGAGATTAGCTTTCTTGGAGAAAACGGACGCATTACCAGCCACTTTGAGTTTCTCGCCATAAAGAGCCTCGTTGATGAGTTTGTAGAATGCAGTGTCGGCTTGGTCGGTGAAATGAATGGAATCGACCACTCCAGCATAGTGGACTTCAGCCTCGGCGTGGTTGTCGGCATCATCTACACATGAGGAGCAAATGAATGCCACCATCAGTAATGCGGTAAAAATTGAAAGATATTTCTTCATCATATCATTGTTTTTTGTGAATAAGTCACATTATCTGAGCGGGTTTACGCAGCCAAAAGGCCCCTCAGGAACTCCTGTCACCTCCTGTCCGCGTCTCTTCAAGCTACAAAGTTAGCACAAAAAAGGCTTTTAGCGAAGAATTTAATATTATTTATGTGTTTGCAGAGCAGAACGAGCGCTATAAAGCAGCGATGGAGGCGATTGGTGGTTGATGAAGAAAGAAGGAGAAGGAAAAAGAAAAAGGGCGGGCCCTGCGCTCTCCAGCGTCGGTCCCGCCCACCTAGTTATAAAAATAACACACAATGTAATTGGAATGGGAATTTATATAATCACGGCAGTGCCGCTGCTTGTCACCATGAGCATGGAGTTTCCTTGTCCGACGGTCTCGTAGTCGAGGTCGATGCCAACGATGGCGTTCGCGCCCATTAGCGCCGCTCTCTGCTGCATCTCGGCCAGTGCTGTGTCCTTGGCCTCACGGAGCACATCCTCGTATGCAGCGCTTCGTCCACCGACGATATCGCAAATACCTGCGAAAAAGTCCTTGATGATGTTGGCTCCGATGATGGTCTCCCCTGTGACCACGCCTAAGTAATTCTTAATAGGGTATCCCTCTATGGAAGGTGTTGTCGTGAGTATCATAATGATTCTGTTTTAGTTGTTGATTGATGTTATTGCTTTTTGAACGTCACATTAATAACGATAATCAACGACACCAAAACCTATCATCATTTCGAAAAAAAAGTGATGAGTCCAATCCGCATTCATTCCATCGGACCAATCGGAACTAGCGTTCCTTTTTCCATGCGAAAGTGGGATATTTTGGCATGCCTTGGGATATTTATGTGACATTCATCATGTCCCAAAACGTCTTTTCAGGCACAAACACGCACTTCAGCGACCTTTTTTATCGGTCGTATAAGCCTAAAAATCATGTACTTAACGAAAAAGAGGGAGTCGGACGACTCCCTCTTGGGCGGTGCGTACGAGACTCGAACTCGTGACCCCATGCGTGACAGGCATGTATTCTAACCTACTGAACTAACGCACCAAAAAATGCTTATGCTTGCTGCATCATGACGATGTCGGTTGCATTTGCGAGTGCAAAGGTACACCCTTTTTCTCAATCTTGCAAACTTTAACTGCATTTTTTTTGAAAATCATCAAATATTCCACATTTTTGGTCTGGAAAGTCTATTTTATTGTCTGTATTTTCTCAAAAATAACTAATTTTGCACTTGAATCCCCATCGGGTTGGACATTCGTGTTGCGAATCGAGGTTCATACCCTTCTTTTAAGACAATAACAACAAGCATATATGCAAACAAACAAGAACACAGCGCAGTTACTGCTACACTGCCCCGACCGTCCAGGCATCCTTGCCGAAGTGACCAATTTCATCA
>JAFXVU010000239.1 GCA_017534705.1 Bacteroidaceae bacterium
CCAATCTTTTATATAATACAACCAGCCATACAGAATCGATTCTGTATGGCTGGTATTCTTGCTGGCGTAGCCAGCGAAATGGTAGGTAGCTTTTAGTAGAAGTGGCGTTGGCGGCGCACTGAAACCCTGGCGCCTGAACTGCCGCTACCAGAGGATTTAGGTTTGCTCTGCTTGCTTGAGCTGGCGTTGCTGTTCGATGAAGAGCTGCGGCGTGCAGAACGTGAACGTGCAGCTGCACGCACCTTCTTTCCTTCT
Organism: Bacteroidaceae bacterium; assembly: GCA_017534705.1. Lineage (GTDB taxonomy): Bacteria > Bacteroidota > Bacteroidia > Bacteroidales > Bacteroidaceae > RUG11857. The sequence continues at coordinate 256 of JAFXVU010000239.1, forward strand.
TTCACAGAATCCACTGCCACAGTGTCGGTGTCGACTGGAACAGGTGTCGCCCAGATATGCTTCTCGAAATCCACCATCTGTTTTTCTATGTTTTTCTTCGCCTTTACCAAGTCGGAGTCGTTGTCGTAGATTTGCTGTAACGACTTGTTCTGCATGTTGGTGGTCATGTAAATATCGCCCTTGTACTGGTTGGAAGCGAAATAGTCGGCCGCTGACATGGTTGAGGCGTTGTTGATGTCGCTCGTCATCACGATGACATTGTTGAGGAAAGGCTCCAGGTCCTCGTACTTCACCCAGAAGAGTGGAGAGGTGCGCACATCATCCATACTCCAGTCGTCAGCACGATGTAGCACAGGGCAGATGGCCATCACCTTGCTGTGATAGGTAGCCGTGTATTGGTCGTAGTATGAACTCTCCTTGATGTTGTAGCTCAGCACTTCGCTCGACGGGATATCCATATCCTCCACCTTGATGCTGTTGCCGTCAATCTCGTAGGGAATGTCGTAGCGGTCGAGCATGTCCTTGAAGTGCATGCGGCTGGCTTTGTCGAAGTGCTCGATGGCATCCATCTTGTACTCATAGACAGGCAGTTTGCCTGTGTTCACCAGTCTGAAGATGGTGCAGAAAAGGTTCATGCGGTTGTCGGTGGGTGTGACAGGATAGTAGAGCGCAGCGTTGCGGTCTTTGGTGAGGTCGATGGTCTTATAGAGGTCTCGCCTCCAGACCACGTCATCGGCGGCTTTCACCGATGTGGGGAACATCAGGCTTGCCCTGTCATTGCCTGCAGCCGTATTACTGTTGTTGTTGCGGTTGGTATTGTTGTTGCGCTGCACACGTGTACGTGATGGCTGTGCCACCAACCCGAGAGTGAACAACACTCCTATTATCAGAACTAATGTACGTTTCATAATCTATCTCTTGTCTTTTTTAGTTCACTATCACTTCCATTGCAGAGGGCAGCGTGCGCTCTATGCCGTCGGGACCCACAGCGTGGACACGGGTGATGTAGAAGCGTGCGCCTCTTGTAAGCTGTCGCATCTGCGCTTTCTGTCGCTCGCTGAAGTTGGTGGATTGCGACACCTCAGGGATGACATTTCCGAGTCGGTCGTGGAAGGTGGTCTCGAAACTCAGCACTTTGAAACTGATGTTGAGCAGTCCGTCGTCGATGGCGGCTCCGATGCCCGATGCCTTGAGCAAGGCAGCTTTCGACACGGGTTTGCCGCCACGATAGCGGTCGGTATTTCCGTCAGCGCCTGTCACGTCGATGTACGGCGTTGGGTCAGGCAGTTTACGCACATGGAAAGGGAACTTGCCCATTTCCTGTGAGCGTCCCTCGAGTGTGGCCATCACGGTGAATACCACATCCTCGCCCACCTTCGACGGCACAGCGACATACTCTCCGGGTTTGGTCTGTGTCAGACTGCCGCCGCTCATGCTCAGGCTGATGCTTGAGGTAGGCACGCCAGGCACTGACACCGCGATGGGGTTTTGGTAACCTGCATAGAGCATATTCATCATCGTGGCCGACACGGTGGCGGAGGGTTCCACTACGGTGTAGGGTTGTGAGAACTCGCGCCTTATCTCCTCGCCGTCGCCGTTGCGCATCATCAGGTAGCCCTTGAGTGTGAAGTCGCCGGTGGAGTTGCAGACGGTCTCGTAGGTGCCGTTGCTCGACTTGAGCAGCGTGTTGCCCACATAGATGTCGGGTCGCTGGGTGGTATCGACGGCTGCCATGATAATCTGAGCAGAGAAACGGCCGCCTCGTACCACTGTGCGGGCGCTGGGAATGACATAGGCGTTGATTTGGTTCACACGCACGTCCTTGATGTCGATGTTCGACACCAGAGTGTGCAGCACCTCTCCCTCGGCGTAGCGCACATCGCCCTGCAGTTTTGTGAGCAAAGTGATGGCAGCGATTGTAGGAGTGCTTTCGAACATGTATTCCTGCCAGTTCTTGCCTTGAAGCTTAGCCGTGCGGTTCACTTCGGTGGAGAGGCTGTTGGAGATGATTCGCCTTTGTACAGTATCGGTGACCATGGCGAGCACTTTCTCTCTATAGGAGTTGATGGCATTGTATAGTTTTCTCCCTTGCCCGATTCCTGGTGCGAGCATCACGTGTGTGGTGGCTTCAGTGTTCTCCTTGTTTCTGAGATAATAAACGTTGGCGTCCTTACCATCAGCCTCCACAGCTATTTTTTTCTTGAGTTGCTCGGCATAGTCATAGAGCGAGTCGGAGATGGCCTTGACAGCCTGTGCCTTCTCATACCATTGGCGTGTTTTCTCTGGGTTCTGCTTCATGGCATCCGAGAGAGTGTTGTAGATGGCCTTGTTCTGCAGAGAAGAATTGTCGGTGGAGCTTTTGAGTCGCTCACCTATGAGTTTAAAGCCGTTGAGCACGTCGGAGCTGACGTTGAGCGCAAGCATAGCCATGAGCACAACGTACATCAGGTTGATCATCTTCTGACGTGGTGAGACTTTTCTTTTCTTGATAGCCATTTCAATTGATTTTGAAGTTCATGCCACAAAGGTATAGGACTGTGGTTGAAGGAATGTGATTTTGATAAAAACTACTGCTTCATGTTCACCTTGAGTGCCTCGAGCATGCGTGCATAGACATGGTTGAGTTCTTCGATTTGCTCTGCCAGTCGTTTGGTCTGTGCATTGATTTGGTCGATGGTTCCAATCTGCGAGCTGACGCTGCGGAGTTGTATCTCGTAGATGGAGTTGATGGAGGTAAGCGTTCTGTTCATGTTCTCCATCTCCTCTGAGTCTCGTGTCAGTCGTGCCGACTGTTCCGCCACTTTCTTGAGAAGGTCGGTGAGGTTGTTGAGTTCCTCTACGTAGAGTTTGGTAGCCTCTTCCATCTCTGGAGTCATGCCTGCTGTGGAAGCGCCGATGATGGGCGATGAAGAGATGCTGCCAGCAAGAGCTGCTGCGTCGACCAATCCACCTTGTCCTTCCTCAGTACCAGAGGCAGAGCCGTTGCCACCGCCACCACTGATGATGACGTTACCGCCACCAGTGCCAGCATTACCGCCAGTGCCACTGCCGCCACCGATGACGATGGTACCTCCCGTAGGAACACCTCCGCCGATGATGACGGTGCCGCCACCACCCTGGACGCCATTGCCCTGAAGGGTATTGACTTCGTTGCCCTCAGTTTCCCCGTCGCCTTCATGACTCACAAGGTCAACCTCTTCATGTTCGTCGGTTACCTCGTAGGTTCGTTCGAAACCGGAGATGAAGAACACAATCACCTCGGTACCCATACCGATGAAAAGCATGAGGTCGGCACCCGCGATGTGGGTGAGTTTGAAGAGGGCGCCGAGAATCACGATGGAAGCACCCCAGCTATAAGCATAGTTCATGAACATCTGTCCATTCTCGCTATCCATCCATTTCTGAATCTTCAGGAGATTCTTCACTTTTATCTTGGCCATATACGTAGTTGCTTAGTTATGTCTGTTGGTTAGTTATTTTCTCTTTCTGCCTGCGGTGCCAACCTGTGTACGTACGCATCGGAATCCGACGAAGGAGCGACCCACATTTTGGTACTCATAGCTTCTCCATGCCGACTTGATGAAACTCTCAGGGTCTTTCCATGAACCTCCTCGCACACTCTTCTTCTTCAGTGCGTAGGGGTCTTCCTTAGCGGCGCGGTAGTAGAGTTCGGGATTGACGTCGCTCATGGAGAGTACGCCAGACTCGGTATAGACAGTGCTGGTCCATTCTGCCACATTACCGGCCATGTCAAAAAGTCCATTGCTGTTGGCGGAATAGATGCCCACCTTGGAGGTGATGAGGTTGCCGTCCTTGGTGTAGTTGCCTCGGTCGGGTTTGAAGTTGGCGTAGTAGCATCCCTTGTCGCTCTTCACATCGGGGTTCTCCCAGGGCAGCTCGTTGCCTTCCTTGCCACGTGCGGCGTATTCCCACTCAGCCTCGGTCGGCAGCCTGTAGCGCTGGATGAACTTGGCGCTTCCTCCCATGCCGCGCATGAGGAAGTCGGTGCGCCAGTTGCAGTATGCAGTGGCCTGTTCCCAGCTGACACCCACCACGGGGTAGTCGGAGTAGTTGGGATGGCTGAAGTAGAGACGCATATAGGGTTCGTTGTCAGCGTTCTGGAAGTCGTTAATCCAGCAGGTGGTGTCGGGATAGATATTCACGATGTAGGTGTTGACGAAGTCCCACATGCTAGACAGCGGACGTGTGATGGTCTCGCGGTGTATCACTCCCTCGTCGTCGATGTAGGCGGTGTCTTTGGAAATCATCACCACCTCATTGGGGTCTACGGCGACATCCGTGTTGAGGTTGCGCTCCTCTGGATTGAGCCTGTACTTGCGCATGGCAGCCATGGCATAGTCGAAAGTCTCGTATCGGTAGTTGAGCTGGCTGGCGTCGAGCATCTTGGAACCATCGTAGGGATGAGTGATGTAAACACTCTCAATGGCCCTTTGCTGGTCCTCGTCAGGGTTCTTCCAAGGAATGGACTTAGCCCAGTTGAGGTGTGGTGTGATGGGGTCTCCGTTCTTGTCTTCCTCAATCTTGAAAGACTCGTCGCCGCCGTAAGCTGGGTCTGCTAGACGCTCTCGGATGATGGAGTCGCGCACCCAAAAGACGAACTGGCGGTACTTGGCGTTTGTCACCTCGGTCTCGTCCATCCAGAAAGCATCCACTGAGATGTCACGCGTAGGCACATCCTTGCCCCACAGACTGTCAACCTTCTCGCTTCCCATTTTCAGAGAACCGCGCTCCACAAGTACCATGCCGTAAGGTACAGGCTCGGATATCGACGAGCCGCTGATACCAGTCACCTCACCGCCAGCAGCTTCAGACCCCTTTCGGGAACCGAGGCAAGAGGTGAGCACAAGCATAGCGAGCAGTATCACAACTGCCACATTTCCTTTTCTCATATTACTTGATTCTTTTTTCAATTCTTACCTTTTATATAATGGCGTCGCAGGCAATCAACCTTATAGGTTTTGGCCTACAGCCGTATGTTGGTTAAAGTATTCTCACCGCTTTGTGTTTGTTTCGTCCTTTCTTGAAGAGGTCGAGGTCGGCTTGGTAGCTGAGAACGATTTCGTGTGTGCCGTTGGCCATGTTGATGCCATTGGTGTACATCTGATAGGAGTATCCGAGACTGATTCCCTGGAAGTTACCTCCAATCATGAATGTGGTTGAAATGTCGGGACTGTATCCCACACCTCCCCAGAACTGTTTGCCCTCGTTGTTGTATGTCACCTTGCACTGGATGTCTTCACGCCATGAGTCGAGGTCGGACATGACCATGAAAGAGGGTTGCAAAGATAAAAACGGATTTTTCAACTTAATATTGCATCCACCCATAAAATAATATGAGGGAGCGAAATCAAAGAAGTTGGTTTCCCCAAGTTCGATTTGTGGCGACATGATGTGTTGCATCGACGCGCCTACCCAGAATTTGGGATGATGGAAGAAGAGTCCGGCGCCCAGGTCGAAGGAGTTGCCGCTGATTTCAGATTTCGGGAAGGCGGGGTCGTTAGGGTCGTCGAGTTCCAAGTCCTTAGGGTCGATGGTTTCGGTGAGCAGTGAGGGCTGTACTCCGATAGCCAGACGTCCTTTCTTTCCGATGGGCAAGTTGTAGGCATACTGAACGGCAATCTTCTGTGTACGGAAGATGCCCGCATTGTCGCTCATGAGACTGGCGCCTCCTCCATGCCGTGGACTGAGGAAATAGATGGGGCAGTCGGCTCCGGCATACATGGTTTTGGGTGCATCCTCGAATCCTGCCATTTGCATGGAGTATGCCAAGTGTACACTGAGCAGTCCGTCGGTTCCTGCAGCAGCAGGGTTGTAGTACGACCGCAGTGATGTGAAGTCGGAGAACTGCACGTCCATTTGGCCGAAGGCATTGTCAGCCGTCAGCCATGTGGTCAATATTAAGGCCACCATTCTTGCTATGTCGTTCCATTTCTTTCCCATCTTTCTCATGGAAATCATTTCCGTTCACATTATATATTTAACTGAAAAAATGTTTTTTTATTGTGCTTTGCCTCAAAATTGCACATAAACGGGTTCTGATATGCATTATTTCGGAATAATTTTGCTATTTGCTCAAAAAGATGTAACTTTGCACCGCAATTGTGATTTTTTCGCTTAAAAGCTTTTTTATTTTTCTTTGATTTTTATTGTAAAATCATCATTTATACATATTTAATATTTTAATATGAGTTTGAAAATCGTTGTACTTGCTAAGCAGGTACCAGACACAAGAAATGTGGGCAAGGACGCTATGACCGCCGAAGGCACAGTCAATCGTGCGGCTTTGCCAGCCATCTTCAATCCTGAAGATTTGAACGCACTTGAACAGGCTCTCCGCTTGAAGGAGCAGAACCCTGGTTCGAGCGTGGGTGTTCTGACGATGGGACCTCCACGTGCAGGTGAAATTATCCGTCAAGGACTCTATCGTGGTGCTGACACAGGTTGGTTGCTGACCGACCGTCTTTTTGCTGGTGCAGACACCCTCGCAACAAGTTATGCTCTTGCCACAGCTATCAAGAAGATAGGTGATGTGGATATCGTGATTGGAGGTCGTCAGGCTATTGATGGTGACACAGCTCAAGTGGGTCCTCAGGTGGCTCAGAAACTGGGTTTGAACCAGGTGACATACGCTGAGGAGATCCTGAAGATTGAGAATGGTGTTGCTACTATCCGTCGTCATATTGATGGTGGTGTTGAAGTCGTTGAGGCTCCACTTCCAGTTGTGATTACGGTGAATGGCAGTGCTGCTCCTTGTCGTCCTCAGAATGCAAAACTCGTGATGAAGTATAAGCGTGCAACCTGTCCGATGGAACGTCCCGCAGATGGCACCCCTTACGACTATCTTTATGAGGAGCGTCCTTACCTGACGCTGAACCAATGGAGTGTAGCCGACGTGGATGGCGATGCCAGCCAGTGCGGTCTTGCCGGTTCTCCTACAAAGGTGAAGGCAGTGAAGAACATCGTGTTCCAGGCAAAGGAGAGCAAAACACTCTCTCCAAGCGATGCGGACGTTGAGAGTTTGATCAAGGAATTGTTGGACGAAAAAATCATTGGCTAAGATATGAATAACGTATTTGTATATTGCGAAATTGAGGGTACAACCGTTCAGGAGGTTTCTCAGGAACTGTTGACCAAAGGCCGCAAGTTGGCCAATCAGTTGGGTGTGGAACTTCATGCCGTTGTAGCTGGTACAGACATCAAGGGCAAGGTAGAGGATCAGATTCTGCCTTACGGCGTTGACAAACTCTTCGTGTTCGACGGCAAGGATCTCTTCCCTTACACTAGCGCCCCTCACACCGACATCCTCGTCAATCTCTTCAAGGAAGAAGAGCCTCAGATATGCTTGATGGGTGCTACTGTTATCGGCCGTGACCTGGGTCCCCGCGTGTCTTCTTCTCTGACCAGCGGTTTGACCGCCGACTGTACTCAGCTTGAGATAGGTGAGTACGACGATGCAAAGAGTGGCAAGCACTTCGACAACCTTCTTTATCAGATTCGTCCTGCTTTCGGTGGCAACATTGTAGCTACGATTGTGAACCCTGAGCACCGTCCCCAGATGGCAACCGTTCGTTCGGGTGTGATGCAGAAGTCGATATATGAAGGTGAATGCCGCAAGGAGGTGGTTTATCCAGAAGTGAGCAAGTATGTGTCAGCAGAGGCATACGTTGTGAAAGTTCTTGACCACCATGTTGAGGCCGCCAAGCACAACCTGAAGGGTGCTCCTATCGTTGTGGCAGGTGGTTATGGCATGGGTTCGAAGGAAGGTTTCGACATGCTGTTCGATTTGGCAAAGGTTCTCCACGGTGAGGTGGGTGGTTCTCGTGCCGCAGTGGACGCTGGTTTCTGCGACCACGACCGTCAGATTGGCCAGACAGGTGTGACCGTTCATCCAAAGGTATATATCGCTTGTGGTATTTCTGGTCAGATTCAGCACATCGCCGGTATGCAGGACTCTGGTATCATCATCTCAGTGAACAGCGACCCAGACGCTCCAATCAACAAGATTGCAGACTACGTGATTGTTGGCACAGTTGAGGAAGTTGTACCTAAGCTCATCAAGTATTACAAGCAGAATAGCAAATAGAGTCAAAAAAGAAGAAAAGAATTATTATGGCAAATTACTATAGCGACCATCCAGAAATTGCGTTTCACTTGGATCATCCTCTGATGAAGCGCATCGTAGATTTGAAGGAAAAGGACTACGAGGATAAGGACAAGTTTGAAGATGCCCCCGTTGACTACAACGATGCCATCGAGAACTATAAGCAACTTCTTGAGATTACGGGCGATATTGCTGCCAACATCATTGAACCTAACTCAGAGGATGTTGACCTTGAGGGTCCACATTTGGAGAAGGGCCGCATGATTTATGCGAGCAAGACATTCGAGAACCTCGATGCTACTCGCAAGGCAGGATTGCACGGTATTTCCATGCCTCGTCGTTACGGCGGTCTCAACATTCCCAACGCTGTGTTCTCCATGCTCAGCGAAGTGATTTCGGCTGCTGATGCTGGTTTCCAGAACATCTGGAGCCTCCAGAGCTGTATCGACACACTTTATGAGTTTGGCAGCGAGGAGCAGCGTCAGAAGTATATCCCTCGTGTATGCCAGGGTGAAAGCATGTCGATGGACTTGACGGAGCCTGATGCAGGTTCTGACCTGCAGCGCGTGATGCTGAAGGCCACTTACGACGAGAAGGAGGATTGCTGGCGTCTGAACGGTGTGAAGCGTTTCATCACCAATGGCGACTCCGACATTCACCTTGTGCTCGCTCGTTCAGAGGAAGGCACTAAGGACGGACGTGGTCTGTCGATGTTCATCTACGACAAGCGTGACGGTGGTGTGAACGTGCGTCACATCGAGCACAAACTTGGTATTCATGGTAGTCCAACTTGTGAGTTGACCTACAAGAATGCTAAGGCTTATCTTTGTGGTGACCGCAAACTCGGTCTGATTAAGTATGTGATGGCTCTGATGAACGGTGCTCGTCTGGGCATCGCCGCTCAGTCAGTGGGTGTTGAGCAGGAAGCATACAATGAGGCTCTTGCCTATGCCAAGGAGCGTGCACAGTTCGGTCAGAAGATTATCGAGTTCCCAGCTGTTTACGACATGCTCGCCACCATGAAGGCCAAGCTCGACGCAGGTCGTTCATTGCTCTACATGACCGCTCGCTATGTGGATATCTACAAGGCTCTCGAGGACATTCAGCGCGACCGCAAACTCACTCCAGAGGAGCGTGCCGAGTTGAAGCGCTACACTCGTTTTGCTGACGCTTTCACTCCATTGGCAAAGGGTATGAACTCTGAGTTCGCTAACCAGAACGCATACGATGCCATTTCGGTTCACGGTGGTTCTGGCTTCATTATGGAGTACAAGAGCCAGCGTCTCTACCGTGATGCCCGTATCTTCTCCATCTATGAGGGTACTACACAGCTCCAGACAGTTGCCGCTCTCCGTTACATCACTAATGGTACTTACCTGAGCATCATCCGTGAGTATGAGGCTGAGAACGAAGCTCTCGTTGCCGGCAATGCAGTATATGCCGCTTATCTCACTCGCATCAAGGATATGGCTGCCAAACTTGAAGAGGCAACCAATACGGTGAAGGCTGCTGCCAGTCAGGAACTGCTTGACTTCTGCTCTCGCAAGCTCTACGAAATCACTGCCTACACCATCATGTGCCACCTCATCCTGGCTGATGCTGTGAAGGCTCCTGAACTCTTCGCCAAGAGTCTTAACGTATTCGTTAACTACGCTGAATCGGAAGTTGAGAAGCACTACAACTACATCAACCGCATTGATGTAGCCCAGCTTGACAACTACCGTCAGGAAGTGAAAGAGGCTGAGTAAGCGTATTTATCCCTGAAGGGATTTCATTTGATAACCGTGGGTGCACGAAACGATGTGGAGTGCACCCACGGATTTTATATATACCAACCTTCAAAGTGTCCTGTTCAACCAGATGGAGAAGAATTTGTCATAGACTTGATATGTTCCGAGGTTTTCGGTGACAATCTGCTTTTCTATGAGTGTCTTGATGCTTGTCTGAATAGTGCTTGGACTTGGAAGTTTGTATTTGGCGATGAACTTATGTCCCTTTATTTCTTTGGCTTGTCCCTCTTTGCTGATGGCTGTCAACAGTTGTTTCTGACGCGGTGTCAAAAAATATAATATGTTGGCATAGTTCATACTCTCGTCCGTGATAATCTGGTCAATAGCCTTGTTTACATCTTCTTCTTGTATGGTTGTTCCCTTTTCAGCCAGCATGAACAAGGTGCTCATCACTTTTTGGATGTACCATGTCGTTCCTCCGAAGAGGGAATAAGTTCTGTGTATGGCTTCCAGGGAGATGCCTTTATTCCCGCGACGGAAATGATGGAGGATGAACTCCGTGTATTTGTCCTCTGGTATCACATCCAAAGGAAAGGCACTAGTGGATGCGAAGAAAGGACGTGCCGGAGAGTGGAATATCTGACCAAGTAAGGAGCGTTCGGAGCCTGAGAAGATAAAATGAGAATTTCGGGAATGTTGTATATATGTACGGAGCAACGCTTCCACGTTCTTCTCTGGATAGCGGGTAATTTGTTGAAACTCGTCAATGGCAATGATGCACGGCTTGTCGGATTTCTCTATGTATTCGAAAATCTGGTCCAATGTGTACTGAACTGCATCAGCTTGTCCCAGTTCCACTCCCCAAGTCGGAACCCCTAACTGATCGAATGACATTGTGGCACGCAGAGAGGAAGCTATCCTCAAGAACTGCTTCAAGGCTTTCTCTCCATGTCCTGTCAGGGTCTTGAGGATGGTACCTCCAAACTGCTGTGTGAACTCGGCTAGATTCTTTGTGGCGTAGATGTCAATGAGGAAGGTGTTGTATTGTTTTTTCATTTCCTTCTGATTGAAGATGTGTTGAATCAGGCCGGTCTTTCCAATACGTCTTGGAGACATCAACACAACATGATTGCCGTTTTCCAACAATTGAGTCAATCGCTGGGTTTCATCTATGCGGTCGCAGAAGTACTCTGCTCCTAGATATCCTGATGTGTAGAAAGGATTTTTCATAACTTTCAATTATAAATAATTATATAAATTTCGTTGATACCGTTACGTTAGTACAGTTACGTTAATAACGTAATGATATTGCAAATGTAGTGCATTTGATTGAATTCACCAAACAACAGGATTATTTTCTGCAGCATATAAAGCTGATGTCGTTATAAGAATATGATGCAGAGCGTCTTTCGTGGATGACTTATTTGCGGAGTAGCAAGAGCTTTTAACTATAACTTTTACGTTTTTTTGAATATTTGCGAGTGAAAGTATCTTTTTTTCGGTTTTTATCTTTATTTTTGCATCATACACTCGAAAACCAAAACAAGTATGTTATGATGACAAGACGTAGCAAGACATGGACAGTAGTGCTCAGTGCATTGCTCTTCATCTTCCTCATGCCGGCAACAGCGGATGCACAGAAGAAGAAAGACAAGAAGAAAGGCGGCAATAAGGTGGAGCAGATGACAGACCGCGAGATATGGGCTGATATCTGCTGGCAGATGTCGGAGCCAGTGTTGCGCAACATGGCAGAAGGCAAGTTGCAGCAGAACATGGTGTTGGAACTCTCACCCACTTGGGACAACCGCGACAAAAAGGTGGCTTATATGGAGACCTTCGCCCGACTGATGGCGGGTGTGGCACCTTGGCTCAACCTTCCCGACGACGACACACCTGAGTGCAAGCAACGGCAACAACTGCGTAAATGGGCCCGTCAGGCTTACACCAATGCTGTAGACCCCGAAAGTCCTGACTATTTGGGGTGGAAGTCGGGTGGACAAACTCTTGTCGACGCCGCTTATTTGGTGGAGAGCCTCTATCGTGGCTACGACTCACTTTGGGTTCCGCTGAGCGATGTGACTAAACAGCGTTATATCAAGGAGCTGCAAGGCCTGCACCGCTATGACCCTCCTTACACGAACTGGCATCTGTTTGTGGCGATGGAGGAGTGCTTTCTCATGTATGTGGGTGCAGACTACGACCAGTACCGCATCCACATGGCGATGAACAAGGTGGAGGAATGGTATATTGGCGACGGATGGTATTCTGACGGTCCTGCTTTCGCTTTCGACTACTATAACGCCTATGTCATCCAGCCTATGTATTTGGAATGTCTGGAGATGATTAACGCCAAGAAGGGCAACGACACTTGGACGGTGCGCAATCTCGGCAACCGCAACGGTTCCAAGGCTCGTTATGCCGAGGTACTGAAGCGTATGCAGAAGTTCAGTGTCATCCTCGAGCGTTTCATTTCTCCTGAAGGCACATACCCTGTCTTCGGTCGTTCCATTCCATATCGTATGGCCGTGTTGCAACCCTTGGCACAACTCGCTTGGCGTCAGCAACTGCCCCAGGAACTTCACAACGGCCAGGTGCGTGCGGCCATTACCGCAGTGGCAAAGAATATGTTCTACAAGGTCAACAACTTCAATGAGGGCGGATACCTCACCATTGGTTTCATGGGCAACCATCCCAATGTTGCTGACTGGTACACCAACAATGGCTCGCTCTATATGACTTCCCTGGCTTTCATGCCTCTCGGACTTCCTGCCACCCATGATTTCTGGACGGCACCCGCAGAGAAATGGACCAGCAAGAAGGCATGGGAAGGCGATGACTTCCCCAAGGACCATAAGTGGGACATTAACCGCCAGGTACTCTATTGGGAGTAGGTTTATTGACCATTGACCATTGATTATTGACCATTGACCATTGACCATTGAACATTGGCTTCGCCTAAAATGCTCACGCTCGGCATAGCTCAAGCAAGCTTGGCTCTGTACTCGCTAAATCGCATTTTTGACCATTGGCTTTAATGGCTTTAGGGCTCTTAAGGATTTAAAAAAGACAATCAAGAATAATCGTAAGACAATAAAAATCAAACAATTATGAGGAATATTAGGAATATCGTATCTCTGTTGCTGTTGGCAGTAGTGCTAATGGGATGCAGAAGTGTGGCTATCACAGGCCGCAAGCAGTTGAACCTTGTATCGGACGCTGACGTTCTCTCTTCGAGCCTTACCCAGTACAAGAGTTTCATGAGTTCAGCTAAAGTTTCAACTGAAAAGGTACAATCAGAGACGGTGACCCGCGTTGGTCAGCGCATCGCTGCCGCTACGGAGAAATACCTTGCAGAGAATGGTATGCAGGCTGATTTGCAGAATTATGCCTGGGAATTCAATCTGGTGAAGTCGGACGAGATTAACGCTTTCTGTATGCCAGGTGGTAAGATTGTGGTGTATGAGGGCATCATGAAACTCTTCGACAACGATGACGAACTGGCTGTGGTGCTTGGACATGAGGTGGCACACGCCGTGGCTAAGCACAGCAACGAGCGCATGAGTCAGCAGATCTTGCAACAGTATGGTGCAGCTGCATTGAGCATCGGTCTTTCTGGCCAGAGCTATGCAGTGCAAAGTGTGGCGAGCCAAGTCTATGGCATAGGCAGCCAGGTCGGAGTGATGTTGCCTTTCTCTAGAAAGCATGAGAGTGAGGCCGACTATATGGGACTAGTGCTGATGACCATGGCAGGCTATAATCCCGACTATGCTGTGACATTCTGGAAGAAGATGGCGGCTAAAAGCGGTGGTTCCACAAACGAACTCATGAGTACCCACCCAAGCGATGCGCGTCGTATTTCTGACATTCAGAAGAGCCTTCCAGAGATTAAGTCAAAGTATGGTGGTGTGCAGAGTCAGAGTCAGAAAAAACCTCGAGAAATTAAAATTCACTAAGGGTCTTCTATAAATTCTAACTCGAGTTGGCGATATCTGTCGCCAAGTTGATTGAACGACATGCGGTGGTACGGCGTCAGTCCGTGCTGCCGTATGCCGTTTCTATGTTCTGCCGTTGGGTATCCGGCATTGTGGTCCCAGCCATAGAAAGGGTATTCCTTATGTAGTTCTTTCATGTAGTCGTCGCGGTAGGTCTTGGCAATGACCGATGCTGCTGCAATGGATAGGTATTTGGCGTCGCCCTTCACGATAGTGGAGTAGGGTAGTCCATGGTAGGGTTTGAATTTATTTCCGTCGATGATGAGTGTCTGTGGTCGGACGTTCAATGCGTCGAGTGCTCTGTGCATGGCGAGTATGCTGGCATTGAGTATGTTGATACGGTCGATTTCCTGTGGTGTCACCACTCCCACAGCCCATGCGATGGCGTCGCGTTCTATTTCCTCTCGAAGTTTGTATCGTTTTGCAGGAGAGAGTTGTTTAGAGTCGTTGAGAGAGTCGTTGACGTAGTCCTTTGGCAGGATTACAGCAGCGGCATAGACACTTCCAGCGAGGCAGCCGCGTCCCACCTCGTCGCAACCAGCCTCTATGAGTTCGGGGTTAAGGTATTGTTTCAGCATAACAAGTGTCAGTTTTCACAAATCGTTTACAGGCGTTTACTCCATCTACTTGCATTGTTTGAGTTCCGACCGCAGTCCGCTTCGCGGCACACCGAGTCTGATGGCAGTTTCGAAGTCCTTTTTCGCTTGGTGTTTGTTGCCCTTTTCCAGATGTAGGTAAGCGCGAGCGAGAATGTAGTTGCTGTTCGTAGGGTTCAGTTCCACCGCCTTGTCTAAGTCCATGATGGCCAGTTCGGGTTGTTTGTTCTCCGTTTCCATGTCAGCACGTATGGAATAGAGTTCCGCCTTGTCGGGGTACTTTTCGATGAGTTGTTCCATTTGCTCCAGTGCTTTGGCCAGATGGTGTGTGTCTTGCCAAATCAATGCCATTCCGAGGTTGGCCACATAGTGGTCGGGCTCGATGGCCAACAGACGCTCGTAGTCCATTCGTGCCTGGTCGTAGCGTCGTGCGTTTTTGTGGATGAAAGCGCGATAAGTCAGAGCTTCTACGTTGTCAGGGTTGATGTCGATAATGTTGCAATAATCCACATAGGCCTTATCGTTGTTGCCTAATTGCAGGTAGAGGTTGGCTCTTGCCATGAGAAGTGGCACAGATAATGGCGCACTGTTCAAGGCGAGTGAATACGACTCGATGGCTTTGTCGTAGAGTCCTTTGCTGGTCTGTATCTTCCCCAGGTTGAAATAAATAAGACTGTTTCGGTGGTCGGCAGGGCTAAGTTTCAATGCTTCCTTGAAAAGTTCTTCAGCTTTGTCGAGGCTGTCGGCATAAGTGGCTTTAATAGCGTTTTCCACAAACTCCTCGTAGGTGTGTTGTGCGTTTGCGGATAAGCCACAGAGTGCAGCAAGGATGGTCAGGATAATCTTGTTCATGTCATCATTTCATTTCACTGGCGGTCGATATCTGTCCTCGTCTTGGTCGTCGAGCATGCTGAGATAGGAGTTGAAACGCGAGATGGCGATACGTCCTTCCTCCACGGCTTCAAGTACAGCGCAACCTGGCTCGTGTGTGTGGGTGCAATTGCCGAAACGGCAGTTACTGGAAATATTGAATATCTCCCTGAAATAATGCCCGATTTCTTCTCGCTGCATATCGAAAGTGCCGAACCCCTTGATGCCCGGTGTGTCGATAATGTAGCCATCATCGTCAATGGGATACATCTCCGAGAAGGTAGTGGTGTGCTTACCAGTGTTGTAAGCGTCGGATATTTCGCTGGTCTTTAGGTTCAGGTTAGGAAAGAGTGTGTTGATAATGGTGGATTTTCCCACTCCAGAGTTGCCCGAAAGGAGGCTTACCTTGCCTCTAAGCAAGGTTAAAAGTGCATCCATGCCCTCACCTGTCAGTGTGGAAGTATGCAGGCATTCGTATCCCAAGCTCTGGTAGAGCGAGGTGTATTCTTCCAGTTTAGCTCGTTCTATCTCGTCAGTGATGAGGTCTGTTTTGTTGAAGACCAGTACCGCAGGTATGCTGTAGGCTTCGGCGTTGGCGAGGAATCGGTCGATGAATGTGGTAGATGTTTCAGGGTAGTTGATGGTGACAATAAGCATACACTGGTCGATGTTAGCGGCCAGTATATGCGATTGTTTAGAAAGGTTTGTGGCTTTTCGGATAATGTAGTTCTTGCGTTTGTCGATGCTTGTGATGAGTGCATGTCCGTCAGGCCCCTGCACGATTTCCACTCCATCGCCTATAGCCACGGGATTGGTGGTTCTTATGCCCTTGAGTCGGAAGTTGCCCTTGACCTTGCAATCCACCGTCAATCCCTCGTCGGTCCGGACAGTATACCAACTGCCGGTGTTCTTGATGACTAATCCGTGCATTAACGCTGATGTAAGGGTCGATTCATCCCAGGGCTACACGGTCATGATTTCCTTGTTCTTAGCCTCCAACAGTGCCTCAGCCTTCTTCACGAATTTGTCGTGCAGTTTCTGGCAATCGTTCTCAGCGTCCTTCTCCACATCCTCGGAAACACCATCTTTCACACTCTTCTTGAGTTTCTCGATGGCCTCTCGGCGTGCATTACGTATGCTGATTTTTGCTGTTTCCTCTTCTTTTGCGCACTGTTTGGTCAGGTCTCGACGTCGGTCTTCAGTGAGTGGTGGAATGCCCAGACGGATAATTTCTCCATTGTTCTCAGGCATGATGCCTACGTTAGAGTTAATGATGGCCTTTTCTATGGGCTTGAACATCGACTTGTCCCAAGGCTTGATGGCAATAGTGCGCGCGTCTGGTGTAGTCAGGCTAGCGACGTTGTTGAGTGGAACCATTTGTCCGTAGGACTCGACCCTGACAGCGTCGAGTATATGCACATTTGCCCTTCCGGCACGTATTCTGCTCAATGCCTCTTCAAGGTACATTGTAGCCATCTCCATCTTCTCTTCTGCTTCTTGCAGATATTGTTTGATATCAACCATATTTTTTGTGTTATTATGTTTTTGGAGTTCAAAAGTACCTATTTTTTTCCTTTTGTGCAACTTTCATCAAGTTTCTTCACGAAATAAAATGATTTTTTGCACAAAACAGACGCTCTTACCTTTTGAAATAAGAGAACTCACCATTCCTTGCAGGTGGAGTGATGAATACTATGCGGCCAGTAACCTTACAGGTCACCGGCATCCGCATAGACATCGTTGACTTCTGCAGATAATTTTTCAGCGATGATACCCTCAGCAGTGTAGTAAATCTCATCGGGGAAAGTGGGCTCGACCGACTGTATCTTGTATTCCTCTCCAGGACTGAACCTTGCCATCATGTCGGCATACTCCAATTTAGCCGCTTCACACATCTCATGATACAAGTCAGGATGCTTGTGATGGAAATATTCCATATCGGCATCACCATCAGAATCCACGATGAAGTTGACCACTTTTTGTACTTGTCGTTCTTCCCAAAACACACTCGCTACTACATCTTGGTCTTCAAGTTCATCACCGTTTGACCCATCGCTATCAATCCTCTGCAGATGGACATTTGCGTCGAAACTATAATATCTACCCATACATATTAGATTAATTAGTTAGTGTTTTTTTACAGGTAACGTTGACATTGCTGAATCTCCTCAGCTCATATCGGTTGCGAATATACTAATATTATTCCAACTAAAACAAATTTAATACGGAAAATTTACCTTTATTAATAAAAACATTCATAATTGATGGTGCCTTAGCCTCTCTTTATCGTTTTTTGTCATCGCATTCTTTTCAGCTATTTCTATGGTTTTTTGGAAAGTTGAGTAGCTGTAAAACACTTGTTTTAGTGTTAAAACAAGTACAAAGTTATCAAAAAAAACCAACGGATATCTTTTTTATTAATAGAATGTCATATATTTGCTTTAATTATCAGAACAGAAGATTCTGAGAAGTGATAGAAACGACAATGAGCAAGACGCATCTGTTGGATAAGTTCCACTACTGCCCTGTGTGCGGGTCACCCCGTTTCGAGGTCAATGATTTCAAGTCCAAGCGCTGCCTCGACTGTGGGTTTGTCTATTATCTCAATCCCGCAGGCGCAGTGGTGGCGCTGATTGTGAATGAGCGCAACGAGTTGTTGGTGGCCACACGTGCCGAGGAGCCCGCCAAAGGCACCCTCGACCTCATCGGAGGTTTCGCCGATTGTGGTGAGACCGCAGAGCAAGCCATGCAACGTGAGATCAAGGAAGAGACAGGTCTGGACGTTCCTCAAGACAGCTTGCGCTATCTGTTCTCGTTGCCGAACACTTATCTCTACTCAGGAATGCTCATTCACACGATGGACCTCTTCTACCTCTGCCGTGTCTCGTCGCAGTCCCACTTCATCGCCAACGACGATGTGGCCTCTTGCCGATGGACACCACTTGTAGAGGTTGACCCCAGCCAATTCGGGCTCGACTCCATTCGCCAGGGTGTAATCAGTTATATCCAGATGGCGAACTCAAAAACCATATAGATAAATACCTATTAGCTCCCTTCACTCCATAACAATCCAATTCCATCAAGAAAGAACCCAATGAGAAAAAGCCTAGTCATATTGTTTTTCACTCTCATCGTCCCCACATTGGCGATGGCACAACGACATCACTCCGTGACAGATGCCACCAACACCTATAATCTGGCAAACAAGCAGATGGCCGACGGTCATTATTATTCTGCAGCTCAAACCCTGCATGAATATCTTCGCCAGACAGGGAAGTCAGATTTTTCTCATGGAGGAAGTTCATTCACGACGGCTGAATGCTTGTTGATGGTCTGCAATTACTATCTGAAGGAGGCAGGAGCAGATGAAATGATTGATAGTCATCTGAAAAGTCATCCGCTATGCCGTGACTTCGACCGTTTGAACTTGATGCGTGCCAATCTGCTGGTTCAAAGTGGACGCGATGATGAAGCGATGGAAATCTACCGTACTACCTCGATGTACAACATAGGTGATGACGAGCAGTCCGATGCCAGACTCAATTATGCCATTGCCAGCATCCAGACAGGCGACATTGCCGCCGCCAAGGTTCTTCTCAACCAATTACGCTTCAATGAGCGGCATAGCATGGATGTGCTATACTACTCCGCTTATATTGATTATACCGAGGGACGTTACGATGAGGCGCTTGAGAAATTCCGCACCACCGAGAAGACTTTCGGCTACCACCGCAAAGCACCCGTCTATATCGCCGACTGTCTTTTGCTCACAGGAAAGAGCGAGGACGCGCTCAGCACCATCCTCAAATACAAGAACCGCTACGGAAAGACAGAACTGTCAGGCGAGGCCGACCGTATCGAAGGCGAATGCCTTCACGACAAGGGTGATTTCTATAAGGCCATCGAACGGCTCACTCAATACGCAGAGGAGACAGACACCCCCAAACGCACCGCCCTCTACAAACTCGCCATGAGTTATCTGCGCACACAAAATTACAGTCAGGCAGCCGATAACTTTGTCCGTAGCGCCGGTACTGAGCGTGACGAACTGGCTCAGAGCGCGTATCTCAATGCCGGCATCAGTTATTTAGACGGAGGCAACAAGACCCAGGCCCGCATGGCCTTCCAGCAAGCTTCAGAGATGGGTGGTAAGAGTGCTGCGAGTGAGAACGCCCTCTATAACTACGCCCTTTGTCTGCATGAGGGTAAAACAGGTGGTTTTGGAGAGCAGGTCAATGTGATGGAGCGCTTCCTCAACGAGTATCCTCAGTCGAAGAACGCATCCAAGGTGGGCCAGTACCTTACTGAAGTATACACTACCACCAAGGACTATTCTGCCGCACTGGCCAGTATTAACAAAATCAAGCAGCCCACGAAGGAAATCCTCGCTGCCAAGCAGCAGGTGCTTTACAACCTCGGGACCCAGGCCTATACCAACAGCGATTTCAAATCGGCTGTTGACTATATGACGCAGTCGTTGCAACTCGGTACCCATAACCAACAGACCAAGACCGATGCCCTCTATTGGAGAGGAGAGGCAGAATACAGGCTCGGCGACTACACCAAAGCAGCCGCAGACCTCGGTCAAAGTGTGGCACAGACAGGTGGCGTAACGTCCAACTATGGCAATGCGCTCTACGGCCTTGGCTACGCTCTTTTCAAGCAGAAGAAATACGCTGACGCAGTAGCGGCTTTCAGGCGTTTCGTTGACCGTAATCCCGACAACAAAGCTGTTCTTGCCGACGCATACAACCGTATAGGCGACTGCCTGCTCTCATCCAAGAACTACGATGCCGCCCAGCAAGCCTACGGTCAGGCTCTGGCCACCGACAAGAGCCAAGGAGATTACTCCATTTATCAGCAGGCACTCATCACGGGAGTCAATGGTAACTATGCTGGCAAGGTAGACCTCCTCAGCCAGTTGCGTACAGAATACACAGAATCGCAGTTTACCGACGACGCTGTTTTCGAACAGGGACTCGCATTGATGCAGAGCGGAGAGAAGGACAGGGCGATGAATGTCTTCAAGTCGCTCCTTGAAAGCCATCCCCAAGGCAAGAACGCGGCCAGGGCAGGGGTGAACCTCGGTATGCTCTATGCCGAGACCGTCAATATCCCATCCGCTATCAGTACATTCACTCAAGTCATCGACAACTTCCCCAACACACAGGAAGCACAAGCCGCCCTTTCCGCCTTGCGCGACATCTATACTAACGAGGGACGAATCGAAGAATACAACAACATCGCATCTAAGGCAGGTCAGCCAATGACCAATCAGCAGCAGGAAGAAATGCTGGAGGCCGCAGCGGCAAGAGCAACGGCAGCAGGTAAATACAGTGAGGCTGCAAAACTCTTCGCTCAGTTGGAATCCTTCACCTCGTCGGAAGAGAAAAGGCTGGAGGCTCAACAGGGATTGCTTGAGAACTCGTACAACGCCAAAGACTATGCTGCCACGACCGCAGTAGCCAACCGTATGTTGCAGAACGTGAAACTGGCACCCGACATGAAGGTTCAGACGCTGTTCTTCCGTGC
>JAFXVU010000240.1 GCA_017534705.1 Bacteroidaceae bacterium
CAACTGCAACAAATCCATGAGGTACAAGAGAACCGTCCAGCATCAGTGAGGCAAGTCATCGCGACGGTGGAAAACGAGTTTTTCGCTTCCGATGACTACCACAAACTGCAACAACGCATTTCTTCAGGCCAACAACTGAAAGAACAAGAATGGACAGAGATAGAAGAGCTACTGAAGAACGTTTATCCTGGCTTTTGCAGTCAACTGAGGTCGCTTTACACCATGTCGGAACTGGAGTACCAAGTTTGCCTGCTCATCAAACTGCATATTTCACCGACAGAAATCGCCTCTGTGCTGTCGCGCGATGTCAGCACAATCAGTACGGTACGTAGTCGACTGTTTTACAAGGTTTTCGGGCGAAAAGGCGGTGCCAAGGACTGGGACGATTTCATCCTTTCCATCGGAACTTGATAGTTTGCAAAATGTTTGCAAGTGAAATGCAAAGTAAAAGCAAACGCAAAAACTTGCTTTCTGCCGGCTCGGCACTGTAACTTTGCCAACGGAATCGCAATCGTTTCGTGACTCCAACAA
Source organism: Bacteroidaceae bacterium (assembly GCA_017534705.1). Classification (GTDB taxonomy): domain Bacteria; phylum Bacteroidota; class Bacteroidia; order Bacteroidales; family Bacteroidaceae; genus RUG11857. The sequence goes on from JAFXVU010000240.1 coordinate 532, forward strand.
TAATCATCAAAAAGTATTAACCTAAAAAACGTAACGCTTATGAAACGAGTAAAATTATTTCTGATGGCAGCCACAATGGTATGGGCTGTCCAACTGAACGCCCAAACAACACGTGTGGACGACAAGGAACTCATCGGTGCCTGGACACTGGAATGGATGCAGTTTGACGGAGAGAAGAAAATCGTATGTGGTAAAGACTCCAAGTACACGCAATTCAAATACTATGGACCAGATGGTGAGTATGCGTGTGCCGAGATTGCCTTGAATAAAGAAGGTAAATGCGTGGTGATGCCTCATGAGTATGGCAAATACACATTCAAAGAAGGTGTCTATAGCGAGATGGGGCGCCCAGCCGTCAAGCCCACCGACATGGTGCTCGTTGACAAGACCCATTTCAAAGGTCGCTGGATGAACCGAACTGACTCATGGAAGAAACAGACCGGCATGCCCGACAAAGTGGTGAAGTATATCGTGAACTGCTGCAAACTGAAGAATACGCCCGCCGATGTTGAGCAACTCATGAAGGAATACATGTTTGAAAAATAGCAGTTCCTCTCATCGAAATGAGTTAAACTATTTCTTTACTCGTCTTTCGGAAGTAAAAATGGAAGTAAACTCGCTACGCTCTTGGGAGTTATGTGCTTTGCACAGGACGATAGCATTTAATTGCTGTAGTATTGTCCAGCACGAAAGTGCTTAACTTCCAGCCAGCACTGCTGGTTTAACTCCCTATTTAACTTCATCTTATAACTTCCGAAACTTCAGTTTCTTTATTGTATTGAGATTGATTGACTGTTCAATAATTAGGAAAGTGAAGTCAAATCTCCTTACCATGGGTATGAGATAAGAAAACATTAGTAAGTTGAAACAAAAAATCAAGAGGCTCCGCTTGCGGATGCCAGGCCCTCGTGCTGTCGTGACGACCGTGCGAGGTGCTGCCGTAGAGAATCAGTCTATGATATTCTTATTCTTTCATGAAAAAAACAGACATTACTTGGCAGTGTCAGCAAAGATGTGTATTTTTGTATGCTGAATCAGACATTTATCAACACAATTATAACCAATCATGAGAAAAGCAATTTTAATGCTCTGCCTTCTTCTGGCTGTATGCCCGTCGATGATGGCGCAGAAGAAAAAGAAACAGCAACCCGCAGAACCCGAAAAGAAAGAGGTGAAACTGAATTACAAGAACGGCCTGATGAACGTGGCCAAAGACAAGGAAAACTGGTTTTTCCAGATTCCTGACTCCCTCTTGGGACAACCCATCCTGACCGTCACCCGTTATGCGTCAACACCAGTGAGCGCTGGAACCTACGGCGGCGAGATGGCCAACAGCCAAGTGCTCTACTGGGAGAAGGTGGATAATACGAAGATGCTACTCCGTTCTATGATGTACGACGCAGTGGCCGACCCTTCGGACACCATAGCAATGGCCGTGCGTGTGAGCAACGAGGACCCCATCGTTGGCGCCTTCAAAATTGAAGCCACCGACAAGGACAAGAACGGACAAAAACTCTACAAACTGAACGTAGGCGGTTTCCTCAACGGCGACAACCAAGTCATCAGTCTTGACCAAAGCGGTAAGAACACTTTCGGCGTGACTGGCCTCATGGGCGACCGTTCCTATATCAAGTCCATCAACACCTACCCCATCAACACTGAGGTGAAAACCATCAAGACCTACGCTTCCAAACCTGGCAACTCACTGACCGCAGGAAGGGAAACGGGTGCAGTGACACTGGAACTGAACATCTCATTTGTGGCACTGCCCAAGGAACCCATGCAAGCCCGCTATTTCGACTCACGCGTGGGGTACTTCACCGACGGACATACCCTCTACAGCGACAAACAACAACAGGTGAAATCCATGCGCCCCATCACCCGCTGGCGACTGGAACCCAAGCAAGAGGACATCGCCAAGATGCGCCGTGGCGAACTGGTGGAACCCAAGAAACAGATTGTCTATTACATCGACCCCGCCACCCCAAAACAATGGCGCAAGTATCTTATCCAAGGTGTTGAAGACTGGAATGTGGCTTTCGAACAAGCAGGATTCAAGAATGCCATCACCGCCAAGGAATGGCCCAACGACTCGACGATGAGTCTGGAGGACGCCCGTTTCTCCGTCATTCGCTACCTCGCCTCCCCCATCTCCAATGCCTACGGACCTCAAGTGCACGACCCACGCAGCGGCGAAATCATCGAGAGTCATATCGGCTGGTACCACAATGTGATGCAACTGGTGCACGACTGGTACATGATACAGGCTGGTGCTGTGGATGAACGCGCACGCAAAATGAAGTTCGACGACGAACTGATGGGCGAGCTCATCCGTTTCGTGAGCAGTCATGAAGTAGGTCATACCTTAGGCCTGCGTCACAACATGGGCGCGAGCAGCGCTACACCTGTGGACAGCCTTCGCGACAAGGCTTGGGTGGAGAAGAACGGCCACACCTCCTCCATTATGGACTACGCCCGCTTCAACTACGTGGCACAGCCTGAAGACGGTATCAGCGAGGTGGGCATTTTCCCGCGCATCAACGATTACGACAAGTGGGCCATCCGTTGGGGCTACAGCCCGATGTACAACGATTACATGCCACATGATTCAGAATACAAGTACCAGTTGATGGATCCTGAGAGCGAACGCCGTGCCCTGAACAAGATGACGGTGGAACAACTCGCCAAGAGCCGTCGTTATTGGTTTGGCGGTGAGGGTTACGACAACGACCCACTGGCCCAGACCGAAGACCTTGGCGACGACAACATGAAAGCCAGCGACTATGGATTGATGAACCTCAAGCGCATCGCCCCACGCCTCGACGACTGGGTGTATGAGGAAGGCAACTTAGGTGATAACCTGTCTCAAGCCTACAGCAGCCTGACCGGTCAGTTCAACCGCTACATCGGACACGTGATGAACAACATCGGCGGTGTCTATCACAACTACAAGAGTGTGGAGCAACGAGGAGCCGTCTATACACCAGTAGAGCGCGACCGCCAGGTGCGTGCACTGGAGTGGCTCGACCAAAACGTGCTGACCGAACCCACATGGATTATCTCCTACCCTTACATCAAACGCATCACCAGCATCCCGCAGAATATCACCCTGCAGTTCGGCAACCGCGTAATCAGCAAACTCTTCTCGCCAAACACCATGCAGTACATCTGCACGAACAACACTTACAAGCCTGAGGAGTATGTGCGCGACATCGTGAACAAGGTGTTCAAAGAGACCACCACAGGACAAACAGTCACACCCTATCGCATTGCCTTGCAGAGAGAAGCTGTAGCCCTAACCATCAGTGCATACCAAACGACCAGCGGTTCTATAAGCTCTATCTCCATTTGCACACCCTACATCTACGATATGCTGATGAAAATCCAGCAACGCCTACGTGCCGCATCGCCTTCCGACAACACCACCAAGATGCACTACCAGGCTATGCTTCAGGACATCAAACGCTGCCTTGAGAATAAATAAGAATAAGTATTTACAAATATACTTTAATACGTATATAAATATGAGTGAATTTGAATTGATTACCTTGCCATACGCTGCCGACGCGCTTCAACCCGTCATCAGCCCTGAGACAATAGCCTTTCACCATGGCAAACACTTGCAGGCTTACGTGAACAACCTCAACAACCTGATTGCCGGCACGAAATTCGAAGGTATGACACTTGTGGATATCGTGAAGCAATCGGATGGCGGTGTGTTCAACAACGCTGGACAGATACTCAACCACAACCTCTATTTCGAGGCATTGCAAGCCCCACAGGACGACAACCAGCCCACAGGCAAGATTGCCGCCGCCATCGCTGAGCAGTTCGGCTCGTTTGCCGACTTCAAGCAGCAATTCCAGCAACAAGGGGCAAGCCTCTTCGGCTCGGGCTGGGTTTGGCTGTCGGAGGATACCGACGGAAGACTCGTCATCTCACAAGAAACCAACGCCCAGAACCCTGTCACCAAAGGACTCGTTCCCCTGCTCACATTCGACGTGTGGGAACATGCTTACTATGTGGACTACCGCAACCGCCGTCCCGACTACCTCAGCGCGATGTGGAGCATCGTCAACTGGGATGTGGTGAATCAACGAATGAAATAGAGTAACCGACAAACAGTATAGGATTATGCGACATCTACTCATCTCCTTGTCTCTGTTGTTCTATGCAGGAACCATCTCAGCGCAGACTAAGAACACATCAGAAGACATACTTCAAAAGACCGACCCTGTGGCCATGAACGCCTTCATCGACAACCTGATGTCGCGCATGACCTTGGAGGAGAAACTCGGACAACTCAACCAACACCCTGGCGGTCAAATCGTGACGGGCGCGCCCTTGGAGTCTCCTACTGGTAAACTTATTGCTGAGGGTAAACTGGGCTCTGTGTTCAACGTGAAAGGCGTCGATGAAATCCACGCCATGCAGAAAGTGGCCGTGGAGAAAAGCCGCCTCGGCATTCCTCTCTTAGTGGCGATGGATGTCATCCACGGTTTCGAGACAATGTTTCCTGTGCCTTTAGGTGTGGCTTGCACCTGGGATATGGACGCCATCTACGAGTCCGCCCGCATCGCTGCCGAAGAGAGCGCCGCCAATGGTGTGGCATGGACTTTCAGCCCAATGGTAGATATCGCCCTCGACTCACGGTGGGGCCGCCAAGCCGAGAGTGCCGGCGAAGACCCCTACCTGGGCAGCAAAGTGGCTGAGGCCATGGTTCGTGGCTACCAGACCCGGATTATGGCGTGTGTGAAGCACTTCGCGCTCTACGGCGGTGCAGAGGCTGGCCTGGACTACCAAACGGTGGATATGAGCCGCCAGCGCATGTACAACCAGTATTTTCCACCCTACAAGGCAGCGGTGGACGCTGGTGTGGGCAGTGTGATGTCTTCCTTCAACATCGTTGACGGCATTCCCGCCACAGCCAACCGTTGGTTGCTCGACGACGTGCTTCGCCGCCAATGGGGTTTCAAAGGACTTCTGGTGACCGACTATGCTTCCATCGCCGAGATGAGCATCCACGGACTTGGCCAGTTGAAAGAGAACAGCATACGCGCCCTTCTCGCTGGCACCGACATGGACATGTGTGCCAACGGTTTCATCGGAACCTTGGAACAGTCGCTCAAGGAAGGCAGGGTGACTCAGGCTGACATCGACCGTGCCTGCCGTAACGTATTGGAAGCGAAATACAAGTTAGGTTTGTTCGACGACCCCTACCGTTTCGGCGACAAGAAGAAGGCCAAAGCCATCACCTACTGCAAAGCCCACAAAGACGCTGCCCGCCGCATCACTGCAGAAAGTTTCGTGCTGCTGAAGAACGACGCTGTGAATGGCAAGGCTCTGCTCCCATTGAAGAAACAAGGCACCATCGCATTGATAGGTCCATTGGTTGATACCCGTACCGACATCGCCGGCACATGGTCCACAGTGCAGGCGCCTGAGAAATACAAGACCCTTCGCGAGGGATTCCAAGATGCGCTCAAGGGAAAAGCCACCCTGCTCTGCTCCCAAGGATGCAACCTTCTCGACAACCGGAAAACCCAGGAGATGGTAGCACGCGGTCATGGCAACGAACCCATCCCGTTCGTAGATGCTGACGCCGCTCTGTCAGAAGCTGTAGCAGTAGCCAAGCAAGCCGACGTGATTGTCTGCGCCATGGGTGAATGCGCTTGGATGAGCGGTGAGGGCACAAGCCGCAGCATATTGGAACTCTATCCCCCACAGCGCCGCTTGCTTGAGGCCTTGACTGCTCTTGGCAAACCCATCGTGCTGCTCAACTTCGCCGGCCGCGCCACTGCCCTGCAATGGGAGGATGAGCATCTGCCCGCCATCATGAACGTGTGGTTTGGCAGTGAGTGCGCCGACGCACTGTGTGATGTGCTTTTCGGTGAAGTGTCGCCTTCTGGCCGTCTGACAGTGTCGATGCCCCGCGTGACGGGTCAAGAACCACTGTACTACAACCACTTGCCCTCAGGGCGTCCAGTGGCTGACGGCACTAAAGACTATTCGGTTTTCACTGGTAACTACATTGATGTAGCACAAGGCGCTCTCTATCCTTTCGGTTACGGACTCACCTACAGCCAGTTCACTTACAGCGCACCACGTCTAAGCGCCACGAAAATGACCACTAACGGCAGTGTGGATGTGAGTGTCACTGTCACCAACACTGGCCAGCGCGAAGCGACAGAAGTGGTGCAGCTCTACATCCACGACCGCGAGGCAAGCATCAGCCGTCCGGTAAAGGAACTGAAGGACTTCAGCCGCATCACGCTCAAGCCAGGAGAAAGCAAGGACGTGGTGTTCAAAATCACACCCGACAAACTCAGCTTCTACAACTACGACCTGCAATACGTACTCGAACCAGGCGAGTTCGACATCATGACCGGCCCCGACAGCCGCAATGTGCAGAGCACGACACTGAAAGTGGAATAATCAAACTATAGGAGTAAACGGAGTTTTCTGACCTGTTCAGCATCTTCCGTTTACTCCAACTACTCCGATTTCTCTGAAAAAGTTTAGAATAACCATGACAAAGACAATACAAATCATCAAAGGCCATTTTGAAAGCCAACAACCGCTGCAACTGGCACCAGCCATCAAGGCGGGGTTCCCCTCTCCTGCCGACGACTACCATCATGACAGACTCGACTTCAACCGCGACCTCATCCGTCATCCCGAAGCCACCTTCTACGGGCGCGTGATGGGCGACTCAATGATTGATGCCAGCATCTGTGACGGTGACATCGCCGTCATCGACCGTTCCATAGAGCCTAAGGACGGCGATATTGTGGTGGCGTATGTCAACGAGGAGTTCACCATCAAATACCTTGACCTCACCCATAAGAACGAAGGCTATATCGAACTCAGACCTGCCAACAAGAACTACTCGCCCATACGCATCAATGCTGACGATGAGTTCGAGGTATGGGGCGTGGTGCTATGGACCATCAAGTCCATGCACAACGCATAGCCAATGTTCAAAAATGCGATTGAGCGAGGGCAGAGCCAAGCTGGTTTGAGCTATGCCGAGCGTGAGCATTTTATCTAATGTTCAATGGTCAAAAATGCGATTAAACGTGAGCAGAGCCGAACTTGTTCAGGCTATGCCGAGTGTGAGCATTTTAGGCGAAGCCAATGGTTAATGTTCAATGGTCAATGGTTAATGGTCAATGTTCAATGATATCCCCATGTACGGCATTATCGACTGCGACAACTGTTACGTTTCCTGTGAGCGAGTTTTCCGTCCCGACCTGAACGGAAAGCCCGTGGTGGTGCTGTCGAACAACGACGGCTGTGTGGTGGCGCGCAGCAACGAGGCCAAACGCATGGGCATCAAGGCTGGCACTCCTTACTACCAATTGGAAGAACTGTTCCCTGGCCAGAAGATTGCCGTTTTCTCTTCCAATTACGAACTCTACGGCGAACTGACAGGGCGTGTGGTGGATATCATCCGCAAGGAAGTGCCTGCTTATTTCCGCTATTCCATCGATGAATGCTTCGTCTATTTAGACGGCATGGAGCAGTTCGACCTGAAGCAATGGGGCGAGGGACTGCATAAGAAAATCCGTCAGTATGTGGGTGTTCCTGTGAGCATCGGGCTGGCCCCCAACAAGACATTGGCCAAGATAGCGTCGCATTTCGCAAAGAAATACCAAGGCTACCGCCACTGCTGCATGATTGACACAGACGAGAAACGCCGCAAAGCACTCCGACTCATACCCATAGACGATGTGTGGGGCATCGGCCGTCAATACACAAAACGACTGAAGAACATGGGTATTAACACGGCATACGATTTCGCTGAGTGTCATTTGGACTGGGTAAGGGTGACGTTCCGCAACATCGTGATTGAAAGGACTTGGCGCGAACTCAACGGTGAGGACTGTGTGCCGAACGAACAACTGGCAAATAAAAAGAGTATCTGCACCAGCCGCAGTTTCAATGGCATGGTCAGCGATTTCGCCACACTCCGCACTCATGTCTCAAACTATGCCGCCAGATGTGCGGAGAAACTACGTGCCCAGCATACTGTGGCCACTATAGTTTCAGTCTTCATCCACACCAATCCTTTCCGAGAGGACCTGCCCCAATACTACAACTTCATGGAGCGACGTCTGCTCA
>JAFXVU010000241.1 GCA_017534705.1 Bacteroidaceae bacterium
CGTTAATCATCTGTGGGTCGGGCTGTAGTCGTATAGTGAGGTTCTTCTGTCCTGTTTTCAACTTCACCACCTGCGTCTTGTATCCCATGGTGGAGACGGTCAGTTCGTTCCAGTTCTGTTCCTCGGGTATGACAAACGCCCCGTCCTCATCTGTCTGGCCACCCACGTTCTTGCCCTCGTAATAGACATTCGCCCCTTCAAGCGGTCGACGTGTCTTGGCATCCACCACCCTACCCCTAACCTGTGAGGAAGCACCTACTGGAATAAGGGTGAGCAAGAGAGTCGTGATGAGGAAGACAAGTGACCGGCGCATGAAAGTGTGAAGGACGTGCAGTTTCTGAAATAATAAGCGAAAGCCGTTAAAAAAGCGAAAGCCGTTAACCTTGCAGATGTAAGGCCAACGGCTCAGACTGTGTTTGGATTAGTCGATTTCCTCGTCAGGCTCATAACCTCCCATCTCGCGTATGGCGTTCTTGAGCATGACGTATTGCTGGAAGAGATGGTTGACAGGCACCTCGTCATTGGCATAATCGTGCATGGGGCTCTTGAAGAAGAAACTAAGAAAACGCTGTATGCCAAATCGTCCGGCTCGTGCCGCAAGGTCGGTGAGCAGACAGAGGTCGAGCAGCAGTGGCGCTGCTAGGATGGAGTCGCGACAGAGGAAATTAATCTTAACCTGCATAGGATATCCCATCCATCCGAAAATGTCGATGTTGTCCCAACCCTCCTTGTTGTCGTTCCGCGGTGGGTAGTAGTTGATGCACACCTTGTGGAAGTAGTCTTTGTAAAGGTCGGGTTGCTTATCCGCCTGTAGTATGGATTCAAGTGTGGATAGTTTGCTCACTTCTTTGGTGTGGAAGTTGGCAGGTTCGTCAAGCACCAGTCCGTCGCGGTTGCCGAGGATATTGGTGGAGAACCATCCGCTGAGTCCGAGGCAGCGAGTGCTGATGATGGGTGCGAATCCAGATTTCACCAGCGTCTGCCCAGTCTTGAAGTCCTTGCCAGAAATCGGCATCTTTGTTTTCTCAGCCATCTCCCACATCGCAGGAATGTCAACGGTGGTGTTGGGTGCTCCCATAATGAACGGAACACCTTCGGCCAATGCGGCGTAAGCATAGCACATGGATGGAGCCACATGAACGGTATCGTTGTCCTTCATGGCCTGCTCGAGCGCGGCGATTGTGCCATGAACGGGTTCATAGACAGGCACGTATATCTCAGTTGAGGCCGCCCAGATGACGACGATGCGCTGGCAATTGTTGTCGGCCTTGAAGCGGCGTATGTCATCACGTAGTTGCTCCACCATCTCCCAACGGGTCTTGCAGTCTTTCACATTGTCGCCGTCAAGACGCTTGACATAGTTTTTGTCAAAGGCGGCCTTCATGGGGACAATGGCCTCAAGTTCATCTCTGACCTGGTTAATGTCCTTTTCCTTGAGCACCTCGGCGTAAATGGCTGCCTGATAAGCATTGGCGGGATACACATCCCATGCACCGAAAACGATGTCGTCAAGTTTGGCGAGCGGTACGATTTCACCGTAACTCAAATATTTCTTGTCCTCTCCCTTGCCTACTCTTATCTTGTCGTATTGGGTCATGGCGCCGACTGGCTTGGCCAAACCCTTGCGCACACTGAACACACCAGCGATAAAAGTGGTTGACACAGCACCTAATCCAACGACCATGATGCCGAGTTTACCATCGGCGGGTTTCACATTCAAATGCTCCATTTTTTGAGATAATGACAATGATGTCTTTATTTTTATTCTTACTATCCAACTACAAAATTAAACAATTATTGGCTGATAAATGAATGATGCAGGCTTAATGGGACGTTTTATGTCCGTTTTTTAACAGAAATTACATTATTCCATTGCCTCCTTGATGTCGGGAAGGGTGATTTCTGTCAGTTGTTCAGCCGTGACATTATTCTGTTTGGCGAGTCTGTTAGCCTGACATTGGACGGCCTTTTCGAACACAGTTCTCATATAGCGTGCGTTGCCGAAGAACTTGTCACGTTTTGGCAAGATTTCCTCAAGTTTACTCCTCATATAGGAGCGCGCCTCGTCAGAGAGTGTGTATTCGTTCTTCTTCAGGTAGAGACCGAAGATATCGATGAGTTCCTGCTCGTTGTAGTCGGGGAAGTTGATGTAGCGGGTAAATCTCGACTTCAATCCTGGGTTAGACTCGATGAATCGTTTCATCTCGTCAGGATATCCCGCCACAATGACGACGAGTTTGTCACGGTCGTCCTCCATGCGCTTGAGCAAAGTGGAGATGGCTTCCTGTCCGTAGTCTGGACCAGCGTCTTTGGGTGTCAGCGCGTAAGCCTCGTCAATGAAGAGGACACCGTTGAGCGCGGAGTCGATGACGGCATTAGTCTTCACGGCGGTCTGTCCTATGTATTCGGCGACAAGGTCAGACCGGTCCACCTCTACGGTACGTGATGACTTGAGTATGCCAAGGTCATGGTAGATACGCGCCACAATACGCGCCACTGTGGTCTTACCAGTTCCTGGACTACCCGTAAAAACAAGATGGAACGACATTTTAGGAGTCTTCAGACCTTTTTCCTTGCGCTGTTTCTGCACCTTTACGAAGTTGACCAACGACATCACCTCTTTCTTCACGTCTGTGAGTCCGATGAGTTCATTGAGTTCCTCGTAGGGGTTTCCTTCTTCCTCTTCCGCGACATTGGCAGTTTCCTTCTTACCAGCTTCAGCAGCATAGGGATCCTTGAACTTGAGGTCGCGGAACACTTTTTTATCAATCTGTTCCGTATCCTCATCCGAGTCTTCATCCGAGTCGGGAAGGCTTGCTGTTAAAAAGCCAAGCACTACAAAGATAACGATGAGAGTGATAAGCGTTTTCTTATTACTTAAATCATAACCAAACAATTCCATAGTTCAATATGTTGATTTTGTCAAAATTATACCTATTAAAATGTAATGATAAGGTTTTATTCTGCAAATATACATAAAAAAGCCGATGTTTAAGTGCGCAATCATAAAAAAAGAACTGAGTGTTTATATTTTCAGTTCAAGTAACTAATCTGACAACAAAAAAAGAACAGCCATCCCTATATAATATAAAGGATGGCCATTCTGCATTTATGGAAATGGCAAATGCCTCACAACCACATTGGGTTGGTTATTTGATTAGGATTTTTTTGCCATTGTGAATATAGAGTCCCTGGGTTGCGGGTTGCTGGCTCAGGCGCATACCGCTAAGTGTGTACCAGGCATCGTCGTTCAACTTATTACCGTCATTGTTGATGCGAACGATAGCGGAAGCCTCACCATTGCCGAAGTGCAAGTCAAAACGATTGACATCCAAATCTTCTTCAGGCTCACCACACACATAACCATCGGCCAACTTGAAGTAACCGCGGAATGCATTAGTGGATGCACTTGACTCCGGGTAGTAAAGAGTGCTGCCAGCACCCATAAACATGATTGTCTTGTCATCATCAGCGAACTGTTTCGGAGCATATGTACCGATGAAAGAAGCATAATCAGTCTCAATGCTTGAAGCAGCTGTTTGGGTCATTGTCACACCGACGAACATCGGATTGAGGATGTCTTCGCCACCATTCCACTTGATGATGTAAGGCTTGCCAGCCTCAATCGTCGTAGCTGGGTCAAATACCATGGTCAGCGTGTTATCTGCAAAATCCGTACTGCTGAGAGTCATCAGTTGGTCAGGAGCGAGTTGATCTGCCACTTGTTCCGCTGTCATACTGAATGGCAAACAAAGGGTGTTCCAACCTCCATCCTTGTAAAGTGTTCGACCGTTGAGGAACACAAAAATGCTCTTATCGGTAGGCAAACTGCTAATGAGTTCAGCATTGTCCTGTGTGTCTTCGAGTGGCGCCACGACCAATTGGTTGCTAGATGAATAATAGTAATTGTCGAATTGGAAACCATCGGAAGTCTGAGCGTCAAAACAGAAGACAGTAATCGTTTTGTTGGGCTTGTCAGGGTCAGGAACTTCCAGTTCATGGAAATCTGTAGCAACGATACTGTTCTCTGTTGCGCCACATATTGTGCACTTCGCATGGATATCCAATTGTTGTCCTCCATGTGATGTACCTGCTTTTGTGATTTTCCATGAATGAACATGGTCCTGAGCTTGGACGCCAGCGAAAAATATCATCGTGAACAGCACTGTCATCACTGTGCGACCTAAACAAAAATGAGTAGAATTTTTCATTTGAGTAATTATTATATGAATTATTATTGTATTTCTATACTCACTATTCTAAAGAAGCTGAAAATAAACTTTAATTCTCGGTTTGTAACTGAATTTTGGGTGTTCTCGCTTGTTTGATTTTGCGAGTAACACCGCAAATCTCTACAAATTGGCTGCAAATTTATATTTTAATTTGCAAATAGGCAAAAAAAAGCATCCAAATTCAAAAAAAACACAAACAAAGCATCGAAACAAGTCTGACATGACAATAATCGCTCTTTTTTATCATCATGCAGTATACAAATAAATACTTTATTTTATATGCCATGAAAAAAATGATTTACCAAATCTTCATATTGACGATATTATTACTGCATCTTGACCTTAACTGTAAATCACATGTTTTTCCACTAAAAGTTTAAAATCTCAACATTGATTATTATGTTTTCTTTATTCTTGACGAAATGATTTCTAATAAAATGGATGTTTATTGGCTATTTTTTAATACTTTTGTGGTGCGAAAGCATATAACACTAATCAATAAAACTGCCGACAACCGATATGGACATCAACAATACCTTGTTTACAGACGAAGAAAAAGACCTATTGAAATCATTGCTCGTCTGTCTGAATGAACTGGCAGGCGACAGCGGCAAGAGCGACGACTTCCATAAAGTAAAACAGATGATTATCCGAGCCGCCCAGCAGGAAGGTCTTCAACGCAACCACTTTGGGCTCAATCCTGTGCTTTTCAATTTGCAGACCGCCATTATCGCCGCCGATGAAATCAATGTGGGCCGCGCAGCCATCATCAGCATCCTGCTCCATGGCTGTGTATCATGTGGCAGTGTGAGCCTCGAAGAAGTAGAGAAGGAATTTGGCAGTGAGATTGCCAAAATCATACGTGGCCTTATCAGGGTCAACCAACTTTACGCCCGTAATACCGCTATTGAGACAGACAACTTCCGTTCCCTGCTTCTATCATTCGCAGAAGACATGAGAGTGGTCTTCATCATCATTGCCGACCGCGTGAACCTGATGCGCCAAATCAAAGACCGCGGCACCGATGAAGAGCGTCGCAAGGTGGCATTGGAAGCAAGTCAACTCTACGCTCCCCTCGCTCACAAACTCGGTCTATATGCCATCAAGTCAGAATTGGAAGACCTCTCTCTCAAATATTTGGAGCACGATGCCTATTACATGATCAAGGACAAACTCAACGAAACCAAACGCGCACGCGACGCCTATATAGCCCGTTTCATCAGACCAATTCAGGAAAAACTTGAACATGAAGGACTGAAGTTCCACATCAAGGGTCGTACTAAGAGCATCCACTCCATCTGGCAGAAGATGAAGAAGCAGAAATGTGGTTTCGAAAACGTCTACGACCTGTTTGCCATCCGCATCATCCTTGACTCGCCATTAGATAAGGAAAAACAACAATGCTGGCAAGTCTACTCCATTGTCAGCGATATGTACAAGCCCAATCCCAAGCGTCTGCGCGACTGGTTGTCTGTACCCAAGAGCAACGGTTACGAGTCGCTCCACACCACGGTGATGGGCCCTGAGGGACGTTGGGTAGAGATACAAATCCGCACTGAGCGCATGGACGACATCGCCGAGCACGGACTCGCCGCCCATTGGCGCTACAAAGGTGTGAAAGGTGGAGGCACCCGTCTGGAGGAATGGCTTGCCGACATCCGTTCTTCTTTGGAAGCAGGTGCCACCAGCGACGAGCAGTTGGTCGATCAGTTCAAAGTGGACCTCTATAGTGACGAGGTGTTTGTTTTCACGCCCAAGGGTGACCTTTTCAAACTCCCCAAGGGCGCGACAGTGCTCGACTTTGCTTTCCAGATTCACACGGGAGTGGGTTCCCACTGCACAGGTGGCAAGGTCAACGGCAAGAACGTGCCTATGCGTACACGTCTGCAGAGTGGCGACCAAGTGGAAATACTCACCTCGCCGCACCAAAGTCCGAAACGCGACTGGCTCAAGATGGTCATCACATCGAAGGCCAAGACCAAGATACGGCAGTCGCTCCATGAAGAGGAGACACGCGCCGCTTCTTTCGCCAAGGAGACATTGTCTCGCAAATTGCGCAACAAGAAAATCGACTACGACGAGGCTTCCATCAACCGTCTGATTGTGAAGATGGGCTACAAGTACATCAACGAGTTCTACAAAGCCATACAGGAGGAGGTCATCGATGTCAACGACTTCATCGAACGTTACGCCGAATCTATCGGCAAAGGCGACCAGCAGGCCGATGAAGCAACGACCGTAAGCGCTGAGAACTTTGTTCAACAAACATCGGAACAGGAAGAGCGTGAAATCAAGGACGAACTCATTATCGACCAAAATGTGAAGGGGGTGGAATACTCATTAGCCAAATGTTGCTCGCCCATTTACGGTGACCCCATCTTTGGATTTGTCACACTCAACCGCGGCATCAAGATACACCGCATGAACTGCCCCAATGCAGAACATATGCGAAACGACAAAGGCTATCGCATCATCCGCGCCCGATGGGCTGGAAAAGGCAACTCGCAATATGCCATTACACTTCATGTGGTGGGTAAGGATGATATAGGCATCGTGAACAACATCACGTCCATCATCAACAAGGAGAAAAACGTCGTACTTAGGTCCATCTCCATCAACTCCAAGGACGGGCTCTTCCAAGGCACCCTAACCGTCCAGATTGATGAAATCAAGCAATTAGAGGCACTCGTCAAGAAGCTCTCAACAGTAAAAGGCGTTAAAAAGGTCAGCAGATAGAATGAAGACTTTACTCATCCTCGTCAAAAAGACCACCGACCCGCATATTGCCGCACTTGTCGAAGAATACGCGGGTCGATTGAGGCATTACATTAGTTTTGACATCACGGTCGTTCCTGAGCTCAAGAACAACAAGAAGATGACAGAGCAACAGCAGAAGCAACTCGAAGGCGAACAAATCTTGCGTTGCCTTCAGCCAGGCGACCATGTTGTGCTGCTTGACGAACGCGGACGCGAATTGCGCAGTGTGGAACTCGCAGAGTGGATGACCCAGAAAATGAACACACTCGCCCATCGGTTGGTGTTCGTCATCGGAGGTCCTTACGGTTTCTCCGACGATGTCTATGCCGCTGCACAGCAGAAGCTTTCACTATCCAAAATGACGTTCTCCCACCAAATGGTGCGCCTCATCTTCGTGGAACAACTCTACCGCGCCATGACCATCATACGCGGCGAGCCCTACCACCACGAATAATCATCAATCATCCTGACTTCCCAAGTATTCAGATTATTCCGAATCCAAAAAATAGCAGAAAAGGACTCCAATGATATATTACCTGACAAATCCGATTTTCTACGTTTTCCTCTTCATGATGTTGGAACTGCTGACATGGTGGAAACGGATGCGCAGATTGAGGTATGTGTCCCTGATTATCTCCGCCATCCTGTTGTTAGTTTTCACTAATCCACGCCTTTATGTCATGGCAGAACGCGCATGGATAGGCGACCACGACAAGACCGACATCACTGGCAAGCATTACCGCTACGGGCTGGTGCTTGGTGGCTATAGTTACTGGGACTGGAAACGCAACCGTCCTGAATTCTCAGAAATCGCAGACCGCCTTTTTGAAGCCATCCAACTCTACCACCATGGAGTCATCGACAAGGTGGTACTGGCCTCCGACGGCAGCGTCATCGATGAGAACATAAGTCCCGGGCTTCATGGCAACGCCGACGAGATGCGCAAGTACGTCGTTCGTCTTGGCGTGAAGGATGAAGACCTCATCATCGAACCTAAGGCCAACAACACCCACGAGAACGCCACGTTCACCATCGACCTTTTGGGCGACAGTATCCGTCAACAACGGCCTTTGGTCATCACATCAGCCATACACATGCGGCGCTCACTCCTCGCCTTCAACCAGGCAGGACTTGAAGTCGACACCTATGCGACGGACATCGACGCACCATTCCTCGCCAACGGAGGCTACAAGTTTCTGCAACCAGGTGTCATCGGACGATGGACAGCCCTTATCCACGAAGTCGCTGGTTATATAGCCTACAAACACCGATATTCACCAACAAAAGAATAACATCTGAAAATCAAACATCAACCATTGGTATGAAAAAAATACACATCGCCCTTCTTCCAAGGATTATCATCGCCATCATCCTCGGTGTGATTCTCGGACACATCTTTCCCTTGCCACTTATCCGGGTATTCGCCACGTTTAATGCCATCTTCGGCAATCTGCTGAAGTTCCTCATACCGCTCATCATCTTCGGACTGGTGACTCCAGCCATCGGTGATATCGGAAAGGGTGCGGGACGGCTCTTGCTCATCACGGCACTAATCGCCTATTTCAGCACAGTGTCGTCAGGCTTCATATCTTATTTCACCAGTGCGAGCGTTTTTCCTGGACTGATAGAATTGGGTGCTGGTCAGAAGGTGGCAGAGATAGGCGAAAGCGTGGAGGCATATTTCAACATCCAGATACCCCCAGTTTTCGATGTGATGTCAGCACTGGTGCTGTCGTTCACCATCGGTCTGGGTATTACGGCATTGAAAAACTCAACAGCCCTGAAGGATGTGATGAATGATTTCAAAGCGATTATCACCAAGACCATCGAGAACGTCATTATCCCTTTGCTGCCTCTCTACATCATGGGCATCTTCATGACGATGACCTATTCTGGACAGGCTGCTCGAGTAATCGACGTTTTCTTGAAAATCATTATCGTCATCTTCATCATGCACATCTGCCTGTTGCTTCTGCAGTTCGTTATTGCTGGCCTGATAGCCAAGAAGAACCCATTCCGCATGCTCAAGAATATGCTTCCCGCCTACTTCACCGCCCTCGGTACCTCATCGTCAGCCGCCACCATCCCCGTGACACTGAGACAGGTGAAGATCAACGGGGTGAATGAAGGTGTGGCAGGATTCGTCGTGCCACTTTGCGCCACCATCCACATGTCGGGCAGTATGCTGAAGATAGTCGCTTGCGCTGTGGCATTGATGCTCATGCAGGACAAGCCTTTCGACATCGGTATGTTCGCTGGTTTCATTCTCATGCTGGGGGTTATGATGGTGGCATCGCCGGGTGTGCCTGGAGGCTCCATCATGGCAGCCTTGGGTGTGCTCTCCTCCATGCTGGGTTTTGACGAAGCCGACCAAGCGCTGATGATTGCCCTCTACATCGCCATGGACAATTTCGGTACAGCCTGCAATGTCACTGGTGATGGTGCTATCGCATTGATTGTGAATCGAATCCATAAGGAAGAGACAACTTCTGACCTATAGTTGCTATAGCATCTAGAAAATCTAGAAAATCTAGAAAATCTAGAGAATCTAGTCCTTCCTCAATAATAAATCTTTCATAAACCTATATGAGACACCTGCTTTACACCACATTGCTGATTGCTTCGTCCAGCCTTCAAATCAAGGCCCAAGACAATACTCCTTTAGTGCCAGCATGGGCGCTTGGCCACATCATCTGGGAGGACAGCATCAATACCGAACAAGGAGCACAACGGCTTCACAACGAATATGCCAGCCATGGCATTCCCGTTGATGGTATCATCGTCGACAGCCCATGGAGTGAGTCATACAACGACTTCAACTGGGACCGTCAGCGTTATCCTCATGCTGAACAAATGATTAAACATTTCGACCAACAGGGAGTGAAGGTCATCCTCTGGCTGACAGGTTGCGTGAATACGGTCTGCAAGGACACACCCCACCAAAAAGCGGCCAACTACGACGAGGCCGTAAGGCTCCACTATGGTATCAACAACAACACTCCGTCGAAATGGTGGAAAGGCGAAGGGCTGCAGATAGACTTCACCAACCCAAAAGCACGTGACTGGTGGTACACTCAACTCGACAAAGTGTTCATCGAAGGCGTCTATGGTTTCAAAGTGGATCAGGGGGAAACCTATTTCGGAGACACGGTGAGCACTTCCAGGGGAAAAATGACCAACCGCGACTTCCGTCGTTATTACTACGGAGCGATGTCTTACTACGTGAGAGCGCGCAAGTCAGAAGGCATCACCATCAGCCGTCCCTACTCCCATCAGGGCGGCATCCATTCCACACCCGAAGAGATGATTGTAGGTTGGTGTGGCGACTTCGGTGGCGACTGGAAAGGACTGAAATTGCAAATCGACAACATCTATCGTTCTGCCCAGGCAGGTTATGGTGCAGTGGGATGCGAGGTGGCAGGTTTCATGGGCGCCAAGGCCGGTCGTGAGGATTTCATCCGCTATGCCCAGTTCGGTTGTATGACAGCTTGCATGATTAACGGTGGCGAAAACGGTGCTTTCAGTTCACATCTGCCCTGGTATCACGGCGATGATGTCAGCAACATCTACCGCAACTGTGTGACCCTTCACAACCAACTCCGTCCCTATCTGTTCTCCGCATTGGTTGAGGCGCATCTTCATGGCGGAAGCCTGCTGAGGAACACGTCACTGGAAGAGGAGTCGCACCTGTTGGGCAACGACATTTTCACCAAGGCCATCACCTCAGCCGACGGTGTGGCTTCGTTCCGACTTCCTGATGATGGCGAATGGGTGGATTACTTCACAGGAGAAGTCTTTCATGGAGGCACACAAGTCAACAAGGTCTATCCGCTCGACCGTTTCCCGCTATTTATCCGTAAAGGAGCCATTATCCCGATGGACATCGATGGCGGAAAGGTGTTCATGGTTTATCCACATGGAAAAACAACTCGCAAATACCACATGCCTCTTAGTGAGGGAACAGCCTATCAAGAATGCACCGTCACCTTCAACGAGGCCGATGGACAATTGGAAATGGAATGTGAGAAACCCTTCGACTACGAAGTCATGATTAAGAAATGACGTAATCCATTCTCTCAATTCATTAGTCGCTTGGAATTATGATTCGCTACATTGTTTTTTGTCTCCTCTATTTTTGGACGCTTCAACTGTCTGCACAACAAAGATATAGCGGTCTTATCGTTGATGCCAAGACAGGCGAGCCTATTCCCTACGCTCATCTCTACTTGTCATCGGGTCGTGGTGCGCTGTCCAACCTCAATGGACAATACGAGATAGTAGCCGATTCCAACGAGCAAGTCCGCATTTCATTTGTAGGCTATACCACACAGACATTCCGCGCCTCTGGACTCAAGCCCGTCATCAAGATGCGGCAGATGGTGAATCAACTGTCTAATGTAAACATACTGGGCACCGATGCCATATTAATGAAAATCTGGGATAAACTCCGGAAAGACTACAAGAAACAACGCAAAGCCCAATCGCATTATTTCTGTCGCATGACATTCATGAAAGACCAGCAGATTGAGATGGTCGAGGCATTCTTGACGGCGAAGTCGGCGGTGAACCTACGCCAGTTGGAGGTGAACAGCGGACAGTATTGGGCCAAGGCTCCGAACGGACGTATAGAATCAAGATTGCGAACTACCAATCTGCACAACGTCTATATGCTTGGGCCCATGATTAAGGATAATGACTTATGGAGAGGAATCTTGACAGAACCTTTCCCAGAGGCGAAAGACAAACAGTATATCCACGACAACTACGAAATCAGTTACACCACACTTACAGGCGACAACGACAAGGACATCTATGCCATCACCCTCACGCCCATTAAGAAACGGCGTTTTTTTTCCATCATGGGTGGCACTCTTTATGTAGATGCTCAGACATTGGAACTCCTGCGTTTCGAAGGCACTATCAAAGACTTAGGAGCAGTGGTCAATTATGCTGATATGGATGAAAAGACAACGTTGGATGTCAACGTTTCCATCAACTACCAGCACAAGAACGGTTTCACGGAAGTGACCGACATCACCGCTTCATCCATCAACGAGGACGTGCAGTTCCACACGGTGATGACCAATGTCAAAGACTATCAACTATCCTTCACCAACGGAGAGTTGATTGGCCGCAACCTCGTGACCACCATTGAAAAAGTAGGTAGTAACCCTGAGTTGGAAAACCGTTACACGTTCATCCAACGCACCGACAAGGAGATGGCATTGCTGATGAATGACGATGCCACTGACGACATCTCACAAGAAACAGCCATTGAGGCAGGAGAGTCATTAGTGCATAAGTTGGAGCAATTGACCGATACTACAGGGCCATTGTCCTACATTAAGAAAGCCATGCTTTTCAGCCAAGTATATCCTCAGGAGAAAGTCTATTTGCATCTCGACAACACAGGCTACTTCATGGGAGAGACCATTTGGATGAATGCCTATGTAATCCGAACCGATGAGGAAAGCCGTACCGACCAAAGTAAGGTGCTTTATGTGGAGCTGCTCAACCCGTCGGGTGATGTGGTGGAGCAACGTAAATTACTGATTGTCAATGGTGAGGCTTACGGCGACATCAAGGTCGATAGCCTCATGACCACTGGCTTTTATGAATTGAGGGCTTTCACACGCAACATGACCAACTGGGGTACATCAGCCTGCTTCTCACGCGTGATACCCATCTTCCAAAAGCCCGCGCACGAAGGTGACTACAGCAATCCTACCATTGATAAATTGTCCTACCGCCACCGACTGAACAACGAACGCCAGACCTCTGACGACATCGCCAACGACAACATCGTAGTGATAGGCTCAGAAGAAAATCGCAGCAAAGAGGACAAAGAGAAGAGCAAGTCTCTCCTTTTGCACTTCTATCCTGAAGGCGGTGCATTGGTGGAAGGTTTGCCCTCGCGCGTCGCTTTCACAGCCAACGACCGAGAGGGACAACCAGTAAAGGTGTCGGGGTATCTTGCCGACATCAACGGCAATCGTCTGGGCAGTATCAGCACGGGGACTGATGGGAAGGGAACTTTCATAGTGAAGAAAGGTGGAGTAGCCAGGAAGGTCATAGCACACAGCGAAGAAGGAAAGGAGTTCACCTTCGACCTGCCCGTGGCGGAGTCGTCGGGCTGCACCATGACAGTGGATGCCATGCAATCCACGGTCCTGACCGCCGACATCAGTTGTTCGCCTTCAATAGAAGGGAAGAAACTGGGCTATGTGATGATGCACGGTGGAAAAATCGTACGCTGCGACACACTCACTGCTCAATCTCACCACAGGCTTTCCTTCCAACGTAGCCATCTCCCGGAAGGTGTGAGTCAGTTAACCCTCTTCGACAGCCAAGGACGCATACTCGCCGAACGCCTCTTCTTCATCATTCCCAAAACCAACCCTGCCGACAGCATCAGCATCACCAGCACCAACGAGTCACTGTTGCCATGTGGCAAGGTCACCTTCAACATCCAGTCACACCCCAACGCCACGCTCTCGTTCTCTGCGGTCGATGCAGCCGGGATGGTGAATGGCAATTACGGGAATATGCGCTCATGGCTCCTCTTAGGCAGTGAAGTAAGGGGATATATCCACCACCCTGAATACTACTTGGAGACCGATGACGAACGCCACAGACAAGCAGCCGACCTGTTGATGCTTACCCAAGGTTGGCGCCACTACGACTGGCAACTGATGTCGGGTCAAGCCACATTCGCCAAACGCCAGCCTTGTGAAGACCGGTTGTTGCTCTTTGGCGATGTGAGAACGTCAAAGAAAGCGCTCGGTGTGGATAGCGTGGAAGTGACCGCTTATTTCTACGACAAGCAAGGGTCTTGGTTCAATGCCTCCACCATTACAACTGATGTGGGGCAGTATGCTTTCGCTTTACCCAACATCCAAGACGAATGGCCTTTGCAACTCATAGCAAGCAAGAACGGAGAACGAGAGAATTTCATTGTAGGCATCGACCGTCATTTCTCTCCCCCACCCCGTTTTCTATCAGACCAAGAGACACAAATGCTGCCCATCAATGAAAGACGTACTTTCCAATGGAACATTCCTGAAGAAGATACTGTGAAATGGGAGAATATCGAGAAGAATAACCACATGCTCCGGAACGTGACAGTGAAAGCCAAACGCCGTGTGTGGGACCGTACCAGTTGGAACGACGAAACCAATGCCCGCCACTTCTCACGCATCTTCTACGACTGCGACAAGGAGTCGGACCGTATTGCCGATATGGGTAAACCCTCCCCACTGTTCTTCGACTGGCTGAAGGAGAAAAACAGTTTCTTCAGTGGTTCTTCACAGATGACTAGCACTTTGGTTGGCGTGCCTTTGGATTTGAACCACAACATAGCGGAACACGGTAAAAGAAACCGCACTAACGGTCGTCACTCACATGTACTGGTGGATATTGACGATTACATGGCGGCGCATGATGATGACTCCGAGGCATCGACATGGCGTGATGACACACCCAGCGGATTCCTGCACCTGTATGGCGATGGACTGACTTATAAGAACCGGCCTATCGTGTGGGTGGTGGACAACCTGTTCTGCACCATCACCGATTTCCACCTCCGACGCGACGGGAATCTGTCGGATTCTTTAAAAACCACTGCCATGTTCGCTGCGGTAATCAACAACACCAACCGCTCCAATGTCACTGTCGAACCCCCTCAAGATTTGGAGGACGTGAAATCGGTCTATATCTCGGAAAGCACAGAAGGACTCCACAATTATATCTTCTGCGACGAGATAGACCATCAAAACCCCGTGGTCGTCTATTGCTACACACACCGCAGTTTCCAGAAGAAAGAGAAAGGGGTGCGCTACACCCACTTCCAAGGCTTCAACTCGCCCTCAACCTTCCAGATGGAGGACTACAGCAAGGTACCACCTATGGAAGACTTCCGCCGCACCATCTACTGGAATCCCAACGTCAAACTCGACAGACACGGTAAGGCCACCGTGGAATTCTTCAACAACTCCTCATGTACAGAGATGTTCATCAGCGCGGAAGGCATGACAAAGGAAGGACGACCTTTGAACGCATACGAATAAACTTGAGGCCCTTCAATTAAACCAAACGTTTTTTCGACAGTCTAATAGAATAGTTTCTCAAGGAAAAGGGAGACGGGGAATACTCCGTCTCCATATTATGGAATGGCATTTTTATCAAACCAATTATCAATTAACTAACAGTATTATGAGAAAAATTATTCTATCTTTGATGGCACTCGCCAGCCTGACTGCGTCCGCACAGTTCGGTCGTCCCCGTCAAAACCCGCGAGTACCTTCGGTAGTTGCTGAAGTGGAAGACTTCAAGCCAGCTGTAACCAATCAAGAGAACAGACAGTATCCCATGGTGAACTCACAGCGCATGGTTCGTGCCCAAATCTCGGCACCAACCGCTACTTCTGTCGGCCTTGACATTGATGGCAAAATTTATGAGATGACCAAGGATGAGAATGGTGTTTGGACAGGTACTTCTGCCCCACAGGACGAGGGTTTCCACTACTATCAGCTCAATATCGACGGTGCTAGTGTTCCCGATCCAGGCAGCAAGTATTTTTATGGTGCAAGCCGTTGGGGCAGCGGTATAGATGTGCCAGCAGCAGACCAGGACTTCTATACAGTGCACAATGTGCCACAGGGTTCCATCAACGAGGTATATTATTGGTCAACCGTCACAGAGACGATGCGCCATGGCTACATCTACCTTCCAGCCGAGTATTACAGCAACCCAACTAAGAAATTCCCTGTACTTTATCTGCAGCATGGCATGGGTGAGAACGAAACAGGATGGTCGGCATAAGGCCACACGGGCATCATCATGGACAACCTTATCGCAGAGGGAAAAGCCGTTCCGTTCATCATCTTCATGGACAATGGCTTGAACGCACGCCGTGCTGGAGAAGAAGGTCCGGGCTTCGGTGGTCAACGTCCACAGGGACAGATGCCACAGGGACAACGCCCACAGGGTCAGCGTCCACAGGGTCAAGGTGGTCCTGGTGGTTTCGGCGACATGGGCCGTAGGTTCGGTGGTGCGTTCGAAGATGTACTCATCAAGGACATCATCCCGATGGTGGAGAAAAACTACCGTGTGATTGCCGATACTCCACACCGTGCAATGGCAGGTCTTTCGATGGGCGGTATGCAAACCCATAGCATCACATTGTCCAATCCCACCACTTTCGCCTACGTCGGCATCTTCAGTGGCGGTTCATTCAGACCTGAGGAGTTGAAAGACAACGCTGACTTCAAGAAAACCAACAAGGTCATCTTCATGAGTTGTGGTGGCAAGGAGAACATGGGTGTGGACAATGCCGCAAAAGCCCTTAAGGACATAGGCTACAACGCCCACTCATACGTCTCGCCTGAAACAGCACACGAATGGCAGACATGGCGCCGCAGCCTCTATCAGTTCGCACAGCTGATTTTCAAATAAAAATATGTGAAGGTACACAAGCTCAGAGTTGGGTACGCAGGCAGGCTGCCTGCGAAAACCAGCTAAGAACTTACCTCCCTCCTGTCTCTCAGGGGACACCTCTTAGTAACCGTGGATGCATGGAGCAAAGCTTCACGCACCCACGGTTTTTATTCCAGCAACCACCACCCATGTATTCAAAGGGGACGCGATGTAATCAGCAGTATCCAAGCATCCCCTCCGAAATTTCAAATCTACAACAGTACAATGTGAATTTCAAAGAGTGTTTTAATTTTTGAATCATACTGATTATTCTTCAACTTTTTGTAACTTTGCAGATAACGCATGGACTTCAACCGCGACCTCATCCAGCATAGCGAGACAATGTTCGTTGTGAGTTGATGTTTTTGTGCTTAGATACAACCATCCTACATCCGTTGAAAAAACAAATGAGTACATATACTTATAATGGAAAAGGCGAGTTCCTTGGCTGTGGAGCGTTCAAGTGGTCAAAATGGCTTTTGGTGCTTATTGGAGCTATGGTGTGTTGCCTCAATATCGGTGCGCAAAATTTGCTCATAAGGCCATATCCCTTTGTCCGTCAGTTATACACTAATCATATTTATGAAATCTTTCAAGATCAGGAGGGCTACATCTGGATTGGCACTACGGCAAGTCTGCAGCGGTGGGATGGACATTGGCTCTTGAACTTCCGCAACACTGATGAACACTCACACCTACTTGCCGACAACAACATATCCAACATCGCTGATACCCGCCAGCTCCTGTGGATATGTACCAGTGGTGGCTTAACTCTTTATGACAAACACAAGGGTCATTTCTTTCCACCGACGGACAAGCGGATTCTCAATAAATGGATCAATGGTATCTGTAACGACAACGCAGATGGCATGTGGCTGGCTATTGGAACACAATTATATCATTGTAATGCAACGTGCACCAACATCGAATCAGTTAACCCTTTTGGCAATCAAAAGGGAAAGTCTCATATCAATGCCATCTACACTGACAGCAAAGGTTTTCTATGGGTGTTGTGCAGTGATGGAACACTGATGAGAGGACGTGATGGCATGTTCGATGTCGTTCCATCCATACCCAAAGGAATTGCTTGCACTATGTTTGAAGATGCTGATGGACACTATTGGTTCGGTACCTGGGGACAGGGATTGTGGCAATATTTACCAGAAGGAGACCGAGAAACAGGCGAATGCTGGGTGCAACATCACGTGCAGAATGATGAAACAGGCAGCGAGGAAGGTATCTTTTTCTGCATACAGCAAGATAAGGCAAATCACTGGTTATGGATGTTGTCGTACAAGAAACTCTATGTTTTCCAATATGATAGAGGAAAACTGACCCCCATAGACCTGACAGCCTATTTGTCACCACGGCATGACTACACCAATATGATATGTGACAATGTGGGCAATATCTGGCTAGCTGCTAACGACGAAAGTTCCATTGTCAGTTTTGACTCTTCTGGAATACTTGGCTATCGTACACTTCAGCCATCATGGCAGACAGATGGAGACCTCTATAATGTATATGCGGATGGCAACTATATCTGGCTGAACTGGCAACGCAATGGCTTGCAGTTGTATGATAGGATACAGAACGAATTGACCAGCTTGCACAACTTGAATCTGCCGGAAATGTCGGTTATCCGACCATCACGTAGCATGTCAGCGGTTTGGGTGGCGCAGAAATACTATTCTACTGCTTACCACCTTACTCATCAACAGAACAGGGTGACCGTAGATGACAAGGTGGACTTGGAGGCGGTGCTTAAAGACTCTCGTCCAATCATAGATCTTGTTGAAGATAGACAAGGCGTCGTGTGGATGCTAACGCCCCGTCATCTTGCCGCAAGGCTCAATGATCCTGACAGGTCGATAGCCATTGTGGACATTAAGAACCCAACCGCCATAGCCCAATCCCCAAGGACGGGCACATTATTATGTGCTGCCGGTAGAAACCTTCACCGTTGCAAGGCTGAAGAACGATACCTGACCATCGGCAACGTGGGCACGCTCGACATGTTGTCTGACAATGAGAAGGTAATAGCCATGAGTCTTGACAGCACCGACTGCCTCTGGCTGGCTACGTCCATGGGGCGGACCTTCTTTAGCGACCGGGACATGAAGAACTTCAAACCTTCGCCAGTCGACACATTGCTGAACGACGGACTCATTGAGGACATACTCTCCACGCCAAACTCTGTGTGGCTGATGAACGTCAAGAAGGTTGTGTGCTTTGACTTACGGCGACAGACTGCCACCGTCTATCAGACAACCGAGGCCCTCGTTAATATCCTCAGTTTTCGGCATCGAGCAATCTGTCAAGATGGAGATGGGGTGTTGGCTGGCGGATATGGTGGATTCACTCACTTGCCTGAACTGCGGAAAAATATTACTGTCCCAGTTGTGCCACCTGTGCTTACCGACGTGCTGGTGGATGGGACAAGTATCTTTTTTAGCGGTAATGGCGCATCCGAGAGTTCCTTCAGTCATGTGGTTTTGCCATCTGATGCCCACAACATTGAGCTGCGCCTTTCACAACTGGCTTACTATGCCGGAACCCAGCAACGCTTGCAGTATCGTCTGAAAGGATTAGAAGATAGATGGTCGGAACTAGAATCGGCCTATCCTCATGTCGAAATATCGTCACTCCCCTGCGGAACCTTCAAGCTGGAAGTGCGAATTGCAGAATCTGATGGTCGCTGGTGTGAACCTCTATTTGTGACCAAAGTGAAGAGGCTTCCTGCATGGTACGAGACGGTGTTGGCCCACATCCTTTATCTGCTCCTGGCTTTAGCAGCGCTGGCCAGTACGACATGGTTCATTCTACGCCGGCACAGACGCAAAGTGGAGACAGAGGTGTTGCAGGCCAAGGTGTCTGCGATGACCGCCGATCATCATCTCACCGATAAGATGATAGCCATTATAGACCATCACCTCGATGACTCTGACTTTGGATTGGAGCAACTATTGGCAGAGATAGGCATGAGCAAGAGCACACTCTACCGACAACTGAAGACCGAGACCGATATGACACCATCTGACTTCATACGGAACATACGCCTGAAACGTGCCTGCGAGATGTTGTTATCGCAAAAAATGACGGTGGCGGAGGTTGCTTATGCCACTGGTTTCTCTAACCCTAAATACTTCACTCGATGCTTCAAGGATATGTTTGGCAAGACACCTACGGAATATATCCGCAGTCAACAAAAGTCGAATGGGGAGCTTGAAGGACAAGGGTCAAAAATGTCTCAAAACAGGGGTCAAATCGTGTCATGAGACCCCTTTTACCCCACTATAAGCCTATTTTGAACCTTTTTATGTTGCTGTGAGGGTATTTTTGCACCATCATTTCAACACATCTAACATCTAAAGGTTTTATCAAAATGGCAAAGAAAATCAATTTTATCTTGGCATCACAAGCGGCTGTTTGTATGATGTCACTCTTTCTGGCACTGTCTGCAACGGAAGCCAGAGCAGACGAGCTGAAGCCTGTAACTACCGTATGGGTTTCTCCTGATGGAAATGACGCAAATAACGGATCGCAAGATCAACCTCTGGCAACGCCACAGAAGGCTTTGCAGTTGGTGAGGGAAATGCGACAGTCGGACAGCGGAAAGTCGCTTGGAGAGGTACACATCGTGCTTAAGGGTGGAACTTATTATCTGAGCAGCACTTTGGTGCTGAATAAGGATGACAGTGGAACATCGGACTCTCCAACCATCATTGAGGCTGAAGAGGGACAAAATGTGGTGCTGAGTGGCGGAACTGTGGTCAAGAACTGGGAACTAACGGAAAACGTCGAGGGATTGCCCCAAATAGCACAGGGGCATGTATGGAAGGCCACCATTCCTCATACAGGGAACGCAGCTGTTCCTTTTCGACAGATGTGGATTGGCAATAACAAGATGCGACGTGCCAGCACATTCGACAGTCTCTCACTGCCTCGCATCTTTTCTGTGAACAAGTCCAAGGGGGAACTCATTGTTCCGCGTCCAACACAGAACTTCGCTAATGACAACGGGTTGGAGATGACCATTATCCAAGATTGGGTAACCAATGTGATGCGGGTGGAAGGGATTACCTCGGCTGGCGAGCACAGTATATTCACCTTCAAGAATCCCGAGAGCGCCATTGAATTCAAGCGGCCATGGCCAATCCTTCGCGCTGATGCAAGCAGCTCCACCAATCATATGTTCTACCTTTCCAATGCGATAGAACTGCTCAATCGACCACAAGAGTGGTATTGCGATGGAGAGCAGGGGGTGGTGTACTACTGGCCTCGTAGTGGTGAAAATACCGAAACAACAGAAGCTATTGTGCCAGTGCTGGAGACCATCGTCAACATTTCGGGAGACACCGAAAAGAAAATAGAGAACATTGCATTCCGCGGCATCACCTTTGCTCATAGCTCATGGTTACGCCCTTCGCAGGAGGGACATGTGCCACTGCAGGCTGGGCAATGGCTTTACGATGCCTATACTGATGCTTCTTCACGTGCTGGTAATGTGGCATGGGTGGGACGACCAGCTTCGGCCGTCAGTGTCAGCAATGCACGTTCCCTTTCCTTTGAAGACTGCCACTTCACACAGACAGCATCAACTGCCATTGACTTTGTGGCTGGAAATAAGCAAATGCTGGTGCGTGGCTGCACATTCAGCGACATTGGCGGAACAGCCATCTTGGCTGGATACTTCGGCGACAAGAATTTTGAAGCTCACGAACCCTACAACCCCAGCAATACCGATGCTGTTTGCGAGGGCATCGTCATCGACAACAACTATATCGCTCATCCAGCTACTGAAGACTGGGGGTGCCTGAGTATTTGCATCGGTTATGCCTCAAATGTCACTATCAGTCATAATGAGATATACGACACACCTTATTCTGCTATCAGCATGGGATGGGGGTGGACACAGGAGGAAAACTGCATGCAAGACAATCACATCACAAGCAATTATATCCACAGTTTCTGCAATCAAATGAGAGATGGTGGTGCCATCTACACCCTATCTTCCCAGCCTAACTCGACTATTACCAACAACCGCATAGAAGATGTAGGCAACCCGATGTTCAATCCCATCATGTGGGAAAGCATGGCACATGCCCAATTCGACTTGTACACCGATGAGGGTTCTGACTACTTCACAGTGAAAGACAATTGGTGTGAGCGGGGAGAGATATCGAAGAACAAGAATGGTGCACACAATACATGGGGAATTAACAACAAGACGGTCTCTGCTGCAATCAAGCAAGACGCAGGACTGCAGAAAGACTATATCGGCATCCGAGAAAGGGTGAGAGAGCAGGACCTTGCTCCGCTTGATTCTATCAGCGAAGATCCTGAAAACACTCAGCAACTCTCTTATCCTATAGATAAGATTGCAGGCGAACCCGTCAAGCAGATTGTGGATGGTGAGGAATATGTGATGCAGAACAGCAATACTACACTCGCCAACCGAAATCTCTATTGGGAATGGGGCACATACCTGCGCACTCACTCCGATGGAAAAATTGACGATGTGACATTCATCGCTCATGAACATCAGACGACTGATGGCAAGACGTTGTGGTCATTCGAGATCAGTTCGGAAACAGGTAAAGGTAATTTTATGGGAAGAACTAATGGCTCTAATGTTCAGATCACTGATGATGAGATGCTATGGAATGTCAGTTATTCCGAAAGCAACACGAATGAAGGAAATGGTTTTGTTCTTTTGCTTGATGGAGACATGCCTGACCAGGGGCATGAGATGGTGATGAACGGCAGCGCCGACTGGGTTTGTAACTATGTTGATGGCAACACTACAGATAAAACTGCAGAAACCACTCACTGGTCATTTACACGTACGGCAGATATCAACGCCGCTGATATCAAGGAGTACAATGATGCGAAACTTACTCTTTACCAATATCTTGTAGAAGCATTGCAGATGTGTGAAAGGGAAATTCCTGGTGCAGAAGAAGCCTATGACGAGGCTATTGTAGTGTATAACAAGGCGGCAAACACCACAGAGGAGATGTTGAAATCTGTGGAAGATATCAAGGAGGTCATTGCTGCTTCAATAGTTAATTACCAACTGGATGTACCAGCCTCATACGGCATAGTAAATCCCAGTTTCGAGAACACATCTTCGCAACACAACACCAACAGCTCTGTTCCTTTTGGCTGGACGATGACCAAGGATGGAGTGGAGGTGACAGACGCAACACAGTGGGCTTGGTGTGGAGCAAACACCGAAGCAAACAATGCGGATGGGCACTTCATCTGGGGCGTATGGCACTGGGGAGCATACGGCAATATGGAACTCTCGCAAACCTTGAAGGGGCTGCCTAACGGACGATGGAGGCTTACCGCACGACTCATGAACAACCATACAGAGAATGGCAACATGGCTCGAATCTTTGCAGATCAGAACAGTATGCTCGCTGGTGAGGCAAGTGCATACAGCGAATTGCCTGAGGGTGAAAACTGCAGCTTTGAGGGGGCGTGGGCAGAGGATGACCGGGATTTGAGTCACGTCATGACCGTTTACGCTGATGTAAATGATGGTATGCTGACCATTGGCGCGAAGTCAAATGGATTCTTCAAAATTGATGACTTCAAGCTTACATACCTCGGCGATATACCAACAACAATAGCAGACATCCCTAAGGACAGACCACAGTCGAGAGCAATATATGATCTGACAGGAAGAAAAGTCAGCACGGTAGGTCATGGGGTGTACATCGTAGATGGCAAAAAGGTAGTTTACTAACTGAACCATAAAAAATAAAAAGGAAAAGAGGAAGTGGTGCGCTTTGCGTATGCACTTCCTCTTTTGTGTGGTTTCTTGCATAAATCCGCTTTAGGCTTATTTTTCAACAAATTCTCCAGTGCCTTATCTAAGTCTTCAAAATGCTCCTCAAAATCAGGAAAAGCATTTATACTAAGTCATCACTTTACCCCATGGACAAAAAAAGAGAAAGTCGCCTCTGCAAAAAAACTACTTGGGCATACCGATTTCCTTGACTTTCCGTTCGAACTGGTCGCGGTTGTCGAGGGCTCCGTTCTTGATGCGGGCACGGTAGTTGTAGATGGTGTTGACGGAATAGTGAAGGAACTCTGCAATTTTCGATGAATCGTCAATGCCCAGACGGATGAGCGCGAAGATGCGCAAGTCGGTCGACAAGCGGTTCTCTTCTTTCAGGCTCACTTGGTAATCGGGCTGCAACAACGCATTGAAGTCGTTGACGAAATTGGGGAAGAGATGGAGGAATACACTGTCGAAGCTCTGGTTGAGTTCTTCTATTTCTTGATCTTTCAGTTCTGTGGATTTTGTGAGGTGGAAGAGTTCGTCGTACTCCTTGTTCTTCATCTTCTTGTTGACCATCTTACGGTAGTTGTCGAGTTTGTCGATATACTGCGAACAGAGGGAGAGGAAACGTCCAATATACTCGTCCTTCAC
>JAFXVU010000242.1 GCA_017534705.1 Bacteroidaceae bacterium
AGCCTTGGCGATTTGCGTGAGGTCCTGCATGGTTTCCTCTGCTCGCCGTTGTCCGATTTCAGCGGCTGCCTTGATGGTAACGGCCTTGGCCTCACCTATGCCGTTGTACTCCATCAGCCTTTTGATGCTCATCCTATAGAGGTTGGTGAACATGTCGTTGCAGTCGTCCATCACTTCCTGCATCAGCTCAACAGCAGTTTTCTTCGTCGTTCCGCTACCGATGAGTATAGCGAGCAACTCAGCCTTTGTGAGGCTCTCGGGACCTAAGTCTATGAGTTTCTCACGGGGTTGCTCGGAGCGATCCATCTCTTTGAGTGAAAACCTCTTGCTCTCTTCTCTATCAGTTTCCATATCCTGCTCAGTCGTAGAAATTCTTCTCATAGGCTGCAAAAGCACCCTTATTCCTGACACAGCGTTGCCACCACGCCTTGATGAATCCCAATCCGTAACCGAAGAGTTGCACAAAGGCTGCCTCGACCGACAGAAAACCTATCACCGCGCTCTTGTTCTGGACTGTGCTGTCAATGAAAATCATCAACACGTACAACACGAGCGGTATAAGAGGCAAAGCATACCAGGGCAGTACTGCATGTCCTACAGGTATGCCTCCTTTTGCAGTGAACTCCAACACGAGAGCCAGCACCAGCAAGAGTATGACTCCAATGGTGAAAACCATGGGCAGGAGGTGGACGAGCTTGAGTGACTCGGGATATTTCTTGTAGAGGTTGATACGAGCAATCCCACTATTAAACACCTGTTTAAAAAACTTGTCGAGATCTGTGCGGCGTTTGTGCCATACCCAAGCCTCAGGGAAGAGTCTGCACTTGTATCCACCCTTGAAGATGCGAATGCTAAGGTCTATGTCCTCACCAAAACGCATCTTGGAGAATCCGCCCAAAGCCTGATAGACCTCTCGTTTCATGCCCATATTGAAAGAACGGGGATAGAACTTGTCGAGCTTCTTCTTGCCTCCCCTGATGCCTCCTGTGGTGAAAAAGGAGGTCATGGAGTAGCTTATCGCCTTCTGTATGGGGGTGAATGACTCGTGGGCGCGGTCTGGTCCACCGAAGGCATCGCAAGGCTCACGGTCGAGTTCTGCATCGATAGCGGCAAGATACCCCTCGGGGATGACACAATCACTGTCGAGAATCAACACGTAGTCGCCTTTGCTTCGCTCCACACCGTAATTACGGCTGGGACCTGGCCCGGAGTTGTCTTTATAATAATAATGTATATCGAGTTGACCTGCGTATTTGTCAACCACTTCCTTGCAGCGTTTCACACTGCCATCCTCCACTATCACCACCTCAAAGTCCTTCACTTGCTGGCGGGTCAGACTCTCCAGCAGTTCATCGGCCTCCTCGGGACGGTTATATACAGGTATTACGATGGAATATTTCATTCTTTCTAAGGGATTCTAGGGGGATACTAGGAAAATCTATGAGATTACAGGGGATTTATTTGATGATTTTCTTGCCAGCTGAGATATAGATGCCCTTGGGGAGTCCTTGGCTGTCAGAGGCTGAAGTGCGAACTTGTTGTCCACTGAGATTGTATAGGGGCGAGTCGCTGTCCTCTGTTTCCTTCACTTGATGGATAGCATCCGGCTCGTCATATTCGCTGAGAAGTAGGACGTTTACAGCGGCATCGCCTGTATGAGCCACAAAGTATGCCCGGAACGACGAGATACTCACCAAACTATCGACCAAATAAAACTTGCCACCACTAAGCACGTAGGCTGGTGTGGAGGCTGTCACGCCTGAGGCTTGCCTCAAGTCATTGATGTGGGTGTAGACGCCGTACATGGCAGCTTCGTCAACGTTTTTTGTCAAGGGTGTGGGGAGTTCCTCAAACAAATCTCTTGCACCCTTCAGTGTTGGGGTGGTTGATGAGAGATTAACGAGATAGGGATGATTGGGTTCGATGCTTTTCACCTCTTGAAAGGTGAGGCATTCAGATTTTGCATTGAAACGAGAAAGTTCGAGAATCCGTCCATCGATGTCAACAGGGGCAAAAGGCACCATCAAGGTCACCCATTTGCCTGCTTCCAGCTGTCGGTAAAGCAAAGCCTCGGAAGCAGTGTAGTCGTTGCCGCCATCGTCAAAGTCATAACCATCGTAGAGCACCATACTGTTCATCTTACCATCGGTTATAGTGTTGTTGACCACACTATTAGCTCCAAGAACAAGTTGACTGGATTTGATGACTGTGTTCGGGTTGGCGACAATCACATCGCACGTAATAGGATGTGTCACTTCCACATACGGAGTGTTGGCATTGGCATTCACCGACTCGCAGTAGGTCTGCTTGTCGTCGCTTATATAATAAAGGTGTATGTCATCGACACTCATCCAACTATTGCCGACCATATCGAAAGCGATGGTCATGCTGCCATTCTCAGCCACAGTTGCTGTCGCACTGATCCACTGCCAACCGTGGCAAGTGTTGTTCTGGGAAGCAAAACCGCCTTTGTCGCTGTAAGGCATCTGTACACCGTTGGTGTTGATTTGGTCGATGGTGGTGTCAGCGTTTCCTTTGCCGTTGAAGGTCGTTCCACTGGTCTGGTTGATGCGAGCCGTCACCTTTCCCCCATTGTAGGAGCGGGCAGCGGCGACAAGTTTGTAAGTTCCTGCCGGCACGTTGGCGATGGCTTGGCTGATAGTGCCGTTGCTGGTGCGCTCTAGGTAATTGTCGTTCACACTGCTGCCTGTCCAACTCTCCTTGATCCAATTCACCAAGCCTGCACCTTCCCACCCGGTGGTTGTGGCTCCGTCGGGGTTCTGAATCAAGAAGGTGGCATCGGCGTCGTTGTTGATAATCTGTTGTTTCAGTGCCTCATAGTCGAACTCTGCGCTTTTCTGGGAATAGAGCCGGAA
Source organism: Bacteroidaceae bacterium (assembly GCA_017534705.1). Lineage (GTDB taxonomy): Bacteria > Bacteroidota > Bacteroidia > Bacteroidales > Bacteroidaceae > RUG11857. The sequence goes on from JAFXVU010000242.1 coordinate 2,877, forward strand.
ATTGTCAATCATGATGCAACTGCCACCACTATTCCATGTGATGCCAACAGCAACATCCACATCAGAGGCGGAACTGAGTTCGAACTCCACTGAGGCGGTGTTCCACGCCATTGTGGTGAAGATGCCTTCCGAACCCGCAGTGAAAGTGGTTGCATCGGACGATGTTGACGAGGCGCCAAGTGTGAAAGAGGATGTAGCGCCATTGGCATAAGCCGACCGGTAGTCCATACTGAGACGGTAGCGCCCAGCAGGAACGTTATGCAAGGTCTGCTTGACGGTGTTGCTTCCCGTATTCCATCCCATTCGGAGATAGTAGGCATGGGAGCCGTCGGGAATGGTTGTCACCTTTCCAAAGTTGTTGTCGGTGTAGCAGTTGGCGTTCACGAGCAATACAGGGTTAGCATCGCCGGTAACGTTCCAACCTGTCGGGTTAGCGAGAGTCCAGCCGCGGAGTCCGTCGGCTGTGTTGTTTACTGGTGTGAGGCTGCTCTCGCTGTCAGCCTCGAACGAAGGGTTTTGGAAATACTGGTCTGTGACATCGGTTTCTTCTATTTGCGCTTGTTCTTCTCCGGGTTTGTTACCGCCATAGATGGCCACTTTCTTCACCGCAACTCGACTGTTGCCACCAACGAGTTTGATTTTCACGTATTTGGCTTCCACCTCTGGGAAAGAGACGATGATGTCGTTGCCCTGGGTTGTGGATGTGCAGCCTGGGATATTGGAGAACGACCCGTCGGAAGCACCATATTGGGCAATCACACTGGTCGGTGCAGTCTGGCCTTCCATACCGCTGACCACAATCTTGTTGATTTTATAATTGTTGCGCAGACGGAAAGCGAGGTATTCGCTACCTGCGGATGCGTTGTTGAGCGTCTGGTAATAAGTGTCGTCTTGTCCGTCGAGAACAGCGAAAGGCAGGTGGGAACCTTCATAACTGTTGGCATAAGCCTGTGTGCCGTATGCCACATTTCGGTAGTCGCCAGGGAAGTCGGCAGTAATGGCGTTGATGCCACTGCCTTTGGCCTCCACGAACTTGCAACTGCCAGCCGGAATGGCGACAGAACCTGTGGCAATGTTGCCGTCTTTGCCAATGATGGTGACCGAGACGGTTTGGCTCGATGTGCTCCCATTGCTGAGGTAGGCAGCGCATGGATTCTCATCAGCCTGTACGGCCTTCAAGTCTGTAGCGCCTTCGACAAATACACGCAGTTCCTGTGCGATGTTGTAATTCTGCACGCAATAGAAGGTAGCTGAAGAATTGTTGTCTCCTATGAGGTTCGTTGTCTGAGTGAACACTGGTGCGCCATATCGGCAACTGACAGTGAGAGGCCATGGCGTGTTGTCGTCGGCGAAAAGGTTGCTGAGGAGCATATAGTGCGTGCCATCGGGGTCGCAGGCGATGACTCCGTGCCATCCTTCCACCCAGTCGGACTGTTGTGTGAGGTCCTGCACTTGTGTTGCCAGCGATTTGGTGCGCTCAGCGTTGACATTGCTGTAATAAACGAAGACGCGCTTATGGTTCATCTCGGTGCCAACTTGTGAACTACTGCCAGAGTAGGCAGGATAAATCTTGGCGGTGTAGATGGAGTTGTTGAGCGAACGGTCGCCGAAGGCCATGGTGTTGCCATAGTCACGCAGGCAGACGAACCCCAGGGTGTTGTCTATGTTAGCCCAGGTGCTGTTCCACGTACTGTAACTACTGCCGTTGGTCTGTATTTTGGCTATGCTGCCATTGTTATCATAGTAGATGGTACGTTTCTCCTTCATGAATGGGTCGACGCTGATACCCATCATACCACCTTGCTCGACACTGACAGAAGTGGCACTGTTGGCTTTGAGTGCGTCGATCAGGATAACGGCGTTTCCACTGGTGGCGTAGAGGCAGAACGACTGAGGTATCTGACCACCATTAGCCATAATCTGTCCATTCATGGCGTATCCCTCTGGGAAAAGCGCATAATTGCCTTTAATAGATGCAGTGTTGTCGGCACGGCTATAGGTGCCGAGGATATTGCCCGTGTTGTGGGTAGAGAAAGGCACCATGATTTTGTTGTTGTCGGGAGTGTTAGGCACCACAATGCCTGAATAGCGTTTTTGTCCGTCGTTCCAATAGAAGCAGGTAAAACGGTCTTTACTCATGCTGCGCACAAGATTCTGCGTCTCGAAATACTTGGTGCCGGCATGGCGGAGGCGGAAGGTATCCCAGTCGGTGGGCTGCATACTGCCCACAGGGAAGAACTCGTGCATGAGATAGGTCATCATCACGCGGTGACCAGTCACACCCATACGACGAGGACCGATGTCGCTGTTGAGCATCCAACTGCCATCACTTGTAGTGCCTTGACGAGCCTTGGTGTATTTGAACGCCATGTTCTCGAGCATCAAGGCATCGGCATCGCCAAAAATGGTGGCCATACCTGTGTAGGCGGGTAGTTGGTCGTAGAGAAACATACTCCAGTCGTTGCCTGTAGGCATGACCAGTTCACCGTCAGCGAGTGCAAGCTCCTTGAGCACAGCGTTGAACATAGGCTGTTGGTTCCAAAGCAGTGTTTCGGAAAGGGGGAAGGTCTTACTTGCTCCGGCCTGTTGCATGCACTTGAGGGCAAGGTAACTCTCGCAGAGTTCCTGAATGACCACATTCTGGTAACTGGTGTGGAAATAATTGTGGTTCTGGAGGGTATAGTCGGCATAGAGGTTCTGTCCAACATACCAATCCTTGGCTGCTTTTCCGTCTACGAGGGTATCGTCGTACTTGTCTTGGAGCATGGCGTAGCATGCCATGGCGAACTGCTGCATCTTGGCATACCACTTGTCAGCGTTGGCGTCATCGGGATAGAGGGCACAAGCAACGGCGAGGACGTTGGTTTCCCATCCGTTCTCCTCGGCCTTGGTGTCGCCAGCATAACCCGTTGGCACAGTGGCGCGAGTGAGTTCGTAATCGGCCTCGGCCTTGATGACCGTGCGGATGCGGGTCCTTTCAGTGGCGGAGAGTTGGTTGCCGAGCATCCAAGTGGCAAAACCTAGGCTCTCTGTCCAGAGGCTGCTCTCCCAGACGTAGGTGCTACCATTTGACCCCCAATAATCATTGTTGGTACATTTCTTGAGTTGTGTGCTGCGATGGGTGGAGTAACTGTATGCAACGGCTTTCTTCGCCATACTGAGCACTTCATCATACGTGATGCCCGATGGCAATGCAACACCTGCGGGCCGACAGTATTTATAGACAAAGGAACAGAGCATGGCGATATCGGCATTGGTTCGCACACCGTCTTCGTTGTTCTGTCCCGCACTATTGGCCTTGAAATAACCGCAGGCGGTGCCTGCGTTGTTAGTACCTGCATCGGTGTAGATGCTCTTGGCATACTGCATGAAGTTGGCGAGCATCTGAAGCGCGTCGCTCTTGAGTTGGGTTTCTCCAATGTAGTCGTGTGTGATCACACCTTCGGTGGGACTGCTGATGTCAGCCTCTGTCTGGGCCATCGACAGCATAGGCCAAGACAGCAAAGCCAACAAAGGGAAAAAGATTTTTTGCATATTTATTTGAGTAATTAGTTTATACACTAAGTTTGAATAATCAGGGTTCATCATCACAGTAATAAGAACTCTTAAAATGCAAATTTACCGCAAATCATCCATATTTCAAAATTATTGACGAATAGTTTGTAAATATCGTGAAAATGTAGTTAATTTGCATGGTTTAATCAATTTAAACAGGAGAATATCAGAGTAATCCGAGAATCATGAGGATTCTGCATTGTCCGATTATTCAGAATCATCTGAAGGACCTGGTTTGTCATTAATTTGCCGAACAACTAACTACTATAATATAATGAAACAGAAACTTTTACTAACTACCTCATTCCTGCTCCTTTTCATGGGCATGAACGCACAAATGACATTCACCTACAGCGTGAATGCGGAGACAACCACAGAGGCAGGCGGGTTGACTCATGTCACCGTACCTTCAGGCACCGACTGGTCTTCGCTCATCACCGGTGTGAAGGTGGATGGCGTGACCGTCTCAGCCTCCGAGGTTAGTCCCAATCCCACGACGACCAAGATCTATCCCGATAGATTGGAGGTTTTCACCTACAACGACAAGGCCTACGCCTTCCGTTTCGAGTCAGACGAATACTTCACTGCAGTGTTTATCTCCGACTGCCACGTTAACCAAGGTGAAGGACATGACGGCACGAGCGACGCGGACCTCACCACCATTATGAACAACATCTGCGCCATGGGCAAAAACGGCAGCCAAAAGGTAGTCTTCTCAGCCAAGCCCAACTACGTGCCTCGTACCAGCATCATCTTCTGCCTTGGCGACATAGACCAGGACAAGGGCGATGACGGAAGCAGTGGTAGCCACACCAAATTCCTCAACGCCACTGCAGAGGTGGCCAAGACAGCGGGCATACCGTTCATCTTCATCGCCGGCAACCACGACCTCTCACCCGACTATTGGACGGGCAGCAATCCCGACAAGGGAGCGACCTACTCAGGCTCGAGCGCCGACGACAAGACCATCTCGGCCATCACGACGAACAACAACTACTGGAACGGCCAAGGCGTGTTCGACGAGAACATCCAGTATTTCATCGACAACTCGAAATCGAGTTATTTCCAGTCGAAGCCTTTCACGTTCAAATTCAACGACGTCCGCTTCTACTGCGCCCAGACCTACTGGTTCCAGAAACTCTACCAGAAACCTGGTTGGTTTGGTTCCGCCACCTACTATGCTCCCGATGCCGTTATCAATGCATTGAGTGCTTTTGTGGATGCCCATGCCGACGAGGCCAGCGTTTGGATGCAGCACTATCCATGGCTTGCCGGCAGCGATTGCGACCGCTGGTGGCTCGACCAGAACGACGTGGGCCTCTATATCCCCACTACGGATGACTCTGATTACGGCTGCCACGACGCAAATATCTCCCCCAACGACACCGAAAAAGCCAACACCCTGAAGAAGAACCCGCTGTCGGCCATCATGATGAAGGCCGCTGGCAAATTAGGTGGCAAAGTGCAGCATTTCTCGGGCCACTACCACCGTTTCGACGAACGCACTTACTCCAGTTCGGTGAACTCCAGCAACCTGGTGCAGGACTACACTGTGGCCGCACCGGGCAACCCTAACCAGTCTGAAAACGCTTTCGTCGTGCTGATGAAGCGCGGTGTGGGCGTGGTGGAAGTGAAAAAAGCCCAATTCTAAACCAACCGACTAAAACAGAATACATTATGAAAAGACATATCATTTTCGCGGTAGTCATGCTTTTTGCCGCAGTCGGTTTCGCACAGAAGGACGTGACCGCACAGTACATCACCAACGCCACACTATCGAACGGGACAACGGGTTGGACCAACACCAACTTCAACACACCAGTAAGTGGCAATGGCACTATCCGAATCAATAACATAGACTATAAAAGTTACAACACCATTGGATTTGCCAGCGAATGCTATGCAGGATGGGGGTCGCTTGAGAAAACAAATTACAGCCTGACACAGACCATCACCCTTCCTGCGGGCCATTACACTTTGGTGAACTACTCCTTTTTCCGCTATGGCCTCAATGCAGAAACCGATACCACCAAGTCACTTGCTTATCTGAAGGCAGGTAGTTCTCAGGTTGCCATCAAGACCCTTGGCAGCATCATTGCCAGCGGCTATGCCAATAGTCAGGCAGAGGGCGCAGTGGCTTTCGACAGCAAGATGTACCGCAATGCCCTTAATTTCACGGTAGTTACTGATAATACCCCAATAGAAATCGGGCTTGTTGGAACTTTCGATTTGAGGCAATCGTGGATAATTGCAGGGAAGTTCGAACTCATCGACAACGATACGGAGGCCACCATGGACGCTCCTTTCGATGTGACAGGCTACATCACCAACGCGGGGTTCGAATACCGCGACATGTCGGGATGGACACAGATGCCTGCCAACTACCTCTCGACACAGATTAATGACCAGGGGTTCAAGACCGGCCTCTATTATGCAGAACGATGGCAAGCCTCTGGCGCCCTTCCTGAGGGCAGTATGTCGCAGACCATCCGTAATCTTCCCGCAGGCTACTACAAACTGACTGCCAACCTCGGCGGCAACGGCACCTACATCGACCTGAACGGCAAGCGAGCCAACTGGACATCAGACAAGGATTACACAGTAGGTTATGTGCTATCAGAGAACGAGAACCTGACCATCACTGCCGGAAAGACCGCAGAAGGCACCGCCAACTGGATTCACTTCGACAACTTCCGTCTTCAGTTCTGTGGCGATGTGCAAGAAGCCCTGACGACCCTTTGTGGCCAAGTGAGCAATTACCAAGACCTGCTTCCTGCCGCCGCTTATTCCCAACTGCAGTCGGATGTGGCAGACTACAACCACAGCTACAGCGACGTGGAAGAACTGCTTGACGCCATCAGCGCCGTCCAGACTCTCTACGAGAATGCAGATGCACTTCTCGTCCTTGTTGAAGACTTGAACGCCAACATCGCCAATGCTCAGGCCATCGACCCGACCCACCTCACCACAGCGCAGCAAAGCGCACTCAGCAATGCCATCAGCGCAGCCAACTCAGCCGCCACGGCATCCGACATCGAGGCCGCCAACACGGCACTGAACGATGCCATCGCTGCCGCCAACACCCAGATTGCCAACTTCAATACCGCATTCGACCAACTTGAAAACGCCTTGCTGTGCTTTGAGAAAGACTACAACCAACAGGTTGGCGACGGAACGGACTACGGTCGTCTGTCCATGAGTGAAGGGGCGTGGGATGATTTGTTAGCGGCCGTCAAAGCTACTACTGCTGCCATGGACGAGCCAGTCAATTACTCGACGTTCGCCACTGTGGCACAGGCACTCATCGACCAAATGGACGCCACCGATGCCTCCATCCGCCTTTTCAAAAGTTATCAGTCCATGATTCAGGGTTGCCAGTCGCTCGGATTGACAACTGCAACCTATGAGACTGACACTTACACTGAAAATGACATCAAGGTCGAAGAAGCCATCACCGCACTGAATACCTTGTTCGCTGAATATGCAGCCACCCAAAATTCGGATTTCTCAGTGGCGGGATTCCTTGGCGACAACCTCGACTTCTGTGCAGAACCTGGCGACTACCTCGCTGGCAGCGGTTTCCCCAACTTGAAGCAAATCAGTGGATGGACTGTCAACTACAACGGACTGTCAAATGGATCCGAGTGGATCTACGTGAATCGCAACTCTGATGATGCCGACCACAACACTTACCTCTATATCCGCAAGAACTGGTACTCCTCACCCGTCACTTTGCAGGCACTGAAAGAGGCTATGCTTCCTGTAGGCTCTTATACACTGACCTACTGGATTAACAGCAACGGACAAAACATCGCCAATAACCTTTGCTACTACAACCTCGACGGCACTCAGATTTCACTGGCTTCTTCGGACGGAAGATGGAAACAAGTCACCAAGAGCATCGAAGTAACAGATGAACCACAACCATTTGACCTTTCATTTGGATTCGTGACAAGTGGGTCGGACAATGCAGCAGCGCAAATACTCATTGACGACATCACACTGACATACAATGCAGTCAGCCAGTTCCAAATCGCACTCAATGCCGCACGTGAGCACGCTTCGTCCATCGCAGCCGCTTCCGCCATCGACCAGTGGGAAGACTACGAAGGCCATGAAGAGAACTTCGCCTCGGCTACAGAACGTCAGCGTGCCATCAATATCCTCAACAACGCCGTAATCATCGCACAGAACGACGGCAACGCCACAAGCCTCATCACCAATGCGGACTTCAAGGGCGCAACAGCAACCATGAGTACACAAGGCGGTGGAGGTCAGGTGATTTACCCGTCGGGATGGACTTTCACTCGCACCTACAACGGCTGGAACGACACCAGCGTCAATACCACTGAAGGTGTCTTCAACGCTTGGGCAGGCTCCATCACCTTGGCCGAACTCTACCAAACGCTGAGCGACCTGCCCAACGGCCAGTACCGACTGACGGCAGACGTGAAGACGGGTGAGGGACTGACAGAAGGCAACTCTTGCCTCGCCATCTACGGCAATCCAACAGGAGGACTTGTTGGCCGCTCGCCGGAGGTGACTGGCATCAAAGATGAATTCTCTTCCTACTCCGTTGATTTCCAAGTTGTCGAGAACAACTTTACCATCGGTATCCGCAGCGACAAGGCCTGGTATCAGGTGAAGAACATACAACTTTCCTACGTTCAAACCGACAATGCCACCGCACAGCGCGACATGATTCAGCAGGACTACTTCTGGAAGCGAGGTGACACTGATGTGGACTTGACCGACAGCAAGTACGAAGAGGCGGTTGGTGCAGTGCTCTATCCACAGTATGTCAACCAAGTAATCCGTGTGGACAATGCTCAGGCTATTACCTTACCCACCAAGAACATTGTGGCGAACGGCGTATGCGAGCAGTTCGAAATCACTGACGGAAATCCATTGGCCATCACCAACGGTGAGTTCACAGCCACTAACGCTACTTATACCCGCAACATAACCAATGCCTTCGGTACGCTTATCCTGCCCTACGAAGCCGACGCTACCGATGACGTGCATTTCTTCCACCTCACGGACGCCTCGGGCAACACCGCTAACGAGGAAGGTGTGCTTCAGTTCACTTCAACCAGCCATATCGACGCCAACACCCCCGTACTGATGAAGAAGATGAACAGCGATGCAACAAGCATCACTATCACAGGAACAAACGTGACAGTAGAAAACACCACAGCTGCTCAGAACGACGGCACGACCTGCAACGGATGGACTGCTCAGGGCTACTATAGTGAAGAACAAATCGAAGAGTACTCAGGTTTGTTCTATATCGCCAGCAACAAGTTCTGGGCTGCTACTGGTACGCTGACCGTGAAGCCCTTCAGAGCCTTCTACATCCATGAGGGTGAAGGTACCGTCAACCTGATGGGCATCAGCATTAACGATGAAGCCAATGCCATCAAGAGCATCAACGATGACAAGTCAGTCAATACAGGCATTTACAATGTCAGCGGTCAGTTGGTACGCCGCACCAGCAACACCGACGGACTGGCTCCTGGCCTATACATCGTCAACGGCAAGAAGACACTCATCAAATAACAAAAAAGGAGATATAGGATTTCCCAAGGATAGCTCGGGATTTCCTATATTCTCCAAGGATTTCTTTGCTACTCAATTACAATATCCAAAACAAACCATATGGAAAAGAAAACTTACATCACCCCGAATTTGCGCACCGTACACCTTATCAGTTCGCCCATGCTCAATGAAACCACCAACCTGAGCCAAGGCCAAGGCGACGGAGGAAACGTCACCGAAACCAACCAGCGTAACAATAACAGCAATAACCAAAAAGACGTTGACTGGGGAAACTTATGGTAACAACTGGGTGTCATCGCCCAGCCTAAACAAATCAAAATGCTTATGAGAACAATGGTCCTTTTCATCCTGTTATTGACGGGGACTTTGGCTTCTGCTCAACACATGGACTACACCAGCGAGGATTCGCTGATGATTGTCCATGCCCTTGAAGATGCACCTGCCAAGATAGGCAAACAGTCGCCCATGCTATATTTCGGAAAACTCTTCTTAGGCCGTCCATACGTGGGCCACACCTTGGAAAAGGGGACTACAGAACATCTTATTGTCAACACAAGGGAACTGGACTGCACCACATTCGTGGAGAACGTCACCGCTCTGTCTATCTGCTACAATCACGGAGAACGAACCTTCAAGGACTTCTGCCGTCGACTCACACAACTGCGCTATCGGGACGGACGCATCAACGGCTATCCCTCCCGACTGCACTACTTCACACAGTGGGGCGAGGACAACGAACGGATGGGACTGGTCTATTCCGTCATCGAGAGGGCTATCGAAAATGCTAACCGCAGCGACCTCGTTCCTTTCGCCAAACAGGTCATCGACATTAACTACATGTCGTCCCACCCCAAACTCTACAAGCATCTCGACGCTCATCCCGAGTTCATCCCCCTCATCCGAAAGGACGAACAGGCACTGAAAGGAAAAGTCTATCCTTACCTCGCCAAAACGTATCTCGGACGTTCTCACTCACAACTGCCTTTCATTGAGACTGGCGACATCGTGGCCATCATCACTTCCAAACAAGGACTCGACACCTCACACGTGGGCATAGCCGTATGGCAGGACGGAAAACTCCACCTCATGCACGCCTCAAGCCTCAAAAAGAAAGTCATACTCGACACCACAACGTTCTACGACTACTCCCAGAAACAGACCTCACAACTCGGCATACGACTGTACCGAATAAAATAACAGAAACGGGGTGTGAACAATGTCACATCCCGTTTTTTGTGGCGTGATAATAGTTCCTATCGCTTGGAAGATTGATGACGCTTGAGAAGTCGGTTGACCGCCTTGTCGAGCGTCTCTGTAGGCTCAATGATATTGTAGTCTTGCCAGAAATCAGGGTCTAAGAAATAATCCACCTTGTCGAAGAAGGCATCGCGCGAGTCGAACGAGTCCCTTCCGCTGATGGGCTGAATGCTATCGGTGAGGCGGTCGGTGACCGCCATCTCACAAACCACAGTGAAGGGCGAGGTGAACTGTCGTTTCTTCCAGTCACCACTGAAACGGAAGTTGCTCCTGACATAACTGATGTGGCAGACCTTACCATCAAACCTGTAATCCACTAGACAAGACAACTCCCGTGGCTTGAATTTAACACCGGCGGGTTTCCTGACCAACATAAAGGCAGTGGCTTTATCACGGTCGCTCATGTCGAGGGAAAGTTCGACACGGGTAAAAGCAAGTGTCTCACAGTCGATGTAGAGTTTGCCATAATAGAGGGCGTATGGTAAGATATGCTTCGGTGTCAAGGCCACCACGAACTGCGACCTATTGCCAATGACAGTGGGTGTCTCCATGGAAAAGGCATAGTCGGCGAGGTCCTCATCGTTGAGCAGAAAGGGTGCGTTCTTCACAACATCGAGCATGAGAGGTTGTGCGGGACCTCCCAACACCTTCACGGAAAGCGTGTCGCCAGCGCGGGGACTGACCAGACGTCTTCCTTTCGAAATGGCTACTTTGTCTCGACCTATACCTCGGTTGTAGGCGGTCTTGTACATATCAACCACAGCTTCGGCAATGTAGGTGTAACGTTGCCTTTTCATCACCGTCTCTCGGTAAAAACATTTATAAAGCGAGGGGATGGCGGTGTAGTTCTGGGCTATCTTGCTGATAGCGATATCCACAAGTTTACGTGGGTCGTCGGTCCATACATTCACCTCTTGAAGCAGCACTGCCGACGGGGTTAGTTGAATTCGCAAAGGACTAACAGGTAGTTCTGCCACTTGGATTCTCTCTGCATTGTAATTAATGTGGGTCACCTCGATGAACTCGGGCCTCTCCTCTTGCTTCAGGGAGAAGAACCCTTCCTCGTTGGTAACCACTGTGGTGCTTGAGGGAAACGCCTTGACCGTGGCGTATGCTATGCCTTTACCTGTCTTCTTGTCGGTAACGGTACCGCTCATTACATATTTCTGGGCACCGACAGAAAGACAAGCCGTAAAATATAGAAGTAGGGCTATAATATGTTTCATAGTTGGTGGTGTTTGAAGTGTTTGGGGCAAGTCCTTGATATGCAAAGATATCACTTTTCTATCAAATACAAATCATGAAGGGTGGTTTTTTAAGAAGGTATATTTTTTTCTGAGAGATTAGGCTCTTTTTACGAGTATATCATCGGGGAAGTGAGCTAATATTCGTTGATTATCAAAACGGATTTGATGGGTTTTAATATTCTTTATATGCAATGGTTTGTTTGTCTTGCGAATAATGACTAACTTTGCGGTGTGAAAAAGAAAAACGAAAACACGTCTATGAGATTATTCAGATTGATTGCCACCACTACGATGATGGTAGTAATGGGGTGTGGACTGTCGATTGCACAGATGGCAAAACCTGTGAAAATGAACGCCACATTCAACAAGATTTCAGAAACTGAGGGCGAAATCGTATTTGAAGCATCCATTGACCCTGGATGGCACATGTATTCCACGAATGTGGTTGAGGACGGTCCTAACCCGACAGTGATTCATTTCGACAACCTCAAGGGTGCCAAGACCAACGGACCTTTGAAACCAGTGACCAAACCCATACAACAGTTCGACCCTATTTTCGACGCCGAACTGTTCTTCTTCGAGAAGAGCGCCAAACTAGTTCAGAAGGTCACTTTCACTGGCGGTCCTTACGAGGTTGAGGGCTATATCGAATACAGCGCCTGCAACGACCAGAACTGCACACCACCAACCACTACCGAGTTCAAGTACAGCGGTGAGGCCAAAGGTGCTGTGAAGGATGACGCCAAGGACGCGAAAAAGGACGAAAAAAAAAACGAAGCCAACGCCGATGAGAAGACCGCAGAGGAACCTGTAACCGCAACTCCGACGCTGGCCAACACAACCGACAGCACGGCGCAAGACAGTGCGGTAGTCATTCCGACTGCCGCCTCTGACTACTGGACTCCCGTCATCGACCAACTGAAGGCCTTCGAGAACGGTGGTAAGAACGATGTGGGACACTCCTCCCTGTGGATGATTTTCTTGCTGGGCCTGCTCGGCGGTCTTGTGGCACTTATCACACCTTGCGTGTGGCCCATCATACCCATGACCGTGAGCTTCTTCCTACACCGTTCGGGCGACAAGAAGAAGGGCGTGAAAGATGCTGTCGTCTATGGCATTTCCATCGTCATCATCTATGTGGCGCTCGGACTGATTGTAACTTGGATATTTGGCGCCAGCGCCCTCAACAACATGGCGACAAACGCTGTGTTCAACATTTTCTTCTTTCTCCTGCTTGTGGTGTTCGCTGCTTCCTTCTTCGGTGCATTTGAAATCACTCTCCCCTCTTCGTGGAGCTCAGCAGTGGACAGTAAGGCGGAGAAAACGGGCGGCCTGCTCGGCATCTTCCTCATGGCTTTCACGCTTACCCTTGTGAGTTTCTCCTGCACCGGCCCGATTATCGGGTTCCTTCTTGTGGAGGTGAGCACCATGGGCAGCATCATCGCTCCGACGATAGGCATGCTCGGTTTCGCAGTTGCCCTTGCTTTGCCCTTTACACTCTTCGCCATGTTCCCCAGTTGGCTGAAGTCGGCGCCCAAGTCGGGAGGTTGGATGAATGTGGTGAAAGTGACGCTCGGATTCATCGAACTCGCATTCGCGCTCAAGTTCCTCTCCGTTGCCGACCTTACCCAGGGATGGCGCATCCTCGACCGCGAGACCTTCCTGGC